>DATDJX010000291.1:0-4831 GCA_036520275.1 Asanoa sp.
CCACCAACAGCCGCTCGTCGCCGGCGCTGCGGAGGTAGGCGTAGCAGCCGTCGGGGGCGTCCGGCAGGGACCGGTAGTCGCCGGCCCGCAGCGCCGGCGAGCCCTTGCGGTACCAGATCATGCGCCGGTACAGGCTGAGCATGGAGGCGGGGTCGTCCCGCTGCGCGGCCACGTTGACGCTGGCGGCCTCGGCCCCGACCGGCAGCCAGGGCGTCGCGCCCGGTCTGGCGCTGAAGCCGGCTCCCGGCGATCCGTCCCACTGCATCGGGGTGCGCTGCGGGTCGCGGCCGTCGACGTCGACCGCGCGGTCGGGCGGGACCTCGCCGTCGGCCATGCCGATCTCGTCGCCGGCGTACACGAACGGCGTGCCCCGCAGGGTGAGCAGCAGCATCGCCGCCACCCTTGCGCGTGCCCGACCGTCGCCGCCCTCGTCGTAGCGGCTGGCGATGCGCGACACGTCGTGGTCGCCGAGCATCCAGGCCGGCCAGGCGTCCGGCGGCAGCAGGCCGCTGAACTCGTCGACCACCGAGCGGAAGGCCTCCGCCTTCCACGGCTGGGTGAGGAACACGAAGTTGTGCGCCAGGTGGAACTCGTCCTGGCCGGCCCCGTAGTAGCGGGCCAGCCGCTTCAGGTCGAGCAGGTAGACCTCCCCGACCGCCATGCGGTCGTCGTAGGCGTCCAGGGTGCGCCGGAAGCGGCGCAGGATCTCGTGGACCTCCGGCCAGTCCTCGTCGCGGCGCTCGAGGCTCTTCCGCCTGGCCAGCCGCCGCGCCCTCGCCTCGGCGCTGGTGTCCCGCTCGGCGTCCTCGTCCAGGTCCACCAGCGGGTTGTCGCGCAGCTCCGGATCGCGGGCCATCTTGTGGGCGACGTCGACCCGGAAGCCGTCGACGCCGCGGTCCAGCCAGAACCGCATCACCTCGTCCATGGCCTCCCGCACCTCGGGGTTCCACCAGTTGAGGTCGGGCTGCTGCGGCGTGAACGAGTGGAGGTACCACTGTCCGGTCGGCTGGTCGAAGCTCCAGGCCCTGCCGGCCCGCGGGAAGGCGCTGATCCAGTTGTTGGGCGGCGAGCCGTCCGGCCGCGAGTCGCCCCAGACGTACCAGTCGCGCTTGGGGCTGTCGCGCGAGGCGCGCGACTCCAGGAACCAGGGGTGCTGGTCGGAGGTGTGGTTGGGCACCAGGTCGACGACCACCCGGATGCCGCGGGCGTGCGCCTCGGCGACCAGGCGGTCGAAGTCGTGCATGCTGCCGAACAGGGGGTCCACGCCGGTGTAGTCGGCCACGTCGTAGCCGAAGTCGGCCATCGGCGAGGGGTAGAAGGGCGACAGCCAGATCGCGTCGACGCCGAGCGACGCCGGGGTGCCGTCGTTCAGGTGGTCCAGCCGGTCGGTGATTCCTGGCAGGTCGCCGACCCCGTCGCCGTTCGCGTCGGCGAAGCTGCGGGGGTAGATCTGGTAGATGACCCCGTGCCGCCACCAGTCGCCTCGGGCCACGCCGTCCTCCTCGGTCCTCGATCCATCGCCAGGCCCTCCCAGGAGCCAAGGCTAACAAGCCGCCGCCCGGCGCTGGCCGGGCGGCGGTGTCGGGAGGCGGCCTCAGGTCTGGGTGACGTGGTCGAGCGAGGATCGCGCCGGCGGCAGGTCCTGCCCGTCCCGACCGGCGATGAACTCCTCGACCAGGTCGCGGGCGACGTCGTCGGTGTACTGGACCGGCGGCGACTTCATGAAGTAGGCGGCCGGGCCGAGCAGCGGCCCGCCGAGGCCCCGGTCGAGCGCCAGCTTGGCGCAGCGGACGGCGTCGATCACCACCCCCGCGGAGTTCGGCGAGTCCCAGACCTCGAGCTTGAGCTCGATGTTGAGCGGCACGTCGCCGAAGGCGCGGCCTTCGACCCGGATGTAGGCCCACTTGCGGTCGTCCAGCCAGGGGACGTAGTCGCTCGGGCCGACATGCACGTTGCGCCTGCCGAGGTCGTGGTCGACCTGCGAGGTCACCGCCTGCGTCTTGGAGATCTTCTTCGACTCCAGGCGGCTGCGCTCCAGCATGTTCATGAAGTCCATGTTGCCGCCGAAGTTGAGCTGATAGGTGCGGTCGATGTGGACGCCGCGGTCCTCGACCAGCCGGCTCAGCACCCGGTGGACGATGGTCGCGCCGACCTGCGACTTGATGTCGTCGCCGATGATCGGCACCCCGGCCTTGGTGAAGCGCTCCGCCCATTCCGGCCGGCCGGCGATGAACACCGGCAGGCAGTTCACGAAGGCCACACCCGCCTTGAGCGCCTGCTCGGCGTAGAAGCGTGCGGCCTGCTCCGAGCCGACCGGCAGGTAGCAGACGAGCACCTCGGCGCCGGAGGCCGCCAGGGCGACGGCCACGTCGCTCGCGGGGGCGTCAGACTCCCGGATGGTCTCGGCGTAGTAGCGGCCGAGGCCGTCGAGGGTCGGACCGCGCTGCACCTCGACCCCGAGGGGCGGCACGTCCGCGAACCGGATGGTGTTGTTCTCGCCGGAGTGGATCGCCTCGGACAGGTCGCGCCCGACCTTCTTGGCGTCGACGTCGAAGGCGGCGACGAACTCGAGGTCGCGGACGTGGTAGCCCCCGAGCTCGACGTGCATGAGACCGGGGACGCGGTCACCTGGCCGGGCGTCCTTGTAGTAGTGCACGCCCTGCACCAGCGACGACGCGCAGTTGCCCACGCCGACGATCGCGACGCGTAGCTTTCCCATCGGTGTCTGGTCTCCTCCTCCTGGACGGCGCGGCCTACCCGGTCTGGGCGGGCAGGCGGGGGTCGCGCGGGGTATGGGGGAGCTGGGCTGGATGCCCAGCGGAATCCTGGCCGTCTGCGGCCTGGTGGAGCTGGCTGTTGCGGGGGGGCTCGCCCTCGGTCGAGCGCCGTTCGCGGGCGATCAGGCGGTCGAGCCAGGCGATCTCGCGTTCCCGCTCGTCCAGCCCGTGGTCCATCAGCTCGATCGTGTAGGCGTCCATCCGGTCCCTGGCGGCGCGCAGCGAGCTGCGCATGACGGCCAACCGTTCCTGCAGGTAGCCGCGGCGCCGCTCGAGCTGGTCGAGGCGCGTCTCGGGACGCAGGTAACGGAAGAACGCCAGCCGCAGGGAGAACCGGTCCTGCTCCAGGTCGTGCCCCTCGGCGGACTCGAGCAGCTCGTGGAACAGCTCGTTGCCCCGCTCGGTCAGCCGGTACACGTGCTTCTTGCGGGAGGTGAACGGGGCGACCTCGACCTCGAGGGCCCCGTCGGCCGCCAACCGCTTCAGGCAGGGATACAGTGAGCCATAGCTGACCCGCCAGAAGGCGCCGAGCTTGACCGAGAGCTGCTTCTTCAGCTCGTAGCCGGACATCGGTGACTCCTTGACCAGCCCGAGCACGGCAAGCTCAAGCACGAGCACGTCCCCTCTTGCGTGTGGTTCACTACCTGCTGCCCTATCGCGCCGATGTATCGGCTCGATGTATCGACACGATAGGTACGCCCGCACGACGATGTCAACTCGCGTGGCCAAGCCGTTATGCGGAGGGCCGGCCAAGCATCGGCGCCGCACCGCCAGTGCGCTGCACCACCCGCCGGCCGGAACGTGCGCGCCGTGCATGCTTGACCGGTCCTCCGTACGGGTCCCAGGTACACTGGCGCCACCATGCGGCTCGTCGACTACACCCTGGCCAAGCGGGCGAAGCTCACCGACCTGCGTGGCGGGCGCCTGTCCCGCGACGACGTCTGCGACGCCCACCCCGACCTGCTGCGGGCGGCCCGCAACGTCGGCGAGCGCACCCTGGTGCCCTGTCCGGTCTGCGCCGAGTCCCCGCTGGTCCACGTGACCTACGCGTTCGGCGACGCCCTGCACCAGTCGTCCGGACGTGTCTGGCCCAGCGACGGCCTGCCGGACCTGGACCGCTCGGTGGACGAGGTGGCCTGCTACGTGGTCGAGGTCTGCACCGCCTGCTGCTGGAACCACCTGGCCCAGCGCTACCTCCTCGGCCGCCGCCACGTCGGCTAGCGCGGCCGCGCGGCCCGAATCGGCATTGCATGGCCAGTGGGGTAAAGTCGTCCACCATGGCAGCACCCACGGTCACCCCCACCCGGGCCGCCAGACACGCCAAGCCGCAGAGCGAGGAGCCGAACCCCCGCTCCCGCCTCCGTCGCATCCTGCGCTGGGCCTTGTTCCTGGGAATCCCCGCCCTGGCGGTGATCGCCGGCACGCTGATCGGGCTGATCTACGCGTTCGCTCGCGTCCCCCTTCCCGACGAGGTACCGACCGCCCAGACGATCGTGTTCTTCGACCACACCGGCCACACCGAGATCGGCACCCTCACCGCCCAGGAGAACCGCCGGGTGGTGCCGCTGAAGGAGATCCCGGTGCACATGCGCCGGGCGGCGCTGGCCGCGGAGGACCGCGACTTCTACGAGCACGGGGCGATCTCCTGGCGGGGCCTGGCAAGGGCCTCCTTCGCCAACCTGCTCCGCCGCCGCATCTCCGAGGGCGGCTCGACCATCACCCAGCAGTACGTGAAGAACGCCTTCCCGGGTGTCGGCCGCGACCGCACGCTGTTCCGCAAGCTCAAGGAGGCCGTGATCGCGGTCAAGCTGGAGCGCAAGTACTCCAAGGACCAGATCCTCGAGTTCTACCTGAACACGGTCTACTTCGGCCGTGGCGCCTACGGGGTCGACGCCGCCGCCCGCACCTACTTCTCCACCGGTGGTAGGCGGGTGTCGGCCAAGGACCTGAAGCCCGCCCAGTCCGCCCTGCTCGCCGGCGTGATCCGCAGCCCCGAGTTCTACGCCAAGAAGGAGCACGCCGTCTCCGCCAAGGCCCGCCGCAACTTCATCATC
>DATDJX010000292.1:0-22997 GCA_036520275.1 Asanoa sp.
CGGCGCATCCTCGACCGCTTGTACGGCTACGAGGTGTCGCCGGTCCTGTGGAAGAAGGTCATGCCACGGCTGTCGGCCGGCCGGGTGCAGTCGGTCGCGACGCGGATCGTGGTGGAGCGAGAGCGGCAGCGCATGGCGTTCCGTTCGGCCGAATACTGGGACATCCTGGCGACGCTGGCCGTCCAGGGCGAGGCGGCCGACGGGCCGCGCTCGTTCGGCGCGACGCTGGTGGCGCTCAACGGCGACCGGATCGCGACCGGAAGGGACTTCGAGCCGACCACCGGCAGGGTCCGACCCCAGTCGGGGGTCGTGCACCTCGACGAAGGCGGAGCACGCGGACTGGCCGCTCGTCTCGACGGGCGGCCGTTCACCGTCACGCGCGTCGAGGAGAAGCCCTACCGGCGGCGCCCGTACGCGCCGTTCATCACCTCGACGCTGCAGCAGGAGGCGGCGCGCAAGCTGCGCTTCTCCTCCTCGCAGACGATGCGCACGGCGCAGCGGCTGTACGAGAACGGCTATATCACGTATATGCGTACGGACTCGGTCAACCTGTCCGAACAGGCCATCGCGGCCGCGCGCCGGCAGATCACCGACCTGTACGGGCCCAACGCCGTGCCGCCGGAGCCGCGCCGCTACACCGGCAAGGTGAAGAACGCGCAGGAGGCGCACGAGGCGATCCGGCCCGCGGGCGACGACTTCCGCACGCCGGGCGAGGTGGCGGGCGAGCTGTCCGCGGAGGAGTACCGGCTCTACGAGCTGATCTGGCGGCGCACGATCGCGTCGCAGATGATCGACGCGGTCGGCTCATCGATCTCCGTGCGGATCCGGGCCATCTCGACCGCCAACGAGGAGGTCGACTTCGGCGCGACCGGCAAGACGATCACCGAGCCGGGCTTCCTGCGGGCGTACGTCGAGGGGTCCGACGACGAGACCGCCGAGGCGGAAGACGCGGAGCGGCGGCTGCCGGCGCTGGTGCGCGACCAGCCGCTGACCGCGGAGGCGCTGGAGGCGCTGGGCCACAACACCCAGCCGCCGGCTCGCTACACGGAGGCGTCGCTGGTCAAGGCCCTGGAGGAGCTGGGTATCGGCCGCCCGTCGACGTACGAGTCGATCATGCGGACGATCCAGGACCGCGGGTACGTGTTCAAGCGCGGCCAGGCGATGATCCCGTCGTTCCTCGCGTTCGCCGTCGTGGGCTTGTTGGAGCGGCACTACCCACGATTGGTCGACTACAACTTCACCGCGGCGATGGAGGACCAGCTCGACAACATCGCCGGGGGCGATCAGGCCGCGGTCGACTTCCTCACGTCGTTCTACTTCGGCAGCGACATGTCGGCCGACGGCACGATCTCCGCGGCGGGCGGGCTGAAGAAGCTGGTCACCGAAAACCTGTCGGAGATCGACGCGCGCAGCGTCAACTCGATCCCACTCTTCCGCGACGACGAGGGCCGCGACGTGCTGGTCCGGGTCGGCCGCTACGGGCCGTACCTGCAGCGGACGCTGCCCGGCGTCGAGGGCGTGCCGTCGTCGACCGGCCGGGACGACGACGGCGACGCGGACGGCTCGAACGGCAACGGCGGCGGCGACCGGGTCTCGATCCCGGATGGCATGGCACCCGACGAGCTCACCCCGGAGAAGGTCGACGAGCTCTTCGTCGGTGGCAGCGGTGAACGCCGGCTCGGCAGGCACCCGGAGACGGGCGAGGAGATCGTCCTCAAGTCGGGCCGTTTCGGGCCGTACGTAGCGGCGGGGGAACGCAAGGCGTCGCTGCTCAAGGCGCACGAGCCCGAGTCGCTGTCGCTGGCCGAGGCGCTCAAGCTGCTGACGCTGCCCCGGGTGGTCGGCGTCGACCCGGCCGACGGGGCCGAGGTGCTGGCCGCGTCCGGGCGATATGGGCCGTACGTCAAGAAGGGGGACGAGTTCCGCTCCCTCGAGTCCGAGGAGAAGCTCTTCACGGTCACGCTCGAGGACGCGCTGGCTTTGCTCGCCGCACCGAAGGGCCGCCAGCGGAGGGCGGCCGCGCCGCCGCTGCGCGAGATGGGCCCCGACCCGCTGACCGAGAAGCCGCTGGTCATCAAGGACGGCCGGTTCGGTCCGTACGTCACCGATGGCGAGACGAACGCGTCGCTGCGCCGCGGCATGACGCCCGAGTCGCTGTCGGTCGAGCAGGCTTCGGAGATGCTCGCGGAGAAGCGGGCCAACCCGTCGGCGCCGCGCAAGAAGGCGACCAAGGCGGCGGCCAAGAGCGCCGACGGCGGTACCAGGAAGCCGGCCAAGAAGACGGCCAAGAAGGCCACGACCGCGAAGAAGGCCGCCTCGAAGGCGGCGCCGAAGAAGGCCACTGCGGCCAAGAGGGCGGCCGGCTGACCGTGCCGGCCACCCGGGTCGGTGGGCCGGTGCCGCCGGCGCGCGGCGGCGTGCCGGCCGGCAAAGCGGCTAGCGGGTCGCGGCCGGGGTGCGGATACGCGGCGCGGGGACGATGTCGGCCGGGCGGCGGCGGACCGCCCAGAGAGCCGCTTCCGTGCGTGAGGTCGTGCCGGTCTTGCGGAGCAGGTTCGACACGTGCACGGTGACGGTCCGCACGGAGATGCCCAACGAGCGCGCGATCCGCTTGTTCGACATGCCGGTTCCCAGGCAGGCGAGCACCTCCGCCTCGCGCGAGGTCAGTTCCGGCACCGGCGTGGCCGCGTCGGGCAGCGGCATCTCCGGGCCATGGCCGGCCGCGAGGAGCTCGGTTACCGCATAGGGGTTGCCGCCGGTGCGCTCGTACACCGCCAACGCGGTCGCGACCGGCACGGCGGTGCCCGGAAACGCCGCGGCCAGCAGGTCGGCCACCGCGGCTCGCGGCAGCGGCCCGAGCCGTTGGCGGACGGCGTCGGGGGTGGAGGACAGCCGCGCCAACGTACGGGCGACGAGGTCCGGGGCCTGTGCGGAAGCCGCCGGCCGGCTGGTCACGACCAGCAGCACCGGCAGCTCGGGTGCGGTGGCCAGTTCGCCCACGAGGTTGAGGCTGGCCGGGTCGAGGGCGTGCAGGTCCTCGACCAGCAACACCGCGGGTCCAGCGCCGACCAGAGCGCGGACCACCCGCACGGCGACCCGGAGCAGCGCGCCGGGCGCCCAGCGTTCGACCGGCGCCGCGTCGTGTTGCCCGAGCCACGCCAGGGCCGCCGGCGGGAACGACGGCAGCCGGGACGTGTCACACCCGCTCAGGACGGCGGCGAGCCAGTCGTACGGCGCCGGCGAATGGATCCGTGCCGTGCCGGCCAGCACCGTCGAGGGTGCCGGCGTCAACGCCCGTACCGCGGAGCCGACCAGCGCACTCTTGCCGATGCCGGCCGGCCCGGTGACGACCGCGACCCGGCTCCGCCGGCCGGCCCAGGCCGCCGCGAGCTCGGCGACCTCGCGGTCTCGCCCGACGATCGGCACCGGCATCACGCCACCCACCTTACGTACAAGTGCGTAGAGACTCCGGGGCCGCAGTCGGGCATCCTCGAAGCCATGCACCTGATCTTGCGTTCGGCGGCCGCCACCGACAGGGGGCCGGTGCGGCCCAACAACGAGGACTCGGCCTTCGCCGGGCGGCGGCTCGCGGTCGTCGCCGACGGCATCGGTGGCCTGCCCGATGGGGAACAGGCCAGTGGGATCGCCATCGAGGTGCTGGCACCGCTCGAGACGGCCGAGACGTCGGATCCGGCGGGTGCGCTGGCACGCGCGGTCGAGAACGCCAACATTCTGATCGAGGCGCGCGGCCAGGACATGGGTACCACCGTCACGGCCGTTCTGCTCGCCGGTTACCGGCTGGGGCTGCTGCACGTCGGCGACTCGCGCGCCTACCTGCTGGCCGCCGGGGCCTCCGGCGTGGTCCGGCTGACCCGCGACGACACCTTCGTGCAGCAGCTGGTCGACACCGGCGCCCTGACCGCCGAGCAGGCGCGCGGCCACCCACGCCGGTCGCTCATCACCCAGGCGGTCAAGGGTGAGCCCTACCGTGCGTCCGTGGCGACGGTCCCGGTGGAGGCGGGCGACCGCGTCCTGCTGTGCAGCGACGGCCTGTCCGACTACGTCGACGACCACGCGATCGGCGAGGTGCTGCGAACCGAGCCCGACCCCGCAGCCTGCGCCGGCCGCCTCGTCGCGCTCGCGCTGGCGGTGCCGACCAACGACAACGTGACCGCGGTCATAGCGGATGTGGTCGCGGAATAGTAGCCATGTACATTATCGCCATGTACCTTAAGACCCATGAGCCTGCCGACCGGTCCGACACCCGGCTTCCTGGTCTGGCGCCTCTCGATGAAGTGGCGCACGGCGGTTGACCGTGCGCTCGCACCGCTCGGCCTGACCCACGCGCAGTACTCGCTGCTCGCGTCGCTCTACGGCATGCGGCGCGCCGGTGACGGCGCGAAGCCCAGCCAGCGTCGCCTCGCCGACCACACCGGCCTCGAGGCGCTCTACGTCTCGAAGCTCGCCCGCACGCTCGAGTCGACCGGACTCATCGCCCGCGACACGGACCCGAACGACAGCCGGGCCGTCCTGCTGTCGCTGACCCCGCACGGCGAGGAGGTCGTGGGCCGGGCCGTCGTGGTCGTCCGCGAGCTGCACCACGAGCTGCTCCGGCCGCTCGGCGGCCTCGCCGGCGAGGACACGAAGCAGCTCGTCACGATGCTGAACACCCTGCTCGACCACCAACCACGGGAGTAGCCATGACCACCACCCCGACCCTCAACGGCCAGATCCTCGGCGAGGCCGAGCGCGCCACCGCGGCGCTGCTCGAGCGCCTGCTCGCGGGCACCGGCACGACGTTCTACGAGTGGGTCGCGCTCAACCAGACCACGCTCTCCGGGGGCTCGATCGACCACGACGACCTGGTCGCGACGATGGTCAGCGGTCTGAAGATCGACCAAGCCACCGTACGGGAGGCCGTCGCGGACCTGCTTTCGTCGGGCCTGCTCGACGTCTGGCAGGACAACGGCTCAACGGTCACGCTGACCGACGCCGGCCGGGCCCGCCACCAGCGGATCCGCGCCGCGATCGGGGAGATCACCGGGCGCCTCTACGCCGGCCTGCCCGCTGCGGACCTCGTCACCGCCGGCCGGATACTCACCACGCTGACCGCACGCGCCAACGCCGAGCTCGCCCGCGCTTGACCCCCGGGCCGCACGACTCAGGCGCCCAGCACCTGTTCGGTGTACGCGTTGGCGAACAACCGGGCCGGGTCGAGGCGGTCGCGAACCGCGAGGAAGTCGTCGAACCGGGGGTACGCCGGCCGCAGCGAGGCGGCGTCCCGGTAGTGCAGCTTCCCCCAGTGCGGGCGACCGTCCACGGACGACATCAGCGACTCGAACGCGCGGAAGTACGGCTCGTACGGCGCCCCGACGTACTGGTGCACCGCCACGTACGCCGAGTCCCGGCCGTACCCGTGCGAGAGCGGGATGTCGTCGGCGGCCGTGAACCGCACCTCGACCGGGAACTGCACCTTGAACGGCAGCCCCTGGACCAGCCGGGGCAGCGCCTCGAGGACCGCCGGCAGCGCCGCGCGCGGCACCCCGTACTCCATCTCCGTGAACCGGACCCGGCGCGGGGTGCAGAACACCAGGTCCGAGCGCGCGGTGTAGGTCCGCGCCGACAGCGCCCGCGCCGACAGCGCGCTGATCGGCGGGACCAACGCCGGCACCGCGCGCCCGACCCGGCACGCCCCGGCGAAGACCGTGTTGGACAGGAGCTCATCGTCGAGCCACCCGCGCCACCGCGGCAGCGGGCGGTCCGCGACCGACACCCGGTTGTTGAGCTTGACCTGCACCCGATCGGTGTACGGGAACCAGTAGAACTCGCAGTGGTCGTTCTCCGCGACCAGCGACTCCCACGACGAGAGCACGTCCGCCAGGCGGCCGGGTCGCTCGTCGGCGCGCAGCACGAACGCGTCCACGCACTGCAGCGTCGCCGATGTGATCACGCCGAGGGCACCCAGCCCCACCCGCGCCACGGCGAAGGTCTCCGGCGCCTCGGTGGGCGAGCACCGCACCACGTCGCCGGATCCGGAAACCAGCTCAAGGCCCACCACGAACGTCGACAGGCACCCGTACGCCGCCCCGGTCCCGTGCGTCCCGGTGGAGATCGCGCCCGCCACCGTTTGGGCGTCGACGTCGCCGAGGTTAGGCATCGCCAGGCCGTGCGCCGCGAGCAGGGCGTTCAGCGTGTTCAGCGTCATCCCCGCCGGCACCGTCACCCGGCGCGACGCGCGATCCACCGAGGCCGGTAGGGACAGGCCCGACAGATCGAGTCGCACGCCGGACGGCCCGGCCGGGACCGCAGCGGCCGTGAACGAATGTCCGGACCCGACCGGCTTGACCCGATGTCCCGCCGACGCCGCGTCGAGCACCGCATGGGCGACCTCGTCCGTCGTCGCCGGTCGGATCGGCCTGGCGGCCGACCTCTGGTTGCCGGCCCAGTTGGACCACGGTGGGGTGGCTGCTGGCGCGATGGACCGGCGGGTGCGCACGGAGGGCCTCCCTGAACGTGAGTAGCCTTCATATCAGGATTCGCCGAGCGAGGTAAATACCGTTGATCCGGTTTGCTCGTTGAGCTGGGTAACGTCTCCCCACGTCGGGGCGAACAGGAAGGATGTGGTGGGGCATGTCCACCCCAACCGTCACCACCGGCCCGCTGCGCCGGGTGCCGGTGCAAGGGCGCAGCGTGGCGCGGGTCCAACGGATGCTCGACGCCTGCGCCGAGATCGTCGACGAGGTCGGCTACGAGGGCCTGACCACCACGCTGCTCGCCGAGCGTGCCGAGGTCGCGATCGGTTCGGTCTACCAGTTCTTCCCCGACAAGCGTGCCATCGTGCAGGCGCTCACGCTGCGCAACATGGAGGCCTACCTGCTGCGCCTCGCCGGCCGCTTCGAGCTGGGTGCGTTCGACGACTGGTGGGAAGGCGTCGACGCCGGCATCGACGAGTACATCGCGATGCACCGTACGGTCCCCGGCTTCCGCACCCTGCACTTCGGTGACGTGGTCGACGTGCATCTGCTCGACGAGGAGCGCGACAACAACGCGGTGATCGCGGAGCAGCTCTCCCGGCTGCTGGTCGACCAGTTCGGCGTCGAGGACACCGCGCGGCTGCGCTTCGCGCTGGAGATCGCCGTCGAGGCGGCCGACGCGCTGATCAAGCTCGCGTTCCGCCGCGCCGGCGACGGCGACGAGCAGGTGCTCGACGAGGCCAAGGCGCTGATCCGCGAGTACCTCCACCGGCACGTCCCCGCCGCCACCCGCGCCTGATGCCGGCCGCAAGATCACCACGATCTTGCAGTTATGCACCCACTCGTGACCCCGTTTGTCCCGTTACGCGGGGGGCATAATTGCAAGATCGCGCGGAAGGGGGCGTCAGAGGAAGGCGTGGCCCTCGCCGCGGTAGGTCGGGACCACGTCGACCACGGCGTCCCCGGAGACCAGGTGCAGCGCGTCGACCCGTTCGCACATCTCGCCCGCCTTGGCGTGCCGGAACCACACCCGGTCGCCGACCGACAGCGTGTCCGCCACCGGCCCGCGCAGCGGCGTCTGCACCTCGCCCGCGCCCTCCGTGCCGACCAGCTTCAGGCCGGCAGGCAGCCACGGCGTGGGTAGCCGGCTCGGTTCCGCCGGCCCGGACGCGATCCAGCCGCCGCCGAGCACGGTCGCCAGGCCCGGCCCCGGCCGCCGGACGACCGGTTGGGCGAAGAACGCCGCGGGCCGGGGCCGCCAGGTGCGGTAGGCGTCGAACAGCGTCGGCCCGTACAGCCCCGACCCCGCGGTCACCTCGGTCACCGAGGGATCCGCGCTGGTCGCCGCGACGCTGCCGGTGCCACCGCCGTTGACGAACTCGAGGTCGGCAAGCGCGCGCACCGCCGACACCGCCGCGAGCCGGCGCGCCACCAGTTCCTCGTACGACCGCCGTTGCATCGCCCGGATCGCCGCGCCGCGCAGCGCGTGCCCGGGCGGCTCGTCGCCCACCCCGGCGATCTGCGCCTCGTACGACATGACCCCGACCAGCGCGAACCCACGGCGACCCGCCACCAGCCGCGCGAAGGCGGCCGCCGATGCGGGTGAGTGCAGCGGCGAGCGCCGCACGCCCACGTGAACCCGCCCTCCGGCCAGCCGCCACGACGCGTCCAGGTCGAGGCATACCCGCAGAGACGGGCGGGACGCCGGGGCGACCACCGAGTCCACGAAGTCCAGCTGGTCGACCGAGTCGACCATGATCGTCACGGCCGAGGCCAGCGCCGGCGAGGACGCCAGGGTGCACACCGCCGACCGGTCCGCGGTGGGGTAGGCCACCAGTGCGTCGTCCGTCACCCCGGACGACGCGAGCCAGTTCGCCTCGGCGAGGGTGAACGCCATCACGCCGCGCCAGCCCGGCACGTCGAGGGCCCGGCCGATCAGCGACCGGCACCGCACCGACTTGCTGGCCAGCCGGATCGGCTTGCCGGCGCCGCGCTCGGCCAACGCGCCCGCGTTGGCGCCGAAGGCGTCCAGGTCGACGACCGCGAACGGCGGGTCCAGCCGGGCGGTGGCACGATCCAGCCGGGTACGCAGCGCGGCGCGGTCCTCGGGCACCTCAGCACCGTAGCCGTTATGACGGGAAATGCGAATCACCCTCGCGTACGAACGTTTTGCCGGCCCGTAGAGCGGCCCGAACTGGGGAATGTCTGGGCCGGGCGTGATCGCGGACCGGACTACAGTGTCTCGGGGGAGCCCAACGACGGGCCGGCAACGGAGGTACGGCCATCGACACCAACGCCAGCGGCGAGGCGCCCCGGCGGCCGGCCGGGTCGGGCGGAGGATCCGTCGATCTATCCGGGTTCCGGGCGTTGCGCGCGGTCCTGCGGATCCGGCCGTTCCGGCGGCTGTGGCTCGTGCTCGGCGTCGCCTCCTACGGCGACTGGCTCGGCCTCCTCGCCACGTCGATCTTCGCCTCGTCGCAGGTGTCCGGCAACACCGCCAAGGGCCTCGCGTTCGGCGGCGTCATCGCCGTACGCCTGCTGCCCGCGCTGTTCCTCGGCCCGGTCGCCGGCGTGCTCGCCGACCGGTTCGACCGCCGCTACACCATGGTCATCTGCGATCTGCTCCGGTTCGTGCTGTTCGCGTCGATCCCGCTGGTCGCGCTGTCGGGCGTCGGTGGCGGTCTCGTGGTCGGCTGGGCCGCGGTCGCCACCTTCCTCATCGAGACCATCACGCTGATCTGGATCCCGGCCAAGGAGGCCGCGGTCCCCAACCTCATCCCGCGGGCCCGGCTCGAGGTCTCCAACCAGCTCACCCTCATCACGACGTACGGGCTGACCCCGGTCCTCGCCGCAGTCAGCCTCTCCGCGCTCGACGTGTCGGTGCGGGCGATCACCGGCGTCGAGCCGTCGAACTGGGCCGAGCCGGCGCAGCTGGCCCTCTGGTTCAACTCCTTCTCCCGGCTCGCCACGGCGATCGTCGTGTTCTACGGCATCAAGGAGATCAGCGGCCGGGCCGACCAGCGGGAGAAGCAGCCGAGCCTGGCGCGCCAGTTCGTCGAGGGGTGGCGGTTCATCAGCCAGACCGCGCTGGTCCGCGGCCTGGTGTTGGGCATCTTCGGCGCGTTCGCCGGCGGCGGCGTGGTCATCGGCACCGCCCGGTTCTTCACCCAGTCGCTCAGCGCCGGCGACGCCGCCTTCTATCTTCTCTTCGGCGCGCTGTTCGTTGGCCTCGCGCTCGGCATCGGCCTCGGCCCGATGATCGTGCGCGACCTGTCCCGCCGGCGCTGGTTCGGCATGAGCATCGTGCTCGCCGGCGCGTCGGTGATCGTGCTGGCCGGGGCGATCCACCTGTCGATGGCGATGCTCGGCGCGGTCCTCGTCGGCGCGGGTGCCGGCATGGCCTTCCTCGCCGGCATCACGCTGCTCGGCGGCGAGATCGCCGACGAGGTGCGCGGCCGGGTCTTCGCGGTCGTGCAGACCGGCACGCGCATCGTGCTCATGCTCGCGATCGCCCTGTCCAGCCTCCTGGTCGGCGTCGGCGGCTCGCGCCGCTTCGTCATCGCCTCGCTGGGCGTCTCGATCTCCTCGACCCGCCTCCTGCTCTTCGCGGCCGGCCTGTTCGGCATCTTCGCCGGGATCAGCGCGTTCCGGCAGATGGACGACAAGCCGGGCGTCGCGGTGCTCGCCGACCTGTGGGGCTCGATCCGCGGCCGGCCGCTGTCACCCGCCGAGCCGGCCGCCTGGCGCGGCGTGTTCGTCGTCTTCGAGGGCGGCGAGGGTGCGGGCAAGTCGACCCAGGTCGAGGCGCTGGCCACCGCGCTGCGCGCCAAGGGCCGCGACGTCGTGGTCACCCGCGAGCCGGGCGCCACGGAGGTCGGCGTACGCATCCGTCGCCTGGTGCTCGACCACGACACCCCGGCCTCACCGCGGGCCGAGGCACTGCTGTACGCCGCCGACCGGGCGCATCACGTGGCGACCGTCGTCCGACCGGCGCTGGCCCGGGGCGCGGTCGTCATCAGCGACCGGTACGTCGACTCGTCGCTCGCCTATCAGGGCGCCGGCCGCACGCTGCCGGTCGACGAGGTGTCCTGGCTGTCGTCATGGGCCACCGGCGGCCTCAAGCCCGACCTGGTGGTGCTGCTCGATGTCGATCCGACCGTGGGCCTGGATCGCGTCGACGCTCGGGGCATGGCCGACCGGCTCGAGGCCGAGTCGTTGTCGTTCCACGAACGGGTCCGCTACGCGTTCCTCGACCTCGCCGCGAACGACCCCAAGCGCTATCTGGTGCTCGACGGCACCCGGCCGGCCGAGGAGCTCACCGCGGCCGTGGCCGAGCGGATCGCGCCGATGCTGAGCGAGCCGGCGGCGGCCCATCCGCCGCCGGCCCGCCCGCCGGACACGTCGACCGAGCCGGCACTGTCCGAAAAGGAGCTCGCCGCCATAGCCGACACCGCGGAGCATGACTCGGCCCACCTCACCGGGTACGGCACCGGCGGCCTGTCGGTCGCCGGCCACGATCCAGCCGGCCCCGGCCCCGCCGGCCCCGGCCCGTTGCTGCCGCCCGCCGTATACGGGGCGCCGGCGGACGAGCGCGAAGCCGACGTGCCCGACGACGACGTCGAGGCCGAGGCCATCGGCCGCGCGGTCGACGTGGCACACGAGATAGCGGCCGTACGGGACAAGCGGGCGATGGCCGATCGGGAGACGCGGCTCGACTCGCAGGCCGCCGCGGCCGAGTCGGCCGCGCGCGATGAGGGCCCGGGTGACCCCGACCGCCAGCTGGAGCCGCGTAGATGATCGAGCGAGGCGAGGGCACAAGCGTCAGCACGACGTTTCACGGTGTCGCCGGGCGACCTGTGGAGACGCCGTGACCGACGTGTTCGCCGACCTGGTGGGCCAGGAGGAGGCGGTCGAGTCGCTGCGGACCGCCGCCGCCGGCGCGGCCGCGCTGGTCGACGGCGGCACCGGGCCGACGTCGGCGATGACCCACGCCTGGATCTTCACCGGCCCGCCCGGCTCGGGCCGGTCGGTCGCCGCGCGGGCGTTCGCCGCGGCCCTGCAGTGCCGGTACGGCACCGGCTGCGGCGACTGCCCGGGCTGCCACACGACGCTCGCCGGCACGCACGCCGACGTGCGGCTCGTCGTCCCCGACGGGCTCTCGATCGGGGTCAACGAGATGCGTGCGCTGGTGCTGCGCGCCGCCAGCTCACCCACCGGCGGCCGGTGGCAGGTCGTCGTGATCGAAGACGCCGACCGGCTCACCGAGCAAGCGAGCAACGCGCTGCTCAAGGCGGTCGAGGAGCCGCCACCGCACACCGTCTTCCTGCTCTGCACGCCCTCGACGCACCCCGACGATGTCTCCGTGACGATCAAGTCGCGCTGCCGGGTCGTCCCGCTGGGCCAGCCGTCCGCCGAGGCGGTCGCGCGGGTGCTGACCGAGCGCGACGGCGTCGAGCCCGAGCGGGCCGCGTGGGCCGCCGCGGCCGCGCAGGGCCACGTCGGCCGCGCCCGGCGGCTGGCCCGCGACCCCGAGGCCCGCAAGCGGCGCGCGGCGGTGCTCGCGGTCCCGCGACGGCTGACCGGCATCGGCGCCTGCTTCGACGCGGCCTCCGCGCTGATCGAGGCCGCCGAGTCGGAGGCCGAGGCGGCGGTCGCCGAGGCCGACGTGAGCGAGCGGACGGCGCTCGAGATCGCGCTCGGTGCCGGCGGCACCGGCCGCGGCGCGGCCACCGCGATCCGCGCCGCCGGCGGCCAGCTCAAGGACCTCGAGAAGCGGCAGCGCTCGCGGGCCACCCGGGCCCAGCGCGACGCGCTCGACCGGGCCCTGGTCGACCTCGCCGGCTTCTATCGCGACGTGCTGGCACAGACCATGCGCGCTCCCGTCGCGCCCGTGCACGCCGACGCCGCGCCGGTCGCCTCGGCGGCGGCCGACAGGTGGACGCCAGACGCCGCGTTGCGCCGGCTCGAGGCGGTGCTCGACTGTCGTACCGCGATCGAGGCCAACGTCAAGCCCCGCATCGCCCTCGAGGCGATGATGCTCTCGCTGTGGAAAGCCTGACCGCCGGGCTTCCCTCCGAAGACATCGACGGGTACGGTTCCATGCCGGGTGCGATCACGGGTGCACGACCGGTGAGGGAGCGATGTCCGAAGAGATCGATGAGGCGTGGGTCGAGGCGGCCATCGAACGCTACCGCCGCATCGACGCCTTGCGCGCCGAGTTCGACAAGGCGGCGCGCGGGCTCGAGGTGACCGTCCGGTCGCCCGACGGGCTGGTCGAGGTCGTCGCGACGGCGATGGGCGAGGTGACCGACGTCCGGCTGCACGGGCCGCTGCACACCCGCACCGATCAGGAGGTCTCCCGCTCGGTCAAGGCCGCCGTCGCGGCCGCCGCCGACGCCGCCAGGTGGGCGCGGGAGAAGCTGCGCGCCGAGACCTTCGCCGACTATCCGCCGCTCCCGGAGGCGTGATGCACGACCTCGCTACCCGCCTCGACGAGGCGGCGTCCACGATGGACTCGGCTGCCCGTACGCTCGCGCGCGCCGGCCTCTCCGGTGACGCGTTCGGCGCCGGCCTGCCCGGCCGGCTCGGGGAGGCGGGCCGCGGCCTGCACGCGCGGTGGCTGACCGCCGCGGGTGACCGGTCGCGCGAGGCGGTCGTCCTCGCGGCCCGATTAGCCGATACCGCGACCGCGCTTCGGTCCTCGACCTCCGGATACGCCGAGACCGACGCGGCCGCGTCACGGCGGGAGCCGTGATGGAGCCCTTCGACCAGATCGCGCCGTACGCCGGCGATCTGCTCGCGCGGGTCGACGCGCAGCTCGCGCGCACCGGCGCGCCGGAGTGGCATCCGGTGTGGCCGCTGCTGCGGCGGATGCGCGCGCGTCCCGGGGAGACCGTCGCGGCACTCGCCGGCGTGCGCCCGGCGCCGTTGGCGACCACCGGCGCCGAGGTGCGCGCGGTGGTCCGGGCGTACGGGTCGGTGTCGACGACGTTGTCCGTCGACGTTCCCTGGGAGGGCACGGCGGCCTCCGCGTTTGCCGAACGCCGGCGCGTGCTCGCGGCCGACGCCGACGATGCGGCGGGGCGGGTCGCGGCGCTCGCCGACGGGGCCGACGCGGCCGCCGACTGGTCGTTCGCCGCCCGGTTACGGCTGACGGTCGCGCTGGCCCAGGTGCTCGGGTCGGCCGAGGCGGTCGCCGTGGTGACCGGCGGCGCCGACGCGCCGGGTGCGGCGGCCGACATCGCGGCCCGCGTGCTGAGCGCGCTCGACGAGGTCGCGACGGCCGCGGACGCGCTGGCCTTCGACGACGCCGGTGGCCCGCCCGCACGGCGGCCCCAGCCGGCCCCGCCGGGACGCCTCGACGTCACCACCCGAGCCGAGTACTAAGGCAGGGCGTTGCCCGGACGCGGCAACGGCGCCGCGCTCGGGAGCTCGCGCTCCGGCAGCGACGCCGTGGCCTCTCCTGCACCCCCCGCAGGCTCTGAACGTCTTACTCAACGCTGGTGTCGCGGATTTGTCAGCGCTGAACACCATGTTTCATCCGTCCGGACGTACGCGTTCCGACGAACGGGGAGCGGCACGACCCGGGCGTTCCTGCCCCTCTCGGCTCGACCGGCGCAGCGCGCTCACCTGCCACCGGTGAGTGAAGACGACCAAAGTAATGGATGGCCGTGCTCGGGCCGTCCGGTCGCGTCGTAGGGTGAGCCCATGGGGATGCTGTGCGCAGTGAGCTTCAACCGTTACGGGCGCCTCTACTACCTCGATCCGGGCGCGTTGACCCCCGCCGTCGGCGACCGCGTGCTCGTGCCCACCGACGACGGTCCCGAGGTCGCGGAGTGCGTGTGGGCGGCCCAGTGGGTCGACGAGGACACGTCCGGCTTCCCCAAGCTCGCCGGCATGGCCGGCCAGCCCGACCTGCGCCGCGACGAGGCCCAGCGCAAGCGCAAGGCCGAGGCGAAGGTGGCGGCCAAGCGGCTGATCCGCGAGCACGGGCTGCCGATGAAGGTGGTGGCCGTCGACCACGTCGAGTCGTCGTCGGCGTCCGGCTCCCGCACGACCATCTACTTCACCGCGCCGCACCGGGTCGACTTCCGGTCGCTCGTCCGCGACCTCGGGGCGACCCTGCACTGCCGGGTGGAGCTGCGGCAGCTGTCCGCGCGCGATTCGGCCCGCGTGCAGGGCGGCATCGGCTCGTGCGGGCGCGACCTGTGTTGCGCCACGTTCCTGACCGACTTCGAGCCGGTCACCATCCGCATGGCCAAGGACCAGGACCTGCCGCTCAACCCGCTGCGCATCTCCGGCGCCTGCGGGCGGCTGATGTGCTGCCTCAAGTACGAGCATCCGCTCTACCAGCAGTTCCAGGCCACCGCGCCGGCGATCGGCTCACGGGTTACCACCCCGGAAGGCGGGGGTCGGGTGGTGGGCCACAGCGTCCCGCGCGACTCCGTGGTGGTCCGCATGGACGCCGACGGCTCTCGGTGCTCCTGCAGCCGCGCCTCGGTCTGCGGCCCCCGCAAGGCCCACGACGCCCACTACGGCTGAGGTGGCTTCGGCCCGATCCGGGGGCACGGGGTACCGCTACGGTCACCTCGAGCGGCCGCACGGGAGGAGCCCGTCATGGCGAGGGTCGAGATCCGCGGTGATCAACTCACCGTTCACATCGAAGGCGCAGACAAGCTGTGGACCTTCAAGAGCACGCTCGAGATCCCGTTGGTCCACGTGACCGGCGCCGCGGCCGATCCCGAGGTCGTACGCGGCTGGAAGGGTTGGCGCGGCCCGGGTGCGCACGTGCCCGGCGTCATCGTCGCCGGCACGTTCCATCTGGACGGCCGGCGGGTCTTCTGGGACGTGCATGACCCGGCCAAGGCGGTCGTCATCGACCTGATCGACGAGCGGTACGCCCGCCTGGTGATCGGGGTCGACGACCCGACCGCGACCGTCGCCGCGATCCGGACCGCTCTCGGCGCGCACGGCAGCTGATCGTCCGATCTGGATAGCTCATCCGACTTAGGCGCTATGCCGTTTCATTCGCGTCGCGCTCGCAGACGTCGCGCGGTCAGCGAGCGAACGAGCGCCGGACGTATCCGTTCGTGTTGCGAACGTCACGGCTGCGCGTAGCATTCGGCCGCGATCAACTCTTGAGTTGCCCCCGGAGAGGGAGGTTCACGTTTCATGAACGGCAAGCGTGTGCGAAGGGTGGGGGTTGCCGCGCTGGCGGCAGTGGCCACCACCCTGATGGTCGCCTCGAGCGCCGCCGGGTCGACGCCGGGGGCCGACGTGCGACTCAGCAACGATGCGCCCGGAACGTCCGGCTACGTGAGCGACTACACGCTGACGACGGGCACCCCCTACACCGACGCCACGCTCCAGGAGTGTTCCCGCTCGCGGGGTCGCGAGAACGAACCGGCCGTCGCCGTGAACCCGCGCAACCCGCAGGTCGTCGTCGGCAGCTCCAACGACTACTGCGGCGTGTACAACGACGGCGTCGACGCCTTCGGCGCACCCATCGCCTCGGGCCCGATCTGGCTCGGCTACTACCGCTCGCAGAACGGCGGCGCGTCGTTCACCAGCTCGCTGGTGCCGGGCTACCCCGACGACGTGTCCCCGTACGCCGCCCGCGCCAACGTCCGCACCGCGACGGCCGGCGACCCGGTCCTCGCCTGGGACGCCGAAGGGCGGTTGTTCGCCGGCGCGGAGGCGTCCGAGGACCCGGCGGGCACGAAGAAGACGTTCGGCGACGTCTGGGTCGCCACCTTCGTCAACCCGCAGGGCACCGGCGGCGCGACCGTCAACGACGGCAAGGAGTTCCTGCGCAGCGTCATCGTCGCGCGCGGCACGTCCGCCCCGAACCTGCTCGGCAAGTTCCAGGACAAGACGGCCATCGAGGCCGACCACACCGCCCAGAGCCCCTGCCGCAACAACGTCTACTTCGCGAACTCACGGTTCGTCGGCAATGGCGGGTCCAACATCTACTTCTACCGGTCGACCGACCACGGCGCCTCGTTCTCGCACGGCACGCTGCTGACGACGAGCGCGAACGACGTCCAGGACCCGGAGATCGCCGTGACGTCGAACGGCCACGTGTACGTGACCTACGATGCCACCCTGCACCAGGGCAACAGCACGTACGACGCGATCCTCTACAACAAGTCGACGGACTGCGGCGCGACGTTCTCGCCGGCGCGGGTGCTCACCACGTTCAACCGCTTCACCTACGTCGACCGCTCGGCCGCACGGCCCGAGCCGGAGCAGGTCGGTGCCGAGGACGAGGTCGGCGAGGAAGAGACCGACGCCCCGGCCGGCACCCGGCGCGACTGCGGCGACTTCGCGGAGGCGTGCGCGTCCGGATACACGTACCCGCGCGTAGACGCCGCCCCCCGGGCGAAGGCGGACCAGCTCGCCCCGCCCACCGACGAGAGGGTTTACGTCACGTTCGAGCAGACGATCCCCGGAACGGAGACGCCGACCGGCACGACGTTCGGCACGGTGGAGCCGGGCACCGGCGGCCAGGGTGGCGTCTACTTCATGCGGCTCGACGGTGCGACGGGCGCGACGACGGCACCGACGCTGATCGATCCGACCGACCACACCACCGGCCGGGGCCACCAGTTCTGGGCGGACGTCTCCGCGGACGGCGGCGTCCTGCATTTCGTCTGGTACGACAGCCGCAACGACCCGTGCTACTCGCGGACGCGCCCGGTCGGCAACTGCGCCGACCGCAGCGTCGTGCCGTCGCTCGACGTCTACGCGACGCGGTCCGCGGACCACGGCACGACGTTCGCCGCCGCCACCCGGATCAGCGACGTCAGCTCGAACCCGAACTTCGAACAGTTCGCCGGGCGCACGGTGCCGTTCCTCGGTGACTACATCTGGGTCAGCTCGCTCGGGGACACGTCCTTCGGCGTGTGGACGGACTACCGCAACACCGTCGCCGGCGTCGACCTGCGTGAGGCGGAGGACGACGACAACGACGACGGTGCCGACGTGCTGCAGTGCCGGACCGTGCTAGCCGACGGTTCGATCACCGGCGACACCTGCCCGCGTTCCGGCGGGCTCGATCAGGACATCTACGGCGACAAGACGCCGTAGCACCGGCTGTCGGCGGAGGTGCCGGCTGCGTGCCGGACCCGTGCTCGACAACGGCGAAGGCCCGGGTCATGATCCGCAAGATGCGGCTTGACCTGGGCCTTTGCGCCGAGCCGCCGTCGATCCACGGTTGGCGAGTCGCTTGCAGCGACGACGAGCCGGTGTCGGCGGAGCGTCAGTCGCGTTCGCGCCGAACACGCGGCTCGAACTGTGGCGTCGTCGTGGCTGGAAAGGCCGGCCCGCCGGAGTTCGCCATCGTCACTGACCACCCCGGCTGCCAGCCGCCACGGCTGTCCGGGCCTGGTCCAGGTCGAGGACCCGCCCGTTCAGCCCACCGTTCTGGTGCAGATCGCCGCCGGGAACCTCCAGCCGGGCCGCGTCGGCAACGCCGCCCGCTTTGACCGGCTGGAACCCTGCCGCGGTGATCCGGGCTTCGGCCGCGGCCGCGGCAACGTCGTCGTCTGTCGCGTAGAACAGCACGACCCGGTGTGGGGCGCGAAAGGCGTGGGACGCCAGCGATGCACCGTCCAGCGTCCCGAACGCCTTCACATAGTGCGCTCCGGGAGGGAGCAGGCCGGCGACGACGGAGCCGCCGGACACTCCCTCCGGAAGCGTGCGGACGGGCTGGCCGTCCTCACCGAAGCCGATCGGATTCGACGGATCCACCACGACCTTGCCGTCGAGCAGGTCGGCCACCGTCGGAACCAGCTTCCTGCCCTGGTCCAACCAGACGGCCAGGACAGCCACGTCGGCGGCGTCGATCGCGTCGCGGACCGACGCGGCGGCCGCCAGGTCGCCCAGGTTCTTCGCCAGCGCCTCCGCGTGCGACCCGTCCCTGCCGGCGAGCACGACCCGTTCACCGCCCTGGACCAGGTCTCCGGCCACCGCGCTACCGATCTTGCCCACCCCGATGATCGCCGTAGTCATGGCTTCCCCATTCGGTCGGGATTCGCCCAGAACCCGCTCGCGGCTGGCGACTGCCGCCCGTCATGCTTGTTCGCCCCCGCAGTGGCGTCGTCGCAGCGGACGCCCAATGCCCGCTTCCGGTCTGCCGGCAATGTCGCTTCAGGCTAACCGGTGCTCCGGGTCGTTGGTGCACGTTCGCCCCTCGCCACCGGCGCTCAGCACCGACGCCGCGTACCTACCCCGCCTCTCCACGGCTGCCGCGGGAACCGTTGCGCACTCGGACGGCCTATCACCCGCGAACGGCTGCGGCGGCGGCCGTTCGCCATCTACGGTATGGGACTGGCTGTCGACCGCCCCGGAATTGCCCGGCTGGATCCGCGGAACCGGTCCGGTGTGTGCCCGGGGCCCGGAGGTCAACGGTGACCATACGCACAGGCCGCGGCGACGAGCTGATCGCGCGGCAGATCACCGACCGGCTACGGTGGGACGCGCGGGTTCACCCGCATAACGTCGTGGTCCACGTGGCCGCCGGTGTCGTTCGGTTGGCCGGGTCGGTCGACAGCTATGTGAAGTGGTGGCTGGTCGAACGCCTTGCGGCGAGGGTGCCGGCCGTACACGCGGTCACCAACGACGTCCAGGTCCACCTTCCCGACACGGCCCACCGCGCCGACGGCGACATCGCGGACGCGGCCCAACGGGCGATTCACGCGCATCCGATGGTGCCGTCCGCGCACGTGACGGTCACGGTCACGGACGGCTGGCTCGGGTTGAAGGGCGTCGTGGACTGGGAGTCTCAGCGACGCGCCGCGCAGGACGCGGTGCTCCTGCTGACCGGTGTGCGCGGCGTCGAGAACCGGATCGCGGTACGCGCCGCGACCGGTCCCGATCCCGCGCGGCTGAAGCATCGCGTGATGCGTGCGCTCGTGCACAAGGCGGAGATGGACGCGAAGGGCATCGAGGTGGATGTGGTAGACGACGTTGTCGTGCTGCGTGGAACGGTGCGCGGATCGGCCGACAGGCGCGAGATCGAGCAGGCGGCGTCGTCGACGCCGGGCACGGCATTCGTGGAGAACCGCATCACCCTGTCCCTCTGACGGGCAACGGCGCTGGCAACGCGTCCGTCAATCCTGGCGCGGCTGCGCGTCGGTTCAGCGCTGCCTCGTGGTGCGGTGCGGACGTTGACGGTGGTCGGCCTGCCCCGCTTCCGCCGGGGCGAGCGACGGCCGTGCTGCCGCCGGTTCGCCGTCCGCCGCCGTCGGATCGCGGTGGTGCGCATCGACAGCGTCGAGACGCGCCGTCGCCAGTTGCTGCAGGCCCTCGCCGATTTGGCGCTCGCCGTCGCTCAGCTGAGCGGCCAAGCGCTCCTCGGCCTGGGTCACCTGCCGTTGGACCTGGGCACGCTTCTCTTGAGCCCATCGTACGATCCGGACGCGCGCGGTCGCACAGTCCCGGACCGTGACGGCCCGCATCGCCGCGAGCTCCCGCTCGGCCTCGGCCCGCCGCTCAGCAAGCTCCTGGTCCGCGGCGTCCCGTGAGCGGGAAAGGTCAACCTGGACGGCGGCGCGTGCGGACTCCGCCCACTCCCGCGTCTCCGCTGCGCTGCGTTGCGCCTGAGCCCTGGCGGTCTCAATGATCCGCCGTGCCTCCTGCCGTGACGACTCGAGCTGCTCGTCCGCCTCCGCATCGATTCGCGCGATCCGCGCTTGGGCACGTGCCAGGTCTGCGTCGACGGCGGCGCGACGTTCCTCGTCGGCGCGGACCTCATGCCGGCGCCGCGCGGCCAGGGTGATTTCGAAGTCGCGTACACCGGTGGTCGCCGTCGCGCGGGCATGTTCGACGAGACGTTGCGCTTGGCTGTGGGCGTCCTGGAGGATTCGTTGCGCTTCCGCCCGCCGTTCGGCCGCCTCCGCGGCGGCCGACTCTCGGATGGTCCGGGCCTCTTCCTCGGCGAGCGTGAGGATCTGCCCCGCGACAGGACCGAGATGCCGGAACGACGGCCTTTCCCAGAGCCGGGCCGTGCGTTCGAGGTCCACGACCTTGAGCTGCAGCTGCTCGAGTTGCGCCACCGTGAGGTTGGCTTGCGAGCAGGCGAAGCGCCGTTCCGCTTCCAACCTCTCGAGCTCGGACTCCAGTTCGCGTACGTACCGGTCGACCTGCTCCCGGGGATAGCTACGCCCCAACCTCAGGTCGAAGCGTGAGTCGCCGCCACCCAAGGTGGCCAAGAGGTCGTCATCGCGCGACATCGCATCCCCCGTATCATGCGTCCAGCCGAACCACCCAGGCGTCGCGAAGCGGCCGCATCAGCCCGCCCTGGACGAACCGATCTCCGCGGCGGTGCACGCTGTGCCCCAGGTGTGTCGACGGCGGGCGCGAGCTGCGCGACGAGGCTCAGGGTCGACCGTAGGCCCAGTCGCGGAACCGGCGCAGCCGTTCGGGAACCTGCTGTGCGAATGGTCGACCGACGCCAGCAAGCACTTGTCCGCTCATCCTGCGCGTCGGCGATCAGGCCGAACCGGTACGTGCGACCGGGACGCGCCCCGCCAGGCGGCTGGACACGGCCGTCGTAGCGCGCGATGCGGACCATTTGCGCCTCTCGCTGCACCGGAGATGCTGAGGTGGCCTCACTAAATGCCGGCTCGACCTCCCACATTGGAGGTACTCATAATGATTGATCCCGGCTGGACTGCCAACGATTCCTTCATGAGGCCCTCATATCTTGAAGCCACCGTTCTCCGTCAGGGCGCGGAGGTGTCTCAGGCAGTCGTCACCGGCCGAGCTTCCACTTCCCGCCCGGTGCCGGCTAGGGTCGGGCTCCGTGAGACATCTGCGCCCGCCTGTCCGGACGGTGCTCGCGGTGCTCGCCACCGCCGGTGTGCTCGGCGGCGGGGTCGCCGCGGTGGCGGTGCTCTCCGCCGGCCGGCCCATTCCCGCGGCGGCGTTCGTCCCGGCTCCGACCCCTTCCGCGATGGTCTCCGCATCCGGTCCGGTCGGCTCACCCTCGGCGGGGTCCTCCACGTCGGTGTCCCCCTCGCCCTCGTCCGCACGCTCGCCGTCGGGTGCGGTCCGGCCGGTGCCGGGCGGGCCGGGGCTGCTGATCGGCGTGGGCGACCAGGCCGATGACGACATCCGCAGCGCGCTGGTTAAGCAGGCGCCGGCGAAGATGCTGACCAGCTGGTACAACAAGCCCACCGACCTGACGTGGCTGTCGAGCTGGCGGAACACCACGATCCCACAGGCGTACGCGGCCGGGTTCGCGATGCACCTCGTCGTCTGGAACAACGACCCCGAGGCTCCGCTGTCCACCGCGTACGGGCCGGCCTGTGGGCGGCCGTACCCGTTGTCCGACCGATTCCTCGACGACATCCGGCAGATGGCACAGGTCTTCGGCGGCAGGGCGAACGGGCCGCCGCTCTACGTGACGATGTTCACCGAGTTCGAGACGTACCCGTGCAAGGACAACGCCTGGAAGACCGACACGGCTACCACCAACTACTACCGGGCCTTACAGGACCGGTACCGGGCCGCGTTCAAGGTGGTGCACGACAACGCCCCCAACGCGAAGGTGTCCCTGGGCTGGGGCGGCTGGCAGGCGAGCTACGACAACTCGGGTACCGGCGGGGGCCGCTCGCTATTCCCGCATTTCGCCGACATCATGAGGATGTCGGACTTCCAGAGCTTCCAGGCCATGGACAACGTCAGCAACATCGACCACATCAAGCAGATGGTGGGGATCCTCGGCCAGTACGGGCCGGTGATGCTGGCGCACTACAAGCCGGGCAACGCCTCGAAGACGACCTTCGACGCCGACCTGCATACCATCTTCACCGACGAGTTCCTGGCCTCGATCACCAAGGCCGGGCTGTTCGCGATGAGCTTCATGGACACGGTCAACCTGGACTCGTCCCCGTCCAGCTTCGCCTTCGTCCGCGACGCGGTGACCAGATACGGGCGGGGTTGGTAGGTCACCATGACCCGATCGCGTTCTGTCGGTGGCATCGCCGCCTCTTACCCGGGCGGCGGGCGTCCTACCCCGGGCGGGCTGCGGGTGTAGACGCCAGCCGCGGCAACGGCGACGCCGCCCCTACCACTCCCGACCCCGTCGTGACCGGATAGCGCGAGGCACGCGCGCCGTTGAGGTCAACGGTTGGGCCGCTGACGTTGCCCCTTCCGCTGTAGTAGGTAGACCTGGATGCGCTGGAACCGCTTCGCCTCGGTCACCACGAAGAGCGACCGAAGCACCGCCGCCTTCTCGTGGGGCATGTCCGACCACGGGTCGTTGCTGTAGCTGGTGCTGACCAGCCAGATCCGGCTGCGGTTCCCGAGGCAGGGCAACGGGTTCAGGCATTCTCGGCCGCCGAACGAGCCCACCTGGGCCGGGGTCTGGGTGAGCAGCACGTCGGCGGGCCGCGGACCGTCGCGCAGCTCGTACGTCATCCCCAGGCGCGGCGGACGCGCCGTACCGGCGTAGACCACGCCGTCGCCCCTTCGCAGGCCCGCGGTGACGGTCGCTGCGGCTGCCGGGTAGTCCGGTTC
>DATDJX010000293.1:0-17854 GCA_036520275.1 Asanoa sp.
CCCCGGCGACCGCCGTCGCCGAGAACGGGTTCACCGTCGACGCCATCTTCCAGCAGCAGGTGGCCTCCAACACGGCCGCGTTCGCCCAGTTCACGCCGACCGCGGAGCTCTATCTGCCGGGCGGCCAGCCGCCGGCGGTCGGCAGCACGCAGCGCAACCCCCACCTCGCCGAGACCTACCGGCAGATCGCGCAGCAGGGCGTCGGCGCTTTCTACGCGGGCCCGATTGCGAGCGACATCGTCGACACCGTGCAGCACCCGCCGGTCGCCGACGCTCCGGCCCAGTCATGGCCGTACCAGATCCGGCCGGGCGGCATGACCGAGGCCGACCTGGCCGGCTACGACGTCCGGTTCCCCGAGCCGACCCACTCCGCCTACCGCGGCTACGACGTGTACGGCATGTCGACGCCGTCCAGCGGCGGCACGGCCGTCGGCGAGGCGCTCAACATCCTGGAGCGCTTCGACCTGCGACGCGCGTCCACGACCGAGGCGCTCAACCTCTACCTCGACGCGAGCGCGCTGGCCTATGCGGACCGCAACGCGTACGTCGGCGACTACACCGACCGTACGGTCCTACACGAGCTGCTCAGCGACCGTTACGCGGCCACCCGGGCCTGCCTGCTCGACCCGGATTCGGCGCTGGCCAAGCCGACTAAGCCCGGCGACCCCGACGGGCCGCACGGCGGTGCCTGCCGGACCGCCGCGGCCGCAGCGGCGACCGACAACGGCAGGAGCACCACCAACCTGACGGTCGCCGACCGGTGGGGCAACGTCGTCGAGTACACGCTGACGATCGAGCAGATCGGCGGCAACGCGATGGTCGTGCCCGACCGCGGCTTCCTACTCAACAACGAGCTGACCGACTTCAACTTCACGCCGACCAGCCCCACCGATCCGAACCTGCCGGCACCCGGCAAGCGGCCGCGCAGCTCGATGTCGCCGACGATCGTGCTCGACCACGGCGAGCCGTTCCTGGCCCTGGGCAGCCCCGGCGGCGCGTCGATCATCACCACCGTGCTACAGATCCTGTTCAACCGGATCGACCGGGGCATGTCGCTGCCCGAGGCGATGGCCGCGCCCCGGGCCTCGCAGCGCAACAGCATCGCGCCCCAGGCGGAGCCGGCGTTCATCGCCGCCTACGGCGCCGCGCTGACCGCGCTCGGCCAGCCCGCCTTCGTGAGCACGGCCGAGCTGGGCGCGGCCACCGCGATCGAGTTCCAGCAGCACGACCTGCTGGTGGCCACCGCCGAGCCGGTGCGCCGGGGCGGCGGAGCCGCCGGCGTGCTAACCCCCGCGTAGGTCCGCCAGCAGCCGCTCGACCTCGGCGAACGCATCCGCCGCGAGCGGGCCGAAGGCGAGCGTGCCGACGTTCTCCTCGGCCGAGCAGGTCGCGGCCGAACTGCCCACACTCACGTCGAGCTGAACGTCTCGTACTCCTGGACGACATCGTCGGTCGGCCCGTCGGCGCGGATGACGCCGGCCTCTAGCCAGATCGTCCGCTCACAGGTGTCGCGGATCGTCTGGATCTGGTGGCTGACCAGGAACACCGTGCCGGCCTCCGCGCGCATCTCCTTGACCCGTTCCTCGCTGCGCCGCCGGAACTTGGCGTCACCGGTCGCGAGGGCCTCGTCGATCAGCAGCACCTCGTGGCTCTTCGCCGACGCGATCGCGAACCGGAGCCGCGCCGACATGCCGGACGAGTAGGTGCGCATCGGCAGCGAGCCGAAGTCCCCCCGCTCGTTGATGCCCGAGTATTCGATGATCTGCGGCACCAGCTTGCGCGCCTCGGACCGGCTCATGCCCATGGCGAGACACCCGATGAGGGCGTTGCGCTCGCCGGACAGGTCTGTCAGAAGCGCGGCGTTGACGCCGAGCAGCGACGGCTGGCCCTTGGTGTACACGGCGCCCTTGTTGGTCGGCAACAGCCCGGCGATGGCGCGCAGTAGCGTCGACTTGCCGGACCCGTTGCTGCCGATGACGCCGACCGCCTCACCCTCGTACGCGGCGAAGCTCACGCCCTTGACGGCGTGCACCTCGCGGATCGTGGGCGAGGTGGACTTGGTGACCATCCGGCGCAGCGCAGCGACCGGGCTCGTCGCGGCGCCGCCTGCGCCGTGTACCCGGTAGATGATGTGCACGTCATCGACGATGACCGTCGGGATGGGGCTGCGGGCCGTCGGCGGGACGACGCTCGCCCGGATATCAACCACGGCCGTACTCCTGCTCTCCGAGCCAGAAATAGACGATGCCGCCGAGGCCGATCAGCACGGCCCAGGCCACGCCGAACAGCCACAGCTGTGATGGCGGCGAGCTGAGCGGGACATCCTCCATCAGCGAGTGCCGGCCGAGCTCGATGTAGATGAGGAGCGGGTTGATCTTCGCGATCGCCGCCAGGGCGGGCGGCAGGTGGGCCTCGAAGTTCTTCACGCTGTAGAGCACGCCGGAGGCGTACATCCAGGTCCGCATGACGAACGGGATGACCTGCTTAAGGTCGGTGAGCTTTGAGCCGAGCCGGGCCATCGCCAGCGCCAGGCCGGCGTTGAACACCGACTGCAGCAGCAGGGCCGGCATGATCAGCAGCCACTCCAACGTGACCGGCTCGCCACTGACCAGGATGATGCCGATCAGCACCACCATGGCCGCGACCAGGCTCTGGAACTGGGTCAGCATCGTCGCGATCGGCAGGCACGCGCGCGGGAAGTGCAACGCCCGGACCAGCCCCAGGTTGCCGCTGATCGACGACGTGCCGAGCTGCACGACGGCGGCCGTGAAGTTGAAGATGAACAGCCCGGTGCACAGGTAGGCGATGAAGTTGTCGACACCGCCCCGCGTGTTCAGCACGATGCCGAAGATCAGGTAGTAGACGGCCGCGTTGGTGAGCGGCGTGAGGACCTGCCACAGCTGACCCAGCCGTGCCGTGCTGAACGCGGCTACGAGGCGACCGTTGGCGTACGCGGCGGTGAAGTGGCGGTAGGCCCACAGCTGGCGCAGGTACGCGAAGAGGTTGGGCCGCTTGCCGGCCACCTTCAAGCCGTGGCGTTGCGCCAGCTCCCGCAGGGTCAGGTCCGAGTCCTGACCGGCGACCGCGGTATCGGCCATCGTGGTTACTCCAAGTGATCGTCGCTAACCGTCCACGGGCAACGCGACCCGAGGGTCATCGCAGCGGTACCAGGGGAAGATTAGTCATGGGTACGTCGCGACGCAACCGTAGCGTCGCTGCGCTATAGTCGTCGCCGTGACGACCGAGAGTAGGCGCGCATTGGCCGGTGCCGCGCTGCTGCGCGGGGAGATCACCACGGCTCTCCGGCGGGCGCTGCTCGAGGAGTTGGCGGCGGTCGGCTACGGCCGACTCTCGATCGAGGCCGTAGCCCGCCGGGCCGGCGTCGCCAAGACCGCGGTCTACCGCCGGTGGACCTCGAAGCTGGAGATGGTGCTCGAGGTCGTATCGGAGGTCGCCGGGCAACGGCTCGCCGTGCCCGACACCGGCAGCCTCGGCGGCGACCTCGAGCTGGTGCTGCAGATCATGGCCCATACCCTCAGACACCCCCTTGCCTCTCAAATCATCCCGGACCTGCTCTCCGAGGCGGGACGCGATCCGCAGATCGCGCAGACGCTGCACCAGGCGCTGCGCGACGCGCAGAAGGACGTCGGCGTCCAACTGGTCGACCGCGCCGTCGCCCGCGGCGAGGTGCCCCCCGGCACCGACCTCGACGTCGCGCTCGACCTCGTCGTCGGGCCGCTGTACTGGCGCCTGGCGGTGGTCCGCCAGCCGCTGTCGCCCGACTACATACCCCGTCTCGCGGCGGCCACCGCGGCCGCGCTGGAAAAGCCGTAAGCCGGATCACCGGATCGCCGTCCCGACCACCGCCTGGACGCGAGTGCCGCTAGCATCGCGCCTGGTCGCCCGAGAGACCCGGAAGGAGTGCCCATGACCGAGCGAAGCGAGGTCATCATCCGGATCAGTCCGCCCGGTCAGGCCGGCTCCGCGCCGCCGAGCCGGGCTCCGGCGTCGCACCGTCCGAACAACCCAAACCCCAGCGAGGAGCCGGAATGACCGGGCCGAACCTCGAACCGATCCCGCCCGCGCGGCCGGTGATCGGCGACCGGGAGATCGAAGCAGCCGTACGGGTGCTGCGCACGGGCATGGTGGTGCAGGGTCCCGAGGTCGCCGCGTTCGAGCAGGAGTTCTCCGAGCTCGTCGAGGGACGGCACTGCGTGGCCGTCAACTCCGGCACCTCCGCCCTTCAGCTGACGCTCATGGCGATGGACCTGAAGCCGGGCGACGAGGTGATCGTCCCGTCGTTCTCGTTCGCGGCCACCGCCAATGCCGTCCGGCTGGCCGGCGCGGAGCCCGTCTTCGCCGACATCGAGCCCGGAACGTTCAACCTCGACCCCGATGCGGCCGCCGCGGCGATCGGCCCCCGCACGGTCGCGATCATGCCGGTGCACCTGTACGGGCAGACCGCCGCCATGGACCGCCTGGTGCCCCTCGCCGAGCGGCACGGCCTCGCGATCGTCGAGGACGCCGCGCAGGCGGTCGCCGCGACGCTGAACGGCACCCCGGCCGGCGCGTTTGGCCTGGCCGGATGCTTCAGCTTCTACCCGACCAAGAACATGCACTCGCTCGAGGGCGGCATGATCACGACCGCCGACGCCCAGCTCGCGCGCACCCTGCGGCTGCTACGCAACCAGGGCATGGAGCAGCGGTACGCCAACGAGGTCGTCGGCGCGAACATGCGGCTGACCGACGTGGCCGCCGCGATCGGGCGGGTGCAGCTGAGCCAGCTCGACGGCTGGACCGAGCAGCGCCGCGCGAACGCCAAGGTGCTCGACTCGGCGATCACCGCCCTCACCACGCCGCCGGTGGCCGACGGCGCCCGGCACGTCTACCACCAGTACACGGTGCGCGTCGAGGACGACCGCGAAGCGGCGCAGGCGCACCTCAAGGCGCTGGGCGTCGGCACGATGGTCTACTACCCGACGCCGATCCATCGGCTGCGGCCGTTCCTCGGGCCCGACGGCAAGCCGGGCCCGTGGGACCTGCCGGAGACCGAGCGGGCCGCGCGCGAGGTGCTGTCGCTGCCGGTCTACCCGAGCCTGACCCCGGCCCAGCTGGACCGGATCGCCGAGGCCGCCAACACGGTGGGGGGTGCCGTATGAGCGACCGAAAGGTGCTCATCATCAGGCTCGGTCCATGCGGTCGTGGCGCCGCCTCGCCACCCGGCGGTCGGCGAGTGCCATGTCGCTCCGGCTGGAGCGAGGGGGCGCGATGACCATCTCGGTGCTGCGCGCCGGCCTCGTCGGCCTGGGCGCGATGGGCCGTAACCACGCCCGGATCCTGTCCGGCCTCTCCGGCGTCGAGCTGGTCGGTGTCGTCGATCCGGTCGGCGACCCGCACGGCACGGTCCGCGGCGCGCCGATCCTGCCGACGGTGGACGACCTCCTGGCGTTGGGCGTCGACTACGCCGTCGTGGCGTGCCCCACCGGGCTGCACGAGGAGGTCGGCCTGGAGCTGGCCGGGGCCGGCGTGGCCGCGCTCATCGAGAAGCCGCTCGCCTCCTCGGTGGCGGCCGCCCGCGCGCTCGTCGAGGCGTTCGAGTCGCACGGACTGGTCGCCGGCGTGGGCCACATCGAGCGCTACAACCCGTCGCTGCAGAGCCTGCGAGTGCGGCTTGAGGCCGGCGAGCTGGGCGAGGTGTTCCAGGTGGTGACCCGCCGCCAGGGCCCGTTCCCGCACCGGATCGGCGACGTCGGCGTGGTGATGGACCTCGCCACCCACGACATCGACCTGACCAGCTGGGTCACCGGGCGGGAGTACACCGCCATCTCGGCCCGGACGGTCTCGCGCAGCGGCCGGCCACACGAGGACATGGTCGCCGCCGTCGGTCAGCTCGCCGACGGCACGATGGTCAACCATCTGGTCAACTGGCTCAGCCCAATGAAGGAGCGGTCCACCGTGGTCACCGGGGACCGCGGCTGCTTCGTCGCCGACACGCTGACCGCCGACCTGACCTTCTATACCAACGGCGCGATCGACACCGAATGGGAGGCGCTACGCGCGTTCCGCGGGGTGGCCGAGGGCGACATGATCCGGTATGCGATCCCGAAGCGCGAGCCGCTGCTCGTCGAACACGAGCGCTTCCGCGACGCGGTCGACGGAAAGCAGGGCGACATCGTCACGCTGCGCCAGGGACTGCGTACGGTCGAGGTGTCCGAGGCCGTGCTCGACTCGGCCCGGCGCGGTGTCACCGTGAACATTCCCGCCATGACCGCCAAGTGATGGCAGGTGACGCCGGTCCCTTATGGTGGGAGGGAATCAAGAGCCGCTTCGCCCGGGCGCCGACCGCGACGAGGAGCACCGCCATCAGCACGCCAGCCAAGAGGACCCGCAAGCCTCGCATCCTCTACCTGTCGTTCTTCTTCCCACCGAGCCGGGCGAGCGGGGTCTTCCGCGGACGCGCCACGGCCAATCACCTGGCGCAGGCCGGCTGGGACGTCACCGTCGTTACCGCCCCTCGTGAATTCTTCGAGCGCCATCTTGGCGCGGCCGTCGATGAAACGCTCGAGGCGACGGTCGACCCACGTGTCCGGGTCGTCCGCCCGCCGATGAACTTCCGCAACTGGGATCGCGACGTGCGGCAGTTCGGCTTCTGGCGCACCAACTTCCCGACCGTCAGCGATCGGATCTACGCGCAGACCCAGAAGCGGATCTTTCCGGAGCACTACCTGAGCTGGATCCCCGGCGTGCTGCGTGCCACCGCGCGGCTGCACGCCCGGCACCGGTTCGACGTCATCCTTGCCACCGGCAACCCGTTCGTCTCGTTCGCCGCGGCGTGGTTTCTTGGCAAGGCCCTGCGCCGGCCGTACGTGGTCGACTACCGCGACGCGTGGATCTTCAACCAGTTCACCGAGACGATCACGTTCCCCGAGGGCAGCCCGGCCCGCAGTTGGGAGGACCGGGTACTCCGCGACGCCGCAGAGATCGTGTTCGTCAACAACGGGATGCGGCAATGGCACGCCGAGCGCTACCCGTTTGCGGCCGACCGGATGACCGTCGTTCCCAACGGCTGGGAACCGGAGATCCTGACCCGGCCGGCGTACCGGCCCGCCGACCCCGACCGGCCGCTGCGGTTCGGCTACCTCGGCACGGTTACCCCGTACATGCCGCTGGCGGAGCTCTTCGCCGGCTGGCGGCGGGCCCGAGACCACCCGCTGGTCGCCGATGCGGAGCTGGACATTCACGGCCACCTCGGCTTCTTCCCCCACCAGGTCGATCTGATCCGCCAGCGGCTCCCGCTGCACGACGGCATCGGCGTGCGCTACCTCGGACCGTTCGGCAAGGCCGACGCGGCCAAGGTGTACGCGGAAATGGACGGACTCGTGTTCTGCGTGCCGGGAGCCCGATACGTGACCACCGGGAAGGTCTTCGAGTACATGGCCTCCGGCAAGCCGATCGTCTCTGTTCACCGACCGGACATAGCGGCCGCGGAGGTGCTCACCGGCTATCCACTGTGGTTTGCCGGCTCGCGGCTCCACGCCGACAGCGTAGCGGAGTCGTTCATCGCCGCGGCCAAGGCAGCGCGTGACGTCGATAAGGCCTCGCACGAGGCTGCGCTTAGCCATGCCGATAAATACACCAGGGATGCGACGCTTTCGCCGTGGGAGACTCGCCTGCGCGCGCTGGTGGAGGACCGCCGGTGAGCCGGTCGCCGTCGACCATCGTCTACGTGGCGCTGGGTGCCTACCGCGTTCGCGCGGCCCGCGAGTACGCCGCCAACCTGGCCGCCAGCGGTGTCCAGGTGCACCTCGTGGTGGCCGACCTGCCGGCCTGGCAGAACCCCGAACTGCCGGCGAAGGTGACGGTGCACCGCACCGGCTCCGCCGAGCCGCGCCGCGCGATACGCGATGCCCGTCGGTTCATCACCGGACGCGACGGCCCGCTTTCGGCGACCGACCTACTGGTGGCGGGCGATCCCCTGGCGATCCCGGTCGCGTTCGCCGCTGCCCAGCGCCGGCCCGACCTGCCGCTGCGGCTGGAGCCCACCGACGAGCCCAACCGCGTCATGGCGCCCGCGGACCTTGCCGTCGTGACCCCCTGGTATCCGTCGCCGAACAATCCGTTCGCCGGCGCTTTCGTCGAGGCCGCGGTCGCGGCCGTTCGCGGCAACGGCCGGCGTGTGGCGATCCTGCACACCGAGGACTGGACGCCCGCCCCGAACCCGCTCAGCCACCTGACGGCTATCACGGCCGATCGGCTGGTCTCCCGGGCGCTGCGCGGCATCGTCACCGACACGCCGCTGGGCGAGCTGACCCGCGTGCCGGTGCTGATCGAGCCGCAGCGAGACTACGCCGCCTGGGCGTACGCGCACGTCAACGCGCTACGGGCGGCGCTGCCGGCCGGTGAGATCGAGGCACCACTGATCCACGCGCACACCGGCATCTACGGCGGCGTGCTGGCCGCCAACCTTGCGCGCACGGACGCGCGGGTGGTGGTGACGGAACACTCCACATTCCTGCCCCGGATCTTCGCTCAGCCCGACGCGCGCTGGCTCTACGAAGACATGCTCGAACGGGTCGACGCGCTGCTGTGCGTAAGCGAGTACCTGCGCGAGCAGATCGGCGCCCAGTTCCCCCGCTACGCCGACAAGCTGCAGGTCGTCCCGAACGTCGTCGACTTCGACCGGTTCGCTCGACGGGAGGAGCCGCCGGCCGACTTACTCCGCTGGCTCTACCTCGGCCGGCTCGTCGACCAGAAGCGGGTCGGCGTGCTCCTGGAAGGCTTTGCGCTCGCCGCGAAAGAGGATCCGAGGCTGCGGCTCACGATGGTCGGCGACGGGCCGCTTGCCGGCGAGCTGCAGGGCCGGGCTGCCGCGCTCGGGCTTGCCGACCGGGTGGAGATCCGCCCGGCCGTGCTGCCGGAAGATGTGGTGAAAGTCATGCACGAGCACGACCTGCTGGTGCACGCGAGCGCGATCGAGACGTTCGGGATGACGGTCGTCGAGGCGGTAGCGAGCGGCATGCCGGTGCTCGTCGCCCGCAGCCCGGGCCCCGCCGAGACACTCGCCGACCTCGAACACGCCGCGGGAATGCTCGTCGATGTCAGCGACGACCCGCGGGTCATCGCGGACGGCTACCGCGACCTGCGGGCGAGGGCCGCCGCGCTCGATCTCCCCGCGGCCCGATATGCCTTCCTCGCCCGCTACGGGCGTGTGGCGGTCGCCCGGATGCTCCGCGAGGCGTACGTCGCCCACGGCCCGGCAACGCCTCATGCCGCCACGACGGCCACGGCGGCCGGCGACATAGCGGGGCCAGCCGACGCGCACGACCGTGTGCTACTGATTGCGATCAATCCGTACAACTACCGGCGGACCGTCGCGTTCGCGCAGCACCTTGTCGACGTCGGGTACGGCGTCGACCTCATTACCACCGAGGAGCGGATCTGGCGCCGGCTCAACCTCGATGATCGGGTCCGGGTCTTCGAGGTAGGCGAGAACGAGGAGAAGCTTGTCGGTAAGCGGGTGCCACGGCTGCTCCTGGACGCCCTGCCCGGCAAGGCGCTCGAGGGCCTGCGCGGCGTCACCCGCCAGCGGAGGGCGGTCTGGCCAGAGCTGACAATAGCCCGAGCCCAACAGCTGCAGAGCAGGGGTTCCGAAGCGGTTCGGGCAAAGGTGTTCGATCGCGGCTACCGTCTGGTGCGGCCGATCGCGCTGTGGCGGATTGTGCGGCGGGAGGTGCTGCCGCGGCTCGACCTCGACCGGCTCCGGGGGATCGTGGTGGCCGGCGCCAGCGGCGTGACGACCGCGGCCCGCATCGGCCGGGCCTACCCCGACGTGACGGTCACGACCTCGATCAACGCCAGCGAGTGGCCGGCCACCACCGCGTCATGATCACGGGTGAGAGTCGGCGGAGAGGAGCAGGTCGTCCCAGCGGCGGCTGACTACGCTCCAGTCCCAGGTGGCCAGTGCGTAGGCCGCCGCCTCCTCGCCAGCCGTCCGCCAGCGACCTTCATCCGCGGTGAGCGCGAGGATCCGTTCGGCGGCCGCTTCCGGGGTGGACACCACCCAGTCGTCGGGGAACACGCTGCGGGCGCCGCGGGCACGACCGACGAAGAACGGCCAGTCGCGCACCACTGGCACGGCGCCGCTCGCGGCCCCCTCGACCAGCGCGACGTGGAAGCTCTCTCGCACGGAGCTGCTAAGGATCGTCCCGATCGCGCTCAGGGCCGCCGGCACGTCGCCGGTCGGGCCGACCGCCCGTACGGCACCGGACGGCTCGAGCTCGGCTAGGTCGGAGGCGAGCAGCCGCTGGTAGCACCGGGCGGAGGCGGTCGGACCGTCACTCAGCGCACCTACCAGCAACAGGCGGTAGCGGGCGTCGGCCCTACGCAGCAGGCGCAGCACCGCGATCGCCCAGCGCGGGTCCTTGGCCACCGCGCCGACCCCGATCAGGCCGAGTGTGAAGCGGGCGTCGGCCGCCTTTGGCCGCCGAAAACGGTGGAGCTCAACGGCATTGGGGATGACATGGACGCGCGGCCTGGCACGTGGCAACACCGCGTGGGTGAACGCGCGCAGGTGATCGGATACCACCACCATGTCGTCGACCCGGCCGAATGACACGAGGTGGGGCCACGCGGTGAACAGTTCGAAGCTGTGCAACCGGACAACGATCCGGGCGTCGCCAGGATCGACCATAGTGAATAGCACGGCGGTCGAGACGCACCAGTCGATCAGGACCGTGTCAGACCAGTCCAGGTGTGGGCGCAGCCAGCGTTCGACCTCATCTGCGAACGGCGTCGAGCGGTCGCCGAGCAGTGCTCGCGTCATGTCCTCGACGTGCCGGGTCAACGGCTCTCGCCTAGGGTCGGCGCCGAGGTCGAGGAAGCGCATCTCCACACCCGAATGCCGGGCGTACCGGTCCCGGATCTCGCGCAGGAATGAGGCGTTCGTGCGGGTGGCGACGAGCAGCCGCAGCGGCCTGTCCGTCGACGCCCGGGCCGCGGGGCGGGCGCGACCGCGGGCGGCCAGCGCGCGGACCGCGGTACTGTCGCGCAGCGGCGCGAGAAAGCCGTCGGGATCGGCGGCGAGTGGCGAGCCGAGCCGGTCGAAGTGAAGTTCGCGATGGAACTGGATCGCCATGGCGCGGTCGATCGCGCGGGCCGCGAGTGCGGGCTCGCCGCGGAGGTGGGCGGTATCAGCCGCGGCGAGGTCGGCCTCGACCGCTTCGCGTAGGACCGGCGGCAGCCCTTGCCGCAGCCCGTCGACCGGCGCGGCGGCGCCGAGTGACTCCAGGAGCAGATCGGCGCGTCGACGCGGGTCGGCGGACCGGTCGGCGGCCGCGCGCAAGGTCGCCTCGGCGGCGAGCGCGTCGCCATCACGCAGGCGTGCTTGCGCGACCCGACGTGCCATCCGGCCGCGTACCGGCTCGGGCAGGGCCGCGGCGGCGAGCAGGCGTGCCCACAGGGCCGACATCGGCCGCAGGCGCATCGCTCCGGCTGAGGTCGCGGCCCGCAGCGCCGCGTCGACGCAGAGGCCCGCCCGCCGCCGTCCGGCGGCCGTCAAGCTGGCGATCCGCATGGTCGCTCCCGTCGGTGACCTCCAGAATTCGGCACGATCCTAATCGCGGTACACCGGCCGGAAGCCACCGCCGTGCTCAGCTGTACTACGCTCCCTCCGTTCGTTAGGTGACGTAACGTAGCGGGGTGTGCTTGGTGAGCAGCGTCGTCGAAGCGACCGGATCCGAGGTCGACACGGGCTCGCGCGCGGCAGCGGAGCCGCCCCGCCGGCACCCGCCGACCGAGGGCGGGGTCCGGCCATGGCTGCGCCGGCCTGGGGTCGGCACGCTGCTCGCGGCGCTCGTCTCGGTACCGCTCACATTGATTATCTTCCCGCCTCCGGTTTACGCCGACGCCTACTGGGTGTGGCGGGCGGCGGAGTTGTGGCCGCACATCAAGGGCAACTATCCCACTACGGTCTATCACCACGCGATGCGGCTCGGCACGCTCTTCCCGACCCGATTGTCACAGGAGATCTTCGGCCACGGACAGACCGCGTGGGTGGTCGCGTCGATCTTCCTGATGGCGATGTTCACGGCCGGTGCATTCGCCCTCGGCCGGGCCCTCTACAACACCTGGATCGGTGCGGTGACCGTACTGATCCTGGTCGTCCACCCGTTCTTCACGCTGGTCGACTCGTTCAACAACGCGGTGTCGACGGGGACCAACACGGTAATGCCCGATGCACCGTCGGCCGGCCTGTTCAGCCTCGGCGTGGCCGCGCTCGTCGTCGCCTCGCGCCGCACCGGCCGGCTGCAGACGCGCTGGCTCCTCGCCGCCGGGCTGTGCTGGGGACTGGCCTACCTGGTCCGCGAATACGTAGCATTTCTCTTTCCTGCGATCGTCGTGTTCTTCTGGCTGCTCAAGGTGCCGCTGCGCCGGCTCGTCGTACCGGCCGCGCCGATGCTGGGCGTGCTCGTATTCGAGCTGATCCACAACTATTTCGTGTGGGGCGATCCGCTGGCCCGGCTTTTCGTCGCCGGCGAGCACGGCGGTCTGAGCGCCGCGCCGCTGCGGCCCATCCCGGTCATCGCCGGCTTCCTCCGCGCGATCGATGACCACCCACTCGGGTATGTGTTCCTGCTGGCGCTGTTCCTGACGGCGGCCGGCGCGGTCGCCTATCGCGACCGCCGGCTGTGGCTGATCCTGGCCTGGTTCGCCTGCCGTTGGCTTCCCTTGACACTGCTCGGCGGCATTATCGAACCGAGCGAGCCGACGATCCGGCCCCAGCTCGTGCGCTACTGGTACATCGTGCTGCCGGCACTGCTTGTCGGCGCGCTGGGTACGATCCAGCTCACCGTCGGACGGATCCGCCGTACGGAGACACGGCGGATCGTGATGGGCTCGCTCGCCGCGCTGTTCGTGCTCGGCTACCTGGTGCCGGCCGGGTACGCAGCCCGGGGCGTCGAGCGTGACCAGGATTGGCGCGAGCTGCGCGCCTGGCTACGCCACCATCCGGACGTCCAGGTGATCTACACGGACAGCCGCGCGGTACAGACTGCGGTGTTCTACGAGCGCGACCCGGCCGGCAACCCGATCTGGCCCGGAGAGATGCGGGAGTTCCCGCGGCAGCTGCGGGCCATCCAGACCGAGCTCATCGGTGATGACCTTCTCCTGCTGAGCCGGTTCGGTCCGGTCGAGAAGCCAAGCGCTGCGAACGGATGGGAGCAGGTGTGGCGGTCGGAGAACGGCATCCTGTCGCTGTGGCGGCGCGCCGACTGACCCGGGCTGCGGCGGTTGCGCTGAGCCGGCGGCAGCGGTCGGCCACGGGCTGCGTTGATCGTCGGGTTCTCGGCCACCATGGGCGGCCGACGGCGTCAGTGACGTCGCGCCGCCTCGGTAAACTCGCCGGGTTCGACCGCGGCGCAGCCGCCACGACAAGGAAAACGCAGCCCGATGCACGCTGAGTTCGATTCGCCACCATCGGCGCGGATCGTCGCGCGTCCGGGGGCCGCTCCGGCCCGCAGGGGAGGAAGTAGGACCATGGATATCTGCGTCGTCGCCCTCGGCAAGATCGGCTTACCGCTCGCCGTGCAGTTCGCCTCGAAGGGCCACCGGGTGCTGGGTGCCGACACCTCCAAGCGGGTCGTCGACCTGGTCAACGAGGGCGTTGCACCGTTCCCCGGCGAGACCGACCTCGACGTCAAGCTCGAGCAGGCCGTCGACGCCGGCCTGCTCAGGGCCACCACCGACACCGCGGCCGCGGTCGCACAGGCGGAGGCGGTCGTCGTGGTGGTGCCGCTGTTCGTCGACGCCGCCGGCGTGCCCGACTTCACCTGGATGGACGACGCCACCCGATCGATCGCGGCCGGGCTGCGGCCCGGCACCGTCGTCTCATACGAGACGACGCTGCCGGTCGGCACCACCCGCGACAGGTGGGCGCCCATGCTCGCCGAGGGCTCGGGCCTGACCGCGGGTCGCGACTTCTTCCTGGTGTTCAGCCCCGAACGGGTGCTGACCGGGCGGGTCTTCGCCGACCTACGCAAGTACCCGAAGCTGGTCGGGGGCATCGACGCGGCCTCGGCCGCGCGGGGGGTGCGGCTCTACGAGGCGGTGCTCGACTTCGACGCCCGCCCCGACCTGGGCCGCCCCAACGGCGTCTGGGACCTCGGCTCGTCCGAGGCCGCGGAGCTGGCGAAGCTGGCCGAGACGACCTACCGCGACGTCAACATCGCGCTGGCCAACCAGTTCGCCCGGTTCGCCGACACCGCCGGCATCGACGTCACGAAGGTGATCGAGGCCTGCAACACCCAGCCGTACAGCCACATCCACCAGCCGGGCATCGCGGTCGGCGGGCACTGCATCCCGATCTACCCGCGGATGTACCTGTGGAACGACCCGAACGCGACGGTGGTCCGGGCGGCCAGGGAGGCGAATGCCGGCATGCCGGAGTACGCGGTCTCGCTGCTCGCCGACGCGTTCGGCGATCTCGCCGGCGCGTCGGTGCTGGTACTGGGCGCGTCCTACCGCGGCGGCGTCAAGGAGACCGCGTTCTCGGGGGTGTTCCCGACCGTGGAGGCGCTGCGGGCGCGGGGCGCGACGCCGTACGTCGCCGACCCCCTGTACACCGCCGAGGAGCTGCGCGCCCAGGGCCTGCCGGCCCATCAGGGCGAGCCGGTGACCGCGGCGATCGTCCAGGCCGACCACGCCGAGTACCGCACGCTTGGCGCGGAAGACCTCCCGGACGTCCGGGTGCTGGTCGACGGACGCCGGGTGACCGACCCGGCCCGGTGGAGCGGAGTCTCCCGCGTCGTGATCGGCGGCTGACGGGTCCTCACGCGTCCCTGCGGTCCCCGCGGGTCCTCACGGCGAGCGGGTCCAGGCCACCAGCAGGTAGGCGCCGTACCAGGCGGACAGGGCGGTCAGGGTGACCAGCACCGCGTAGCGGGTCGTCCGGGAAGCCTTGACCAGGGCGGCGGCGGCCGGTATCAGCAGCACGAACGCGGGCAGCAGGAACCGGCCCTTCGCGTGGTAGTAGTTGCCGCCGTCGAGGACGACGAGCACGACCATCGTGGCGCCGAATGCCACCACCACGAGCGGCCATCTGCGGTCGAGCACCAGCACCGCCAGCAGCGCGACCGCCAGGCCGAGCACGATCGTCGTCGCGTACACGGCGACCTGCTGCTGGGTGGTGACCGTGGCGAAGATGGTGCGTACGGTCGTCCGGCCGAAGTCGACCTGGCTCTTCCACCCCTCGTGCTGCATCCAGAACCAGGCGTCGCTCCGGCCGAGCGCCACCGCACACCAGACCCAGTAGCCGACCAGGCCGAGCGGGGCGAGGGCGGCAGCCGCCCAGGGCCGCCAGCCGTCCTGGCGCCGGACGACGCCGACCAGCGCGGCCAGGCCGACGGCGGCAATCAGGGCCAGCGCGGTGGCGCGGGCGAGGCCCGCGGCGAGGGTGAGCAGGCCAGCCAGCACCCAGCGACGGTCCAGGACGGCCCAGACCGCCCAGGCGCACAAGGCGGTGAACAGCGACTCGGTGTAGACCATGTTCTCGACGACGGCGTGCGGCAGGGCGCCCCACAGCACGGCGAGCAGGATGCCGAGCTCGCGGCTGTGTAGCTTGACGCCCACCGCGTACATGCCCAATGCGGCGGCCAGTCCGGCGACGGCCGAGAGGGCGATGCCCGCGTACAGCGCGGGGAAGCCGACGCTGGTGGCGGCGCGGATCAGCCCGGCGTAGAGGGGGAAGAACGCGATGTTGGTGTTGACCAGGCCCCTGGCGCCGTACGTGATCGACGTGTCGTAGCCGTGCGCGGCGATGTCGATGAACCAGGTGCCGTCGTTCCGGCCGAGCAGCCCGGGCAGCGACCTGCCGGCCCGTTGAGCGGCTGCGAGCAGCACGAGCACGCCGACCAGCCGTACGGCCAGGTAGCCGGCGAGGGCGGGCGCGGCCGCGCGGAGGCGGTCGCCGAGCCGACGCGCGCGCAAGGCGGCGGGGGCGTCGGTGGTACGCGCGGCCTCGCCTCTCCAGCCGTTGCGTCCGGCCTCGCCGTCTGGCCCGGCTTCCCCGTCCGGTTCGGCCTCGCCGCCCGCGCGGGCCTGGTCGCCCGGTCCGGTCCGGCCGTTCGGGCCGGCGTCGCCGGCTGGCCCGGCCGGGCCGGTCGGCGTGGTCGGCTCGATCGCTTCGTCGGGCGCGGCGTCGGTCACGCCGGCTCAGCCTTGCGTGGCTGGCCGTTCGGGGTCGCGCGAGACGACCTGGCCCTTCGCGTCGACCCAGCCGAGCGGGCGGGCCGGGTTGCCGGCCACGAGCTGGTAGGGGGCCACGCTCCTGGTCACGACGGATCCGGCGGCGATCATCGCGTACTCGCCGACCTCGATGCCGCAGACCAGCGTCGCGTTCGCGCCGATCGAGGCACCGCGGCGGACCAGGGTCGGGGTGATCTTCCAGTCCGCGTTCTGGGCCCGGGGCCGCAGGTCGTTGGTGAAGACCGCGCTCGGGCCGACGAAGACCTCGTCCTCGAGCGTGACGCCTTTGTAGACCGAGACGTTATTCTGGATCTTGACCAGGTCGCCGACCTCCACGTCCGCGTCGATGTAGACATTTCGTCCGATCACGCAGCGGGCGCCGACCCGCGCGCCGGACCGTACGTGCGCGAGGTGCCAGACCTTGGTGCCGGCGCCGACCGCGGCGCCCTCCTCGACCTCGGCCGTCGGGTGGACGAAGACGTCCGCAGCGTCGCTCATGGGCAGCGACGATACGGGTTCCGGTCCGGCGCCGCCCGGGGTTCGGGTGGACCACTATGCACCGCAATGCCCGGGCGCCGGGCCACGCACCGGCGGGCCGCGCCGCGGCCGCCGTCTCGCATGGACCGATCGAGGAGGCGGCCGGTGGTGGCGGTCGAGGCCCCATCCGGCGGGCCCAGCCTGGGTGAGCCCCTCGCTGACAGAAAGGCCCCGTGGGCTGAGGCCCCAGTATGGCGTCATGGGCAACATGATGTTGGCAGGCATCGATAGCGTGCGGCCTTATGTTCGACGCGGATGCCGATCTGGATGAAGCAGCCCGACGGGTCGACGACTGGCAGGCCAGGATCGAGGATCAGGCTGCCCGGGCGCGTGACCTGTCCGGCCGGGTCGCCGGGCTGACGGCGGTGGTCGCCAGCCGCGACGCGCTGGTGGAGGTCACGGTCTCGGCGACGGGTGCGTTGACCGACCTCCACCTCGACGAGGGGATCCGCCGGCAGCCGGCGGCGGAGACGGCCGCCCTGGTGCTGGCAACGCTGCGCGCCGCGCAAGCGGCGCTCGCCTCCCAGGTGGCCGATGCCGTCGCGGAGACGATCGGGCTCGACAGCGCGGCCGGTCGGGCCGTCATGGCCTCCTACCGGCGGGGGTCGTCCGATGCGGCCGGGTGACGACGTCACGGTCCGGCCTTCGGCCCTCGTGGCGCACGCGACGCACGTCGACGCCGTCGGTTCCGCCGTCGACAGCGCCGGTCAGGCGGGCGCCGCGACCCGCCCGGGCGCCGAGGCCTACGGACGGCTGTGCACGATCGTGCCGATGCTGCTCGGGCAGCTGCAGTCCCACGTCGTCGGCGGCATCGCCGCGGCGGGCGACTCGCTGCGCGACACGGCCGGGAGGCTGCGCACGGCGGCCGACGGCTACGGGGGGTCCGACCAGCGCAGCGCGTCGACGGTGAGCCGGGCGGGTGGCTCGTGGTGACGGCCAATCCGTTGGTGGCGGCGCGGGTGTCGCAGCCGGACGATCCGTGGGCGGGGGTGTGGATCGCCGAGGACATCGAGCTGATCGGGCAGGGGGTGCGCACCGGTTCCTGGATCGACGGGTCGTTGGGGGTGGTGGGTGCCGG
>DATDJX010000294.1:0-11387 GCA_036520275.1 Asanoa sp.
CCGAACATCTTCGGGAACCAGAAGTAGACGCCCGCGTAGACGGCGAACACGATCGTGCCGAACAGCACGTAGTGGAAGTGCGCGACGACGAAGTACGAGTCGGAGACGTGGAAGTCGACCGGCGGGCTCGCGAGCAGCACGCCCGTGAGGCCGCCGAACAGGAACGTCACCAGGAACCCGATCGCGAACAGCATCGGCGTCTCGAAGCTGATCTGGCCGCGCCACATCGTGCCGATCCAGTTGAAGAACTTCATACCGGTCGGCACCGCGATCAGGAAGGACAGGAACGAGAAGAACGGCAGCAGCACCTGGCCGGTGGCGAACATGTGGTGCGCCCACACCGACATCGACAGCGCGGCGATCGCGATCGTGGCCCCGACCAGACCCTTGTAGCCGAAGATCGGCTTGCGGGAGAAGACCGGGATGACCTCGGTGATGATGCCGAAGAACGGCAGCGCCACGATGTAGACCTCGGGATGGCCGAAGAACCAGAACAGGTGCTGCCAGAGCAACGGGCCGCCGGTGGCGGGGTCGTAGACGTGCGCGCCGAGCAGGCGGTCGGCCGCCAGCGCGAACAGCGCCGCCGCGAGCAGCGGGAAGACCATGATGACCAGCAGGCTGGTGATCAGGATGTTCCAGGTGAAGATCGGCATCCGGAACATCGTCATGCCCGGGGCACGCAGCGTCAGGATCGTGGTGATCATGTTGACGCCGCCGAGGATCGTGCCCAGACCGGAGATCGCGAGGCCGACGATCCACATGTTGGCGCCGACGCCCGGCGAGTTCTGGATGCTGTTAAGCGGCGCATAGGCGAACCAGCCGAAGTCGGCGGCGCCACCCGGGGTCAGGAAGCCGGCGACGGTGATCGTGCCGCCGAACGCGTACAGCCAGTACGCGAGCGCATTCAGCCGCGGGAACGATACGTCGGGCGCGCCGATCTGCAGCGGCACGATGTAGTTGGCGAAGGCGAACAGGATCGGCGTCGCGAACAGCAGCAGCATGATGGTGCCGTGCATGGTGAACAGCTGGTTGTACTGCTCGGTGGACAGGAACTGCAGGCCGGGCCGGGCCAGCTCGGCCCGCATCAGCAGCGCCATCCCGCCGGCGAGCAGGAAGAACACGAAGCTCGTGACCATGTACATGATCCCGATCTGCTTCGCGTCGGTCGTGCGGATGACCCGCGCGATGGCCGAACCCTTGACCGGCTCATGAACCGGCCACGGCCGCGTCACGATCGGCTTCGGTGCGACGGTGGTCACCACTGGCCTCCGGGTGCCTCGACGGTTTCGATCGCAGGATAGTCTCTTCTTGCGGCCCGTCACCCGCAGGGGCGGGGTCGCGTCTACGCGGGATCCACCAACAACCGGTAGTGGTCCCGGAAGATCCGCCCGCCGCGGACCCGCAACAGCGGGTCTCGCAGCGCGGGCGGCACGTCGCGGGTCCGGTCCCGGTCGCGGGTGCGGTCGAGCACCCACTTCGTACGGGGACGCCGCCGGCTCTCGTACCCGCGCAGCGCCTCCGCGGTCGACCCGGCCGCCTGGAGCGACGCGGCCAGCATCACCGCGTCCTCGAGCGCCATCGCGGCGCCCTCGGCCAGCGTCGGCGACGTCGCGTGGGCGGCGTCGCCGACCAGCACGACCGGCCCGCGCGACCAGCAGCCGAGCTCGACCTCGTCGCCGATCGCGACCTGCACCGTCTCGACCGCGTCGAGCACGGCCCGGGTCGGGCCGCCGAACTCGCCGAACACCTCGTCGAGCCGGGCGCGCGGGTCCACCGGTTTCGTGGTCGCCGCCTCGTCGGCGCAAAGATAGAGGCGTCCGCTGCCCATCGGCATGACGACGAAAGCGGCGCGGCGCCCGAGCAGGGCCACGCACTCGTCGATCGGCGGACCGCCGCCCACGACGCTGCGGTAGACGACCCGGCCGACCGGACGGGGCGGACCGCCGAGGGCGGCCAGCGAGCGCACCGACGAGCCTCGCCCGTCGGCCCCGACCACCAGGTCGTACGCCGCCGTGGCGCCGTCGCCGAAGCCCGCGATCACCGGGCCGTCCGGCTCGGCTAGCTCGAGCCGGCGCACGGCGGTCTCGTAGCGCACGCCGCCGCCGACGCTCGTGAGCAGCACCTGCTGCAGGTCCGCGCGGGGCAGGGCCCGGCAGTCGCCGACGCCGGCCCAGAGCCTGCCGAGGTCGACCTCGCACAGCTCGGCGCCGTCCTCGTCGAGGAACCGCTGCCTGTCGATCACCGCACCGAGCGGGCGTACGGGGTCGTCGAGCCCCAGGTGGCGCAGTGCCCGGGCGGCGTTGCCCAGCAGCAAGATCCCGGCGGCGGGAACGGTGGTCGCCGGCAGCTCCTCCACGACGTCGGGCCGGTAGCCGCACAGCCGCAGCGCCCGGGCCGTCGCGAGGCCGGCGATGCCCGCGCCGGCGACGAGGATGCGCAGGGTGGGCGGGAGCATGGCGACGCCTCCGAGTGGCCTGGCAGGGGGGCTGCTGTCGGCACGTTCCGGCGCGCCGGCTGTGTGGGGTGGGCGACGCGCCGAAGTCAGAAGACTACTCCGCGCGACCAGGCCGGCGACAGCGGGCACCCGGGCGTTAGGCAGATGTCACGTGCAGTTCGCTCTGGGGAGGCGCTTCCACCGCAGGGAACCACCCGCTCGGTCGGGCTGACCGTTTGAAGGTGCCGGCCGCGGGTCGCCGACAGCGGTGGATGTGACCGTGGTGATCGCCACCCGCGACCGGCGTGCGCGACTGCTGCGGTCGCTCCCCCACCATCGGCCCGCGTTCGTGCCGTCCCTTGTGGTGCGTCACCCGCGTGTGCCATCCGGTCGGCACGGCGCAGCCCGGCGGCGGCGGCAGGCCCGTAACGACCTCGTGACGGCGTGGCTACGCCCGCGGGTCGGCGCGGGCGTGCGGGCCACGGCGGAGGCTCTCGGGTCGCCGGCCGGGCGCGGCGGCCTGCGTTGGCCGACGTGCCGTGGGTGCCGCGCAACCGGTGTCCCCGGCCGCCCGCGGTGGAGGCGCCGGTACGGCGTTCGGCACGGCCTCAGTCCGTCGCGGCGTCGTACGCCTCCGTGAGCCACTCGCAAACCTGACCGTCCACCTCGGACGGCGCCGTGAGCGGGACGAAGACCGCCGTGCTCTCGGCGGTCATCCGCAGGGTGCGGCTGACCCGCGGGTGCTGGACCGGGTGCGGCATGACCAGCACGAGATCGACGGCGCGTTTGCGCGGGCGCACCTCGGCGAGCTTGCGGTCGGACTTGAGGAAGACGCCGACCTTGACCGCGTCGGCGTGGACCGGGCCGAGCCCGGCGAGGTGGCCCGCGATGGCGTCGTAGACCGCCCGCCAGGCCGGTGGGTGGTTGCCGAACGTCTCATCGACGGTGCCAGCCGGCACGCAGACGTGGGCCTGGCGCGGTCGGGCGAACTCGCGCTCGCAGTTGGGGCACGCCCACCGGCCGGTCACGGCTCCTATTCTGAGGTGGTTTTCAGCCATTGGGCGTATGTGGGACCGCCCAGCACTGCGCCGGCGCCGGGAAGCAGGGTGCCATCCTCGAAGAACTCGCGGTCTGGGTTGTCCGGGTCGCTGACCTCGAGGATCTCCCGTGGAGCGCCGCGCTTCGCGGCGAGCAGCCGCGCCATCGCCGCGAGGTTCTCTTCTTGAGGGCCGGCCACCTCTCGGATTTCGGCATCGGTCGTGGCGACGTCGACGAGGGCTTCCGCGACGGTGCGGGCGGCGACCAGCTGGGTCCGCATCGTGGGCAGGTAGGCCACGTCGCCCTGCCGACCCCAACCCACGAGCTGCTCGACGAACTCGTGGAACTGCGCCGCTCGGACGATCTTGGCCGGGACCGGGCCCGCTTGGGCAGCCTCTTCGTGGGCGAGCTTCGCACGGTTGTAGCCGCCACGGGCCTTGTCGATGCCGATGATCGAGACCACGACGAGCCGCCGTACGCCTGCCCTGGCGCCGGCCAGCTGCAGGTTCCGGGTGGCCGTGGTGAAGAAGTCCGTGGCTTGCCGCTCGTCGGGCGACGGACCGGTCGCGGCGTCGATGATGACCTCGACGCCGTCGAGGGCCATGTCGAGACCGACGCCGGTGATCACGTCGACGCCCTGCGCCCGCGAGATCGGCACCACCTCGTTGCCCTGCTCGTGGAGCACGTCGACGGCGTGGTGGCCCACTCGGCCGGTGGCTCCGACTACGGCAATCCTCATGATCGTTACCTTTCGGGTGGTTGGGTTCGTCACAGGGATGACGTAGGACGACGGAGGAAGGTAACCGTGTGGGCGACGAGGAGTTCCTGGCGGCACAGTTCGAGGCTCACCGGCCGCGGCTGAGGGCGGTGGCCTACCGGATGCTCGGCTCGCTGTCGGAGGCCGAGGACGCGGTGCAGGAGGCGTGGCTGCGCCTCGACCGGGTCGACTCCGCCGCGGTGACGAACCTGGGCGGGTGGCTGACCACGGTCGTGGGCCGGGTGTCTCTCGACATGCTCCGCAGGCGGACGTCGCGGCGCGAGACGTCGCTGGATGCGTTGCCCGATCCGGTGGTCTCACCGGCCGCCGGTCCCGACCCCGCACAGGAGGCGCTGATCGCCGACTCGGTCGGGCTCGCGTTGCTCGTGGTGCTGGAGTCGCTCAGGCCCCCGGAACGGCTCGCCTTCGTGTTGCACGACATGTTCGCGGTGCCGTTCGACCAGATCGCGCCGATCGTCGGCCGGTCCCCCGACGCGGCCAAGCAGATGGCCAGCCGCGCCCGGCACCGGGTGCAGGGCGCGCCGGTTCCCGACCCCGATCGGGCCCGTCAACGCGCGGTGGTCGACGCGTTCCTGGCCGCCGCGCGGACGGGCGACTTCGCGGCGCTGGTGGCCGTCCTCCACCCCGACGTCGTCCTCCGCGCCGACCAGGGCGAGCGTGGTCTGAGCGTGATCCGCGGCTCCGGCGAGGTCGCGGGCAGGGCGCTGACGTTCGCCCGCTTCGGCTACGAGTCGCTGCCGGTCCTCGTCAACGGCTCGGCGGGACTCGTCAGCGTCGCCGACGGCCGGCCCGCGTCCCTGATGGCCTTCACCATCGCGGCCGACCGCATCGTGGCGATCGACATCCTCGCCGACCCCGCCCGCCTCCGCGGCCTCGACCTGACCGTTCTGTAGCCGACCCGACTCCGGCCGACCCCGAGCTCCTGCCACTGCCCGTCGCCCGAGCCGCCCGCCGGTGGCCGGCTCAGGCGCCGCTCGTCACCTCCTTCGGCTGCAAGGCCTCGATGCCGTCGAGGATGCGGTGCAGGCCGAACTCGAAGAGCCGGTCGATGTCGTAGTCGTAGCCCTGCTCGACCACGTAGCTCAGCGCCGGGAACGACCCGGTGTCGAGCGCCTGCGTCAACTGGTCCCCATTGGCGTCCAGCCACTCTTCGTTGGTCAGGCCGGTCTCGTCCTGGGCCTGCACCTCCGCCTGCAGGCTCAGCCCCGAACTGCGGACATGGCCGAACAGCGTCAGGTGGGCGTTCATCATGTCGTCGACGCCGAACCCCAGCCCCCGCAAGGCGCCGAGCACCCACTCGGTGTAGGGCACGAGGTGGGGCAGCACCTGCGGCCGGGTCAGCGAGATCGCCTCGGCCGCCCACGGATGCCGGCGGAAGATCGCCCACATGCGCCGGCCCGCGGTTTCGATCCGTTCCCGCCAGTCCGGCGGCGGATCGGCGGGCAGCGGGTGGTCGGCGAAAACCGTGTCGATCATCGCGAGCACCAACTCGTCTTTGCCCGGCACATGCCGGTAGAGCGACATCGTCGCCGCGCCGAGCTCGGAGGCCACCCGGCGCATCGTGAGCATGCCGAGGCCTTCCGCATCGGCGACGGCAATGCCAGCCCGGATCACGCGCTCGCGACTCAGGTCGTGCTGGTAGCCCGACGCCGCGACGCGGAATCTCGCGGGTGGCCGTACGACGTCGAGCTGACGCACCACGGTGCCGGCGCCGGACCGGGTCTCCACCAGGCCCTCGTCGCGCAACGCGGCGATCACCTTGGTGGCGGTCGCCATGGCGACGCCGAACTCCTGCGTGATGCCGCGCGTCGACGGCACCCGCTCGCCGGGCCGCAGCTCGCCCCGCTCGATCCGACCGCGGATGTCGGCGACGATCCGCCGGTAGGGCGCCGCTCTCTCCATGACTCCTCCCGCACTAGTGCGAACCACCATAGCATAACGAGCCTGGCGTGCGTGTACTAGTGCGCTGTACATCGTACGCGCAAGGCGTGTACGGTGTACGCACGCACCACGCGAGGAGGCGTCATGAAGGACGGCACGGTACTCATCTCCGGCGCGGGCATCGCCGGCCTGTCGCTCGCACACTGGCTGCGCCGACACGGCTTCGCCCCGACGATCGTCGAACGCTCACCCGCCCAACGCGCCGGCGGCCAGGCCGTCGACATCCGAGGCGCGGCGCGCACCGTCGTCGAGCGGATGGGCATCATGGACGCGATCCGAAGCAGCCACACGGGCACGCACGGCCTGGCGTACGTCGACCGTGCCGGCCGCCCGATCGTCCGCTTCGGAGGCGACGACTTCGGCGATTCGGGCGGCATCGTCGCCGAGATCGAGATCCTGCGCAACGACCTCGTGCGCATCCTGGACGAGGCGGCCGGCGAGGTGGAAACCATCTACGGCGAGGTCATCGCCGGCCTCACCGACGAGGAAGACGGCGTGCGCGCGACGTTCCGTGAGGGGCCGCCGCGCCGCTTCGACATCGTCGTCGGCGCCGACGGCCTGCGTTCCGGGATCCGTCGTCTGGCCTTCGGCGACGAGTCGTCCTACCTCAACGACCTGGGCTACTACGGCTCGTACTTCGCCGCACACACGACGCTCGATCTGGACGGTTGGGAGCTGATGTACAACCTGCCCGCCGGAAACGGCGTGGGCGGCCGGGCGGTCCTGCTGTACCCGGTCGGGCGCACGGGCGAGGTGCGCGCCATGTTCTGCTTCATGTCCCCCGACCGCGCCTACGAGCGGCAGGACACGCGAGCGCAGAAGGAGTTGCTGGCAACCGTCTTCTCCGACGCGAGCTGGGAGATCCCGGCCCTGATCGACCAGATGCGGGACACCGACGACCTCTACTTCGCCCGCAACGCCGAGATCAAGCTCGACCGCTGGGCCAGCGGTCGCGCGGTGCTGCTCGGCGACTCCGCGTTCGCCGGCTCGCTCGGCATGGGCACCAGCATGGCCCTGGTCGGCGCGTACGTGCTGGCCGCCGAGCTCGCCGCGGCCGGCGGCGACCACGGGGCCGCATTCGGCCGGTACGAAGACCGGATGCGCGACTACGTGCGAATCAACCAGAAGCGCCCGCCGGGCAGCAGCCGCGGCTTCGCACCCAAGAGTGCGACCGGCATCTGGCTGCGCAACCAGATGATGCGGCTGGTCGTCCGCATGCCGGGCAAGCAGGCCATGATGGGCGGCATCCAGAAGTCGGCCAACGCCATCGACCTGCCGGACTACCCGCTATCGACGCCATCGCCGGCGCCGGCCGCCCGATGATCGGCGCGACGAGACACCGGGCTCGCCGATCTTGCGGTCGCGGTGCCTCCATTGCCCGATCCGGGCGTATGCGGGGACCGCAACTGCAAGATCGACGGGATGGCCGCGACCTCAGCGGGTGGCGTTGGCCATGCGATCGATGCGGCGGATGTCCTCGTCGGTCAGCTCGAGGCCGAACACGTCGACGTTCTCGCGGATCCGCTCCGGGGTGACCGACTTCGGGATGACGACGATCTCGTGCTGAATGTGCCAGCGGAGCACGACCTGCGCCGGCGTCACACCATGCGCCTCGGCGATCTCCACGAGCACGGGGTCACCCAGGTGGGTGGACCTGAACGGGCTGTAGCCCTCGAGCACCACCCCACGCTCACGGTGCTGGCGCAGCACGCGCTCGTCGTACAGGGAGGGGCTCCACTTGATCTGGTTCACCGCCGGTTTCTCGCCGGTGGCGTCGATCAGCTCGTCGATCTGCGCGACGGAGAAATTGCTGACACCGATCGTCCTGGTCAGGCCGGCGTCTCTAGCCTCGATGAACGCCCGCCAGACGTTGACCCAACGACCGCGCGACGGCGGCCAGTGGATCAGCCACAGGTCGACGGCGTCGACGCCGAGCGCCGACAGGCTCGCCTCGATGGTCTGCCGCTCCCGGCCGGTCCGTTCGGGCGGCAGCTTGGTGGTGACGAACACCTCCGGCCGGGGCACGCCGCTGTCCTTCAACGCCCGGCCGACCTCGGCCTCGTTGGCGTACATCGTCGCGGTGTCGACGTGCCGGTAGCCCACCTCCAGGGCCAACTTGGTGCCCTCGTAGGCTTTCCTGCCGCGCGCCTGCCAGGTGCCGTAGCCCAGCAGCGGCATGGCGACATCGCCGGTGAGCTTGACGGTCGGTTGCGCGGGCGACGAGGTCATGGCTAGCGCGTACCCCCCTTGCTGGCCGGTCATACCCAGGACGGCCGCCTACCGTGCGGACCCGGCCGTCCCTCCGGGACAATATCCCCATGGGCGATCGGTTGGACGAATACCGCCGCAGGCGCGATGCCAAGCGCACGCCCGAACCGATCCCGAAGAGCCGGCCGCGCAAGGCCAAGGACGACCGGTTCGTCATCCAGCAGCACCACGCCCGGGCCCTGCATTGGGACCTGCGGCTCGAGCGCGACGGCGTGCTGGTCTCGTGGGCCGTGCCGCGCGGCCTCCCTCGCGACCAGAGCCGCAACCACCTGGCCGTGCACACCGAGGACCACCCGATGGAATACCTCACCTTCGCCGGTGACATCCCCGCGGGCGAGTACGGCGGCGGCCACATGGCCGTCTACGACACGGGCACGTACGAGGCGGAGAAGTGGAAGCCCGACGAGGTCATGGTGACCCTCCACGGCGACAAGGTGTCCGGTCGCTACGTGCTCTTCCGCACGAGCAAACCCGGCGAGAGCGGCCGCGAAGACTGGATGGTCCGGCGGATGGACCCGCCGGCCGAGGGCTGGACGCCGATGCCCGCCCTCATCCGGCCCATGCTGGCCGCCACGGCCAGGTCCCTGCCGTCCGACGACACGGCCTGGAGCTACGAGATGCAGTGGGCCGGCGTCCGTGCCGTCGGCTACGTCTGGGGCGGCCGGATCAAGCTGCTGAACCAGTCCGACGAGGACATCACCGCCTACTACCCGGCGGTACGGGAGATCGGTGACGCCCTCGCGCCCACCGAGGTGGTGCTCGACGGCGAGATCGTCGCCTTCGACAAGAAGACCGGCGGCGTCCGCCCGGCGGCGCCGCAGACGCCGGGCCGGCGGCCGTCGCCGGGCCGCGCGATCCAATACCTCCTGTACGACCTCATCTGGTTGGAAGGCGTGTCGACAGTGGACGTGCCGTACGCCGAACGGCGCGAGCTGCTCGAGGGCCTGGGCCTGACCGGCCCGCACTGGCAGACCCCGCCCGCGTTCACCGGTGGCGGCGCGTTCGCCCTCGACGCCGCGCGCGAGCAGGGGTTGGCGGGCGTCGTGGCGAAGCGGCTGGGGTCGCCGTATGCCCCCGGCAAGCGCTCCGCCGACTGGCTGCGGGTGGACGCGTAGGAGGCGGTCGTGCCTCAAGTCGCGTGGGCCTTCGGTACTTCACCCGGATCTCGGGCCGCAGCCCTCCGTGGTGCTGGGCTCCGGGGGTGCCGCCGGCACCCGTAGGTCGGCCAGGCGCTGCGAGCCGTGCTCCTCGACCGCGACGAACGCCCGCCGCGGCCGCGAGTCACCGTCGCCTATGCTCGCGGCGGCCGGTCCCGGCCCGACTCCTCCGCCTCCTCGGCCTCGTCCTTCGTGCGATGGACGGCGCCATCGGCGTGCTCGGACGGCCCGTACACCGTGTAGAGGACGAGCGGGTTGGGCCCGGTGTTGACGAAGTTGTGTCTGGTGCCGGCCGGCACGCACACCAGGTCGCCCTGCGCGACCTCGCGCTTCTCGCCGCCGACCCGCGCCTCGCCCACGCCGCTGACGAAGGTGAGGATCTGGTCGGTGTCCGGATGCACCTCCTCGCCGATGTCCGTGAAGTGCTCCATTGCACGTTCATACCTGGGAAAACGCTTGACGGAACTCGGTTTAGCCGCTCCCGGAACCGGGAACTGGCGGCAGCACGGCCAGGTCCTCGCCGGTGTACTGCCGCATTTCGGCTGCGCCGGCGAGAGACGGTCGCTGATCCCCGGCCGTGGCGGTCCAAGCCGCGGCAGGGGCATGCGCGCGCTCCGGGATGAAGGTCGTCGCGGACACCTCGATGTCTCAGGACCGGCAACGTCACGGGCCCCCGGCGCCGACCTGGAACACAGACTTGGCGCTTGGCGGCGAACCGAACCACGCCTGGTGATGGCGACCGGCAGTCCGGCGGAGGCCACGGTCCTCGCCTGCGTCGACGAGACGGACGCGATCGTCATGGGCTGGGCCGCCGGCTGTTCGAGTTCGTCGACGGCCCGCACGGATGGAGCGACGAAACGGGGCATGCCGAGCCCCTACCTGGCGACCTCGGGCCCCGGTCTTCGCGCCGACCCACCACTCACCGTCGTCGCGGCGGCTGGGTCCACGGTCTCCCCTTCGGGTCCAACGTGGAGGAAGCGGTCGCCCAGGCTCGGGATGCCGCCGGCGACACCGACGGCGCCGGGTCGCGGTCGACGTTCCGCGCGCCTGACCGTGTTTGACGCCGCGATCATGAAGTTAGGCCCACCGGACGCGCTCCCAGATGGGCCTAACTTCATGATCGACGGGAGGCCGGGGCGTACGTGGCGGCCAACCCGTCGGTCACCGGCACGTATGACGTGGTCGCGTTCGGCGACTCCGCGGAGATGGCCGACCGGCTCGCGGAGCTCGTCGTCAGCGGCCCGAAGCGCGACGGCCGGGGCCCTGCGCGACTTCGAGATCGGCGACGAACCGCTGCCCAAGGTCGGCGGTCACGTCGTTCTCACCAACGGCGGCAAGCGCCCGGTTGCCATCTGGCGCACCACCGACGTCGAGGTCACGCCGCTCGACGAGGTGACCGAGTCGTTCGCCTGGGACGAGGGCGGGGGCGACCGCTCGCTGGCCTACTGGATGGGCGCGCACCGGCGGTTCTTCCGCCGGTCGGCAGCCGCGAACGGATGGACGTACCACGACAAGGTGATGACGGTGTGCGAACGGTTCACCGTCGTCTGGCCCCCGGAGGCCGCCGACCCGGTGTCGTGAACGGGTCACATGACGTCGATGACATTCGATAGCCTGCGCCCGTGTCGGTCAATCCGTTGGTGGCGGCGCGGGTGTCGCAGCCGGACGATCCGTGGGCGGGGGTGTGGATCGCCGAGGACATCGAGCTGATCGGGCAGGGGGTGCGCACCGGTTCCTGGATCGACGGGTCGTTGGGGGTGGTGGGTGCCGG
>DATDJX010000295.1:0-22683 GCA_036520275.1 Asanoa sp.
GTCGTGCTGCACGAGGCGCCGCGCCGGCTGGGCTACGGCGCGGAGATCGCGGCGGAGATCGGTGAGAAGTGCTTCTGGGCGTTGGACCAGCCGGTGACCCGGATCGGCGCGCTGAATACGCCCATCCCCACCAGCCCGCCGCTCGAGGACGCGATGCTTCCGCAGACCGCACAGGTGGTGGAGGTCCTCCGGAAGGTGGCCACGTCATGATCGGCGGGAGAGGCGGCGCGGCATGAGTGACTACGACGTCGTGGTGGTGGGCGGCGGGCCGGGCGGGTACGCGGCCGCCCTGTACGGCGCGAGCGCCGGCCTGAGCGTGGCGCTCGTGGAGAGCGGCGATCTCGGCGGCACCTGCCTCAACCGGGGCTGCATCCCGGCCAAGTCGTTGCTGCAGACCGCCGAGGTGCTGCGCACCGCACAGCACGCGGCCGACTTCGGGATCATGCCGCAGGGTGAGGGCGGCCACCGCGCGGACTGGAACCGGGTCGCCACCCGCACGACCGGCGTGGTCGACCAGCTCGTCGGCGGTCTCGGCGGCCTCCTCAAGCGTCGCAAGGTCGCCATCGTCAAGGGCCACGGGCGGCTGGCCGGCAACGGCACGGTCGACGTCGACGGCCAGAGCGTGAGCGGCCGCGCGATCGTCATCGCCACCGGCTCGGCACCGCGGCTGATACCCGGGTTCGAGCCGGACGGCGAGCGGATCGTGACCTCGGACCACGCCACCCGTAGCGACACGCTGCCCGAGCGGGTCGCCGTCGTCGGTGGCGGCGTCATCGGCTGCGAGTTCGCGTCGGTGTTCACCGACGTCGGCGCGCAGACGACCCTGCTCGAGGCGTTGCCGACGCCGATCCTGCCGATCGGCCCCGACCCGGAGATCTCCGCGATCCTCGCCCGGGCGCTGGGCCGGCGTGGCACCAAGGTGCACGGCGGCGCGCGGGTGACGCCGCCGGAGCGCACCGACGGCGGGCTCCTGGTCGGCTTCGAGGCGGCGAGCGGCACCGAGAAGATCGAGGTCGACCAGGTGCTCGTATCGATCGGGCGCCGGCCGGTCACCGACGGCCTCGGCCTCGAACAGGCGGGCGTCGCCACCACGGAGCGGGGGTTCGTCGCCGTCGACACGGCGACGATGGCGACCAACGTCGCCGATGTCTACGCGGTCGGCGACGTCGTCGAGACGCCCGGGTTGGCGCACGTCGCGTACGCGGAGGCGATCGTCGCGATCACCGCGATTCTCGGCGAGACGCCCGTACCCGTCGACTACGCGAAGGTGCCGTGGGTGGTCTACGCCCATCCCGAGGTCGCCTGGGCCGGCCTGACCGAGGCACAGGCCCGCGAGGCCGGCCACCACGTCGAGGTGCACAAGTACAAGTTCTCCGGTAACGGCCGGGCCATGATCATCGGCGAGACCGACGGCATGGTGAAGGTCATCGCGGGCAAGGACGGCGGTCCGATCCTGGGTTTCCACGTCGTCGGGCCATGGGCCAGCGAGCTGCTGGCCGAGGGTTACCTCGCGGTCAACTGGGAGGCCACCCCGCTGGACGTGGGTCACTTCGTGCACGCGCATCCCAGCCTGTCCGAGGCGATCGGGGAGACCATGCTCGCTTTCACCGGCCGTTCGCTGCACGGATAGGGAGCATCCATGCCTGAGGTTCACGAAGTCACCATGCCGAAGCTCGGTGAGACCGTCACCGAGGGCACCGTCGGCCGCTGGCTCAAGGAGGTCGGCCAGCCGGTGGCGTTCGACGACCCGCTCTTCGAGGTGTCCACCGACAAGGTCGACTCCGAGATCCCGAGCCCGTACGACGGGGTGCTCCTCGAGGTGCTCGTGCAGCCCGGCGACACGGTCCCCGTAGGCACGCCGCTGGCCCGCATCGGCGACCCTGCCGACGCGGCGCCGACGCAGACCCTGCCGGTCGAGGAGTCCGTGGCTCCGCCGCAGGCCGACGGTCCGGGCGAGCTGCACGAGGTCACGATGCCCAAGCTCGGCGAGACCGTCACCGAGGGCACCGTCGGCCGCTGGCTGAAGAAGGTCGGTGACCCGGTCGCGTTCGACGATCCGCTGTACGAGGTGTCCACCGACAAGGTCGACTCCGAGATTCCCAGCCCCTACGACGGGTTCCTCCTCGAGGTTCTCGTGAACGAGGGCGAGACCGTCCCGGTCGGCACACCGCTTGCCCGCATCGGCGCCCCGGGCTCGACATCGGCCCCCGCCGCGGCACCGTCCACACCGGACCGACCGGCCGCAGCGGCGGCGACGGCGCCGGCCGCGGCGACGCCGGCACGGGTCACCGGCAACGGCGCGACGGGCGCGGTGCTCTCCCCCGTCGTGCGCCGACTGCTCGCCGAGCGCAACCTCGACGCCGGGAGCGTCACCGGCACGGGCGGCGGCGGCCGGATCACCCGCGAGGACGTCCTCGCGGCGAAGCCCGGCGCGCGGGCCGTGCAACCTGGACAGGCGGCACAGCCCGCGGTCCGGCCCGCCACCCGGCCGGACGGCCGGCCCGAGCCGGCCGCGGCGCCGCAGCCGGCCGCCGTCGACGCGCGCGACGAGGTCGTCCCCGCGTCCCGGATCCGGATGATCACCGCTGACCGGATGGTCGAGTCGCGGCGCACCGCCGCCCACGTGTGGACGTCGATCGAGGTCGACCTCGAGCAGATCGAACAGATCCGGCAGAGGCACAAGGCGGCGTTCCGCAAGGCCGAGGGCGCGTCGCTGACCTACCTGCCGTTCATCGCGCGCGCCGTCTGCGACGCCCTCCGCGCGTACCCGCCGTTGAACTGCTCGTTCGACATGGACGCAAAGACGATCACCTATCACCACTACGTCAACCTCGGCATCGCGGTCGACGTGGCCGGCCTCGGGCTGATGGCACCGGTCATCAAGGACGCCGACTCACTCAACCTGCGCGGTCTGGCCCGCGCGATCCGCGATGTCGGGACCCGGGCCAAGGAGCGCACGCTCGGTTCGGCGGAGATGAGCGGATCGACGTTCACGATCAGCAATCCGGGCCCGATGGGCACGTACGCGTCCGCGGCCGTCATCAACCAACCGAACGTCGCGATCCTCACCACCGAGGGCGTGGCGCGCCGGGTGGTCGCCGTCGGCGACGCGATAGCCATCCACCACACCTGCGTGCTGGGCCTGTCGTACGACCACCGGGCGCTCGACGGCGTCGTGGCCGCGCAGTTCCTCGCCTACCTCCGTGACGCTCTGCAGGATCGAGACTGGGAGGCCGAACTTGCCTGACACCACAGCAGCCACCGACGCGGCCGGGACCACGACCGTCGCGGTCGGCGACCTTCCGTCGCTCGCCGGCCGGGAGCTGGGCCCGAGCCGCTGGGTCCAGATCGGCCAGAAGGACATCGACGCCTTCGCCGATCTGACCGGCGACCGGCAGTGGATCCACATCGACCCGGACCGGGCCAAGCAGGGCCCGTTCGGCGCCACCCTGGTCCACGGCTTCCTCACGCTGTCGCATTCGACCGCCCTGCTCTACGAGCTGATCGACGTGCAAGGCGCCAGCCAGATCCTCAACTACGGGCTCAACCGGGTACGGTTCGTGTCGCCGAACCCGGTCGACAGCCGGGTGCGGATGACCGTGAAGATCGCCGACGTCTCGTCGGTGGCCGGCGGCCACCAGGTGATGTTCGGGCTCACCTTCGACCGCGAGGGCGGCGACCGGCCGGTGTGCGTCGCTGAGCTACTGTTCCGCTATTACGATCCGCAGTCCGCATGACCGAGCGTGGCGAGGGCGTCCTGAGGCTCGAGCAGCCCGCTCGTTCTTCCACCGATCGAAGCGAGGTCGGCGAATGACGAACGCCAATGGCGACCAGTCCTGGCCGCTACCGCCCGCCGCGGCGGCGCTCGCCCCGGAGGCGCCGCTGTTCACCGACAACGACCCCGCGCTGTTCGGCGAGGCGCTCGGCGCCGCGGTCAAGGCCGCGGCCAAACACCCGCTGGAGAACATGTCCCTGGCGTTCCGCCTCGGCGAACGACTGTTGACCACCGGTGCGGCGGCGCTCAACCGCTTCGCCGGGCAGCCGGCGGACGGCCCGATGCCGGTCGACCCGAAGGACAAGCGGTTCCTCGACCCCGCCTGGGAGGGCAACCCCGCGTTCTGGGCGCTGCGCCAGGCGTACCTCGCCACCCGCCAGTACGGCCTGGACCTGCTGCGCATCTCCGACCTCGACCCGGTGCAGGCCGGCAAGGCGGAGCTGGCGCTGAGCTTCATCGCCGACGCGCTCGCGCCGACGAACTTCGCGGTCACCAACCCGGCGGTGCTCAAGAAGGCGCTGGACACCGGCGGTCGCAGCCTCGCCGGCGGCGCCCGCAACTTCGTCGACGACATGCTGCACAACAACGGCCGGCCGCGCCAGGTCGACATGACGCCGTTCGAGGTCGGCCGCAACCTCGCCGCCACCCCGGCGAAGGTGGTCTACCGCAGCGACCTCATCGAGATCCTGCAGTACGAGCCGCAGACCGGCCAGGTCCACGACGTGCCGCTGCTGTGCAGCCCGCCCTGGATCAACAAGTACTACGTGATGGACCTCGCCCCGCAGCGCAGCTTCATCGAGTGGGCGGTGCGCCACGAGCGCACGGTCTTCGCGATCAGCTACCGCAACCCCGACGCGTCGATGGCCGACACCACCATGGACGACTACCTCATCGGCGGCCCCCGCGCGGCGATGGACATCGTCCAGGACATCACCGGCAGCGGCAAGGTCGACTTGGTCGGGCTCTGCCTGGGCGGCGCGCTCACCCTGATGACGGCCACCTACCTCGACGAGGTGGGCGACGACCGGATCAACACGATCACCCTGCTCAACACGATGGTCGACTTCGCCGACCCGGGCGTCCTGGGCCGGTTCACCGACGAGGCGACGGTCGTGAAGCTGGAGAAGAAGATGCGCAGCCGCGGCTACCTCGAGGGCAGCGAGATGGCCGGCACGTTCGACATGCTGCGCCCCAACGACCTGATCTTCAACTACGTCGTCGCCAACTGGCTGATGGGCCAGCAGCCGCCGGCGTTCGACATCCTCGCCTGGAACGGCGACTCGACCCGCATGCCGGCGGCGATGCACTCGTTCTACCTGCGCGAGCTGTACGTGCGGAACAAGTTCGCTACGGGCGATCTGGTCCTCGCCGGCCAGCGGCTGGACCTCAAGGACGTCGACCAGGACATGTACGTGGTATCCGCGATCAACGACCACATCGTGCCCTGGCCCTCGTCGTACGCGACGCTCAAGCACGTCACCGGCGACGCCCGGTTCGTGCTGTCCAGCGGCGGGCACATCGCCGGCATCGTCAACCCGCCCTCGCCGAAGGCGTGGTTCGAGTCCGCGGACGGCCACCCGGAGGACGCGCAGGAGTGGCGATCCGGCGCCGTCCGCCAGCCCGGTTCCTGGTGGGAGGACTGGGCCCGCTGGGGCGGCGAACGCGCCGGCGAGCTGGTCGACCCGCCGCCGATGGGCAGCGCGGCGCACCCGGTGCTCGGCGACGGGCCGGGCGAGTACGTGCATACCTGACACCAGGAAACCATTCACGAAGGAAGGCAGGCCATGACCGACAACTTCGGATCCGACGCCGTGAATTCGGCGACGGCCGCCAACGAAGAGGCCGTGCAGCGGATCCGCGAGCTGACCGAGCGGTTCATCGACTCGGCCAAGCAGGCCGGCAACTCCTCGCTGGACGCGTACGAGAAGTCGCTGCAGAACCTGGTCGACTGGCAGGAGAAGGCGGCCGGCGCGACCCAGCTGGACTGGGTGTCGAGCATCGCGGCCGCGCATGCCAAGTTCGTGCAGGACGTCAGTGCGGCGTACGTTTCCGCGGCGCGGGAGATGCTGAAGTAGCCGCGGACCCGTACCCTCGAAGAGACCCCGCAGGCGCAGGTCACCAGGCCCGCGTCGCGGGGTTTCGGCAACCCCGGAGGGGTCGTGACGATACCGGACGTGCAGTTCGTGAGCGTCGGAGGCGTACGGACCACGGTCCGGATCTGCGGCGACGGGCCGCCGCTGCTGCTCGTCATGGGCATCTGGGGGGAGATCGACTGCTGGGCACCGCTGCTGACCCGGCTGTCCGGCTTCCAGAGCATCATGTTCGACGCGCCGGGCATCGGCGCAACCGAGGTCCCGCCCTACCCGCTGTCGCTGCCGGCGCTCGGCCACTTCGCCGCCGGCGTCCTCGAGGCGGTGGGTGTGCCGCGGGCGCACGTGCTCGGCGTCTCGTTCGGCGGGCTGGTCGCCCAGCAGCTGGCGACGGTCGCGCCGCGGAAGGTCGACCGGCTGGTACTGGTGTCGACCTCGTCCGGGCTGCTGCACCTGCCCGGTCAGCCGGCCGCGCTGCTGCGGCTGCTCAACCCGCTGCCGACGGACACGGCGGGGCGCCACGCCGGGCGGATCTTCGGCGGCCGGATCCGCCGCGAGCCCGACCTGCTCCCCCGGCTGGGCCTGCGGCCGCCGCGCTCGGTCGCGTCCTACCTGCACCGGCTGAGCGGCCTGACCGGATGGTGGGGCATGCCCTGGTCGATCCACCAACCCACGCTCGTGGTGACCGGCGACGACGACCCGATCGTGCCGGCGACCAACTCACGTATCCTCACCGCCTGCCTGCCCAACGCCCGGCTGCACATCGTGCCGGGCGGCGGCCACCTGGTGCTCTTCGACAGCCCGGCCGAGGTCGTCCCGGTGATTCGAGACTTCCTCGCGGCGGACGTCGGCGTCGAGGCCGGTACGCTCGCATCGTGACGGAGCGAAGCGACGGCACCTGCCGGCTGGTGACGGCGCGAAGCGACGGCACGTGCCGGCTCGGCGATCCGCACGAAGTCGCCGAGCGGAGCGAGGCGGCACCGTGAACGACCGGACTCCGCCCACGTTGGGCGACATCATCCGCCGCCAGCGCGAGCTCGCCGAGCTGCCGATGCGCCAGCTGGCCGCGATGGTGGGCATCTCCAACCCCTATCTGTCGCAGATCGAGCGTGGCCTGCGGGCCCCGTCCGAGCAGGTCCTGGAGGCCATCGCGGAGAGCCTGCAGACCTCGGCCGACGCCCTGCAGGAGCAGGCGAAGGCCATGTCACCCAGGGAGCCGGCGCCGGCGGTAGTGGCGGCGATCGAGGCCGACCCCGACCTCACCGCCAAGCAGCGGGCCGCGCTGGTCGAGGCGTACGTCGCGATGACCGAGGTGACCGTGGCGCGGCGCCGCCGCGGCGTGCGCAAGGAAAACGCCCCGCCACCGGAGGACCGGTGACGGGGCGTACCCGTGTGGGGTGGTGCGGGGTCAGTCGAGCGCCGAGCGGGCGGCCTTCACGTAGGCGCCGGTCACGTCGTTGACGAACGACGCGTGCGCGCCGATCGCGGTCTTGACCCAGTCGACCGGGGCGGCCTCCGCGGCCTTGTTCTCGAACTCGACCAGCGTGTTCACGGCCTGCTCGTAGGTGTCGAGCGCCAGCTGGCCGAACGCCCGGCCGGTGCCGGCGGCCCGCTCCGCGAACTCGCGGACCTGCTCGGTGGCCTTCTCGGGGGACTCGAACGGGTACGTCATGATGGTGCCTTCCTGAGTGTCGTGCTTGCCCTGTGGTTAACAAGTTAGCACGCTCATTGCTAACAGGCATCATGACGCGCGTCACGTCGGACTATCCGGCGCCGACGACCCACTCCACGCGCAGCTCGTTACGCTGGCCGAACCGTTCCAGGTGGCGCCCGACCACGTCCTGGATCCGGGCGAGGGCCTCAGCCGTGTCGGCGTTCGCCGTCAGCACCAGCACGCCCGGTTCGGCCGTCGCGACGCACCGACCGTCGTCGAAGGCGACGATCCCGTGCCCTGGCGCGACGAGAGTCGTCGTCCGTTTCCGGGCCAGGTGACTGACCAGCTGCTTGACGTACCGCTCCGGAGTCGGCGTCACGACCCGCGCCTGCGCGCTCACCCCGGTGGCCTCATTCATCGGAGATCCGTGGGCTCGGCAGCAGCGGGCCCGGGAAGTTCATCATCACGTCGAAGTGCCGCTGCGGCGTGATCGCGAGGTGCCCCCGGCTCTGGCCCGACTGCAGCTCGCGGGACAGGCATCGGGCGGCGACCACCAGCGGCGGCTGCACGAACCGCAGGTCGCGCCCGTCCTGCACGGACAGCTCGAGCGCCGCCACCACCGCGCCGCCGGCGCCGAAGACCGGCGCCGCCACCGACGTGGTGTGCAGGTCATACTCCCTTCGGGAGATGGCAAGCCGGGTCAACCGGGTGATCGCCAGGGCGCGCCGCAGCCGGTCGGGCGCGACGAGCGTGAACGGCGTGAAGCGGTGCAGGCCACGCTCGAAGAGCGTGTCGACGCACCGTGGTGCGGCGAACGCCAGTAGCGCCTTGCCCATCGCCGTCGCGTGCGCCGGCATCGTCTCCGCCTCGAAGACCATCGAGACCGGGCGGTTGCCTATCGGCTTCTCGATGTAGGCGATGTCGAGGTCCTCGAACACGCCGAGCCGGACGACGGACCGGGATGCCGCGACCGCCAGGTCCTCCATGGCCCGCCGGGCCCGTTCGTGGAACGTCGGCGGCACCGCGGCGGCGTGGCTGGCGATCGAGCGCAGCTGGGTGCCCACCTGGAAGTGGCCGTCCTCGGTCCGTTCGAGCATGCCCCACGCGACGAGCTCGGTCGAGAGGCGATGCGCGGTGCTGATGGGGAGCCCGGTGAGCCGAGCGATCTCGGTCAACGAGTAGGCGCACCCGTTGCTGAAGGTCATCAGGATCGCGATGACCTTGCTGGTCACCGACCGTCCCGCGTCGGTCGAGTTGCCGGCCATGATGAACCGGTCGCCTCCTCCCGGTCGTCAGGGCATGACATTCACACGGTTGGCTTGGATCCACGAAGCTTGCGTTGCCGTTGAGTGAAAGCCGAAACGTTCGGGAAACAAATGTGCACGTGAAGCTAAATCGAATCCGGTACGGAAGGTTTGGACTGCTCCGGATCGGGTGGCGGACCGGATGTGGTGCGGGGACGGGGCGGATGGCCCGGAAACCGCTCCCGCAACCGCCGTGACGCACTCACCGCCGCGGTCCGCACCGCCGGACCCAGCTGGGCGACGTCGACGCCGGACCGCACGACGATGGACATGGCGGCGACCGCTTGACCGGATGCGTCGTGGACCGCTGCCGCCACGGACACCCGGCCGACCGTCATCTCTTCCCGGGCGATCCCGAACCCGGTCCGGCGGATGTCCTCGAGGGTCCGGCGCAGGTGGCCGGGCGCCACGATCGTGTAGGGGGTGAAGCGCTCCAGGCCCTTGCGCAGCAGCTCGTCGACGAGCTCCTCCGGAGCGTACGCCAGGAGCACCTTGCCGACGCCGGTCGCGTGCAGCGGCATCCGGCCACCCCGGCGCGACTTGACCGTGATCGAGCTGCGGCCGGTCACCCGCTCGACGTAGAGGGCCTCGTGCCCGTCGAGGACGGCGAGGTGCACGTTCTCCCGGGTGACCACGTAGAGGTCCTGCATGAACGGCGCGACGACCTCGTTCAGCGACGCCGCCCGCGGCGCGCGGGCGCCCACCTCGACCAGCCGCATCCCGAGCCGGTAGCCACCGCCCGCGATGCGTTCCAGCGCTCCCCAGTCGACCAGCTCCGCGGCGAGGCGGTAGGTCGTCGACAACGGGAGGCCGGAGCGGCGGGCCAGCTCGTTGAGGCTCAGCTCGGACGACTCCCAGGTAAAGACGTCGAGCAGCGAGAGCACCTTGCTCGCGACGGTCTTGGGCGGGGTGCGGTCCCGTCCACGGTCCTCTGGTTGATCAAGGGCCACCTGATGATGTTACGCCGCATCGACCCACCGGACGGACGAGGTCGGCCGGACCGTTGCGCCACCGCTCCCGCTGGACAGAAGCTGTCGTTGCCCCCGGCCGCGCCGCGGGAAATCGTCGGTCACAGGGCCGAGGGACGGAGACTGTCATGACTCAGACCGACCGACCGGAGATCGGTACGACCGTCGACGCCGGTGGCGTGAAGACCAACTACCTCGAGGCCGGCGACGGGCCGGACGTCGTGCTGATCCACGGGTCCGGGCCGGGCGTCACCGCCTACGCCAACTGGCGCCTCGTGATCCCCGCGCTTGCCGAACGGTTCCATGTCATCGCACCCGACATGGCCGGGTTCGGCTTCTCGGAGCGGCCCGCCGACGCCACGTACGGGCTGCAGCTCTGGGCCGACCAGGTGATCGGCCTGATGGACGCGCTCGGCATCCGCACCGCCTCGATGGTGGGCAACAGCTTCGGCGGCGCCATCGCCATGCGCGCCGCCACCCAGCATCCCGGGCGAGTCGACAAACTCGTGCTGATGGGCAGCATGGGCGTCGACTTCCCGATCACCGAGGGCCTCGAGCGGGTGTGGGGCTACGAGCCGTCGTTCGAGAACATGCGGGGCGTGCTCGACGTCTTCGCCCACAACCGCGAGCTGGTCCCCGACGAGCTGGCCGAGGTGCGGTTCCGGGCCAGCACCCAGCCCGGGTTCCAGGAGTCGGTCGCGGCGATGTTCCCGGCGCCGCGACAGCGCTGGGTGGAGGCGATGCGCACGCCGGACGACGAGATCGCCAAGCTGCCGCACAAGACCCTGATCGTGCACGGTCGCGAGGACAAGGTCATCCCGGTGCAGACCTCGTTCGACCTGTTCAAGCTCATCGACAACGCGGACCTGCACGTGTTCGGCAACTGCGGCCACTGGTCGCAGATCGAGCGGTCGGCCGACTTCAACAAGCTCGTCGCCGACTTCATCGGCACGTGACCGAGCCGGTGGCACGCGTGCTCGTCTCCGGCACGACCGACCTGGTCGCCCGGGTGGCGGGTGCGCTGCGCCGGCGCGACGCGGACGTGACCGCCGTGACCGACCTCGAGGACATGCCGGCCGTGTGCGCCGCGGCCGGCCCGGAGGCGTTCGGCGCCTACGTCCAGCTGCCCTCGACGTTCACGGCCCGCGGCGACACGGCGATCCAACGCGTGCACCACTTCTACGCCAACGGCGTGCTCGCGCGGTTCGCCGCGCTCGACGCCGCCGTACCGTCGCTGTCGCGCTCCGCGCGGCTCACCCTCGTGATGGGCCAGCTGCCGGCGGAGGCGGCGACGCCGGACGACCGGGAGGCGCGCCAGTCGCTGAGCCGCGTGCTGGCGCACGCCGCCCGCGCCGACCGGCGAGACGGCGAGACGGCGGTGCGGTTCCTCGCCGCCGGCACCGCTCCCGACGACGTCGCGTACGTCGCCCTGGGCGGCGACTTCGCCCGCCGGCAGCTGATGGACCGGCTCGCCGAGCTGCCCTACGCCGACTGGCGGGTGGAGCTGCTCGGCCTCGCGACGATGGAAACGTAGGTGGGCTGGACCCGGTACACCCGCAGCGGCGAGCTGCGGATCGCCTACGAGACGCGGGGCGGCTGGCGAGCACGCCGGCCGTGGCTGGTGCTCATCCAGGGCCTCGGCTTCGACCGCACCGGTTGGGACCCGGTCGCCGACCTGCTCAAACGGCAGTTCCGGCTGCTGCTGGTCGACAACCGCGGCAGCGGCCGCAGCGGCTCGATCGACGGCCGGGTCTCCGTCGCCGACCTCGCCCAGGACGTCGTGGACGTGCTGGACACCGCCGGGCTGGGCCGGGTGCACGTCGCGGGCGCCAGCCTGGGCGGCATGGTCGCGCAGGAGGTCGCGATCGGGTACGGCGACCGGGTGGACCGGCTCGTGCTCGCGTGCACGACGCCCGGCTGGCCGTACGCGTACCCGATGCCGGTCGGCACCGCCGCGCTGTTGGCCGCCACCCGCCGGATGCCGCCGGAGCGGGCGTTGCGGCGCAACGTGGAGAACGCGCTGTCGCCCGGGACCGTCGCCGAACGCCCGGAGCTGGTCGACCGGCTCGTGGAGCACCAGCGCAAGCGGCGCAGCGATGCCCGCGACTGGTACGCGCTGGCGTCGGCCGGCGCCCGGTTCACCGGCAACCGCCGGCAGTCCGGCATCGCCGCGCCGACGCTGGTCATGCACGGCAGCGACGACCGCGTGGTGGACCCGCGCAATGCGGAGCTGCTGGCCCGGCGGATCCCGGACGCGACGCTGCGGGTGTTCCCCGGGCTCGGGCATCTGTTCTTCTGGGAGGACCCGGCGGGGTTCGTCGCGGCGGTGACCGAGTTCCTGCTGGCCGACGAGTACCCCGACCGCCTGACGCCGGCCCCGACGCGGAAGGAGCACCTGCCATGACGGACGCCGCCGGCCCCGATCCCGCCGGCCCCGATCCGGCCGGCCCCGATCCGGCCGTCACCGATCCAGCGGTCGACGTCCATGCCCACGCGATGCCGATGCCGTTGCTGGAGTGGCTCGCCGGGCGGTCGCTGGCCGACGTCTCGGCCGTCGACCGCGGTCTCGTGGTGCTGGACCCGAGCGTGAGCGGCATCGGACCCGGCGTACGGCTGCCGCTCGCGGTCTCGCAGCATGACGTGGCCACCCGGCTGTCCGAGATGGACGGTGCGGGCGTCTCGCACCACGCCGTCTCGCTGCCGCCGTTCCTGTTCTGCTCGACGGCCGCCGACGCCGACCTGGTGGCGACGGTGGTGGCGCGGGGCAACGACGAGCTGGCCGCGTACGTAGCCGCGGCGCCGGGCCGGCTGGTCGCGCTCGGCTCCGTGCCGCTCGGCTGGCCGGGAGCGGCCGCGGAGGCCCGGCGCTGCCTCGACCAGCTGGGGATGGTCGGCATCGCGATCGGCAGCCGCGGCGCCGGCCGCGACCTGGACGACCCGGCGTGCGAAGAGCTGTGGGCCTTCCTGGCGGACCGCCGGGCGTTCGTCTTCCTGCACCCGAGCGGCGTGCCGGACGCCCACCGGCTGCGCGACTTCTACCTGTCGCAGCTCGCCGGCTATCCGATGGAGACCGCGCTGGCCGTGGCACGGCTGATCTTCGGCGGCGTGCTGGACCGCCACGACCTGACCCTCTGCCTCGCCCACGGCGGCGGGTGCGTGCCCTCGCTGCGCGGGCGGTGGGACATGGGCTGGCGAAACAAGGACGTGGCGCACACCACCCCGCTGGAGCCGACCCGGTACGCCGACCGGCTCTACTACGACACGGCGACGTTCTCGACGCCGCTGCTGGCGCGGCTGGTCGAGGACGTCGGCGCCGGGCACGTGCTGCTCGGCACCGACCACCCGTTCGAGCTGGGTGACCCGACCCCCCGCGCCACCGTCAAGGCGCTGGGCCTCGACGGGCCGACCACCCGCGCCATCGAGTGGACCACCGCCGCCCACCTCCTGCACCTCCGCTGACCGCGCCCCACTCTCGCACCGGCGAAGACACCGTTGTTGCTGGTATGCGCGCCGCCATGCCAGCAGTAACAGTGTTCCTGCCGGTGCCGGGGGTGGGCGCCGTGGGATGGCCCACTGGGCGGAAGGGGCCGGTGAAGGGGACCCGCGCGGTGGAAGGGTCGAGGGCGAGACCCCGGGCTGAGGAGGACGCATGGCCGAGATCGTGTTGGCCTACTGCTCGTCGCACGCGCCGATGATGAGCGCCGCCCGCGACAGCGCACCCGAGGAACAGCGGGACCACTTCTTCGGGGCGCTCGCGCGGACCCGCGACGAGGCGCAGCTGCGCGGCGTCCAGGCCTGCGTCGTGCTTTCCAACGAGCATTTCACCAACTTCTTCCTGGAGAACTTCCCGCAGATCTGCGTGGGGGTCGGCGAGCGCAACTGGGGCCCGACCGAGGCATGGCTGCCGATCGACAAGGCGTGGATCCCCGGACACGCGGCCCTGGCCGACCACATCACCCGGCAGACCCTCAAGGCCGGCTTCGACCCGGCGTTCTCCCACCAGCTCGAGCTCGACCACGGCGTGATGACCGTCTACCACGAGCTCGACGAGAGCATGCAGCTCCCGCTGGTCCCCATCGTGCAGAACTGCGCGGTCGAGCCGCTCATGCCCGTACGCCGGTCGTACGAGTTCGGCAAGGCGCTCGGCGACGCGATCCGCGGCTTCGACGGCCTGGAGCGGGTGGCGGTCGTCGGCGCGGGCGGGCTGTCGCACTGGATCGGCCACCCCCGGGTCGGCGACATCGAGGAGACCTTCGACCGCTGGTTCCTCGACAAGCTCGAGGGCGGCGACCTCGAGGACCTGCTGAGCCTCCCGGACGACGAGATCGCGCTGGCCGGCAACGGGGCGCACGAGATCCGCAGCTGGCTGGCCGTGGCCGGTGCCGCCGGCGGGCGCGGCCACACGCTGGCCTATGAGCCGGTCTACCCGTGGATCACCGGGATGGCGGTCTCCGAGTTCGAGGTGGACGGCGTCAAGGCATGAGCGCGACGGACCAGACGCGGGGCGGCTTCGCCGACGAGCTGTGGCGGGCCACGACCGAACGCACGCCGGTCGCGCCGCTCACCGACCGCGACGGCAACCTCGACATCGAGGACGCGTACGCGATCCAGACGGCCGTCACCGACAAGCGGCTCGCGGCCGGCGCGCGGATCGTCGGCCGCAAGGTCGGCCTGACCTCCAAGCCGATGCAGCAGCTGCTCGGCGTCTCCGAGCCCGACTTCGGGGTGCTGTTCGACGACATGGTGGTCGAGGACGGCGACGAGATCGACCTGTCGACGCTGCTGCAGCCCCGCGTGGAGGCGGAGCTCGCGTTCGTGATGGACCGCGACCTCGCCGGCCCGGGCGTCAACACCGCCACGGCGCTGCAGGCGATCGGGGCGGTGTTCCCGGCCATCGAGGTGGTGGACAGCCGGATCGCCGACTGGAAGATCAAGCTGGTCGACACGGTCGCCGACAACGCCTCCTCCGGCCTCATCGTGATGGGCGGCCGGTCGAAGCCGGTCACCGACCTCGACCTGCGGCTCGTGGGCACCGTCGTAAGCCGCAACGGCGAGATGATCGACACCGGCGCGGGCGCGGCGGCGCTGGGCAATCCGGCGCGCTGCGTCGCCTGGCTCGCCAACAAGCTGGGGTCGTTCGGCGACGGGCTGCGGGCCGGCGACGTCGTGCTGCCGGGCGCCGTGCACAAGATGGTGCCGGTAGCTGCGGGCGATGTGTTCCGGGCGGACTACGCCCACCTGGGGCCGGTTACGGCGCGCTTCTCCACCGGGACGTGAGCGGCCGAAAGGTGACCGGATCGGCCAATCCCGTCACCGTCACCGTCGCCCGGGCCGTGGCGCCCGGCCGGGAGGAGGAGTTCGAGGACTGGGCCGAGCGCCTGAACACCGCCGCGTCGCGGTTCACCGGCTTCCTCGGCGCGGGCCTGCTGCGCCCGGGCGCGGTGGGCGAACCGTGGCACGTCGTCTACCGCTTCGACACGCCGGCCCACCTGGCCGCCTGGGAGCGCTCCTCCGCCCGGCAGGAGCACCTCGCGGCCGGCGAGGACCTGATGCGCACGACCGGCACGCACAAGGTGTCCGGCCTGGAGACCTGGTTCGCGGTGCCCGGGCGCACCGCGCCCGCGCCGCCGCGCTGGAAGATGTTCCTGGTCTCCCTCGCCGGCATCTACGGGCTGCAGCTCGTGCTCTACGCGATCTTCGGCGACGCGACCACCGGCTGGCCGCTGCCGCTGCGGCTCGGCGTCTTCGTGCCGGTCGTCACCGCGCTGATGACCTGGGTCGTGATGCCGCGGCTCGCGGTCGCGCTGCAAAGCTGGCTGTATGCTCCGCGCCGGCGCCGCTGACGTGCTCGCGCTGGAACAACCGGTAAAGGTAGACCAGGGCCGGCACGAGCAGCGCCGCCCCGCTCAGCAGCGAGACGAGCATCGTGACCAGCGTGGTGCGGCTGGCCGCCGCCTCCGCGATCGTCACGGACGGCGGCACGAGGTAGGGATACTGGCCGGCCGCCCAACCCCACAGCACGGCCGCGACCGCCGCGCCAGCGGCGACCCGGGCCCACCCGTAGCGGCGGCGCAGCAGCAGCGCGATCGAGCCCAGTCCCCCCAGGGCCGACAGGATCATCAGCGCCAGTCCCCGGTGGGTGAGCCCGTCGAAGAGCCGGGGGGCGTCGGCGCGCAGGACGAAGACACCGACCAGGGCGGCAAGGCCGACGACGACCGCGGTGCCCACGGCCCGGGCCCGGAACTGCCCGGCGAGCGCCGCCGTGCCGTCCCGGGCCGCGTCCGCGCACAGCAGCACGGCGGCCAGGTAGGCGCAGACGAGCACGGCGAGCACACCGCCGAGCACCGACGTCGGGTTCAGCCAGCTGGTCACCACGTCGCCCTGGGCGATGCCCGGCGGTACGCGGCCGGAGGCGATGCCGCCCACGACCGCGCCGAGGAAGAACGGCGTGACCAGCGAGGAGAACGCGAACGCGGCGCCGAAGAACCGCTTGAGCGACAGCGAGTCGACGCTCTTGCGGAACGCGAACGCCGCGCCCCGCGCGATCATCCCGAGCGCGGCCAGGGTGAGCGGGATGTACAACGTGGACGCGATCGCGGCGAACGCCGCGGGAAAGCCGGTCCAGGTCACCACGAGCACGAAGATGAGCCAGACGTGGTTCGCCTCCCACACCGGTGCCAGGGTGTGCTCGATGAGGTCGCGCTGCGCCATCCCGCGGCGGGTGCCGCCGGCGAGCAGGTCCCATACGCCCGCGCCGAAGTCGGCGCCGGCGAACAGCACGTACGCCGTGAGACCGACGAACATGACGGCGAGCACGGACTCGGCGACCGTCATCGCGGCTGCGCCTCCCGCACGGCCATGGGCTCGGCCTCCTGCGGCGCGAGCTGGGCATGCGAGCGGGCGAGGCGGCGCATCACGTACACCGTCATCCCGGTCAGGACCACGTAGACGACGAACACCGCGTAGAAGCCGTACCGCAGGCCGGGCGCGCTGGACACGGCCTCGTCGGTACGCATCACGCCGTACACGATCCAGGGCTGCCGCCCAACCTCGGTGGCGATCCACCCGGTCTCCAGCGCGACCACCGCGCCGACCCCGGAGACGGCCACCGCGCGCAGGAACCACGGCGTGCGCGGGATGTCGCGCCGCCGCCACCACGCGAACGCGAGCCAGGCGGCGAGCAGGGCAAGCCCGCTGCCGATGCCGACCATCGCGTTGTACGACAGGTGCACGATGTTGACCGGCGGCCGCTGGTCGGGCGGCACGCTGTCCAGGCCCACCACCTCGGCGTCGGGGTCGTGGTGGACGAGCAGGGACAACCCGTACGGGATGGCGATCTCGTAGCGCAGCTCGTCGTCGACGTAGACGCCGCCGATCGAAAGCGGGACGCTCTCGCTCGTGCGGGACAGTCCCTCCATGGCCGCGAGCTTGACCGGCTGGTGCTCGGCGACCACCGAGGCGATCCAGTCGCCAACGACAATCTGGACCGGCGCGGCCATCGCGGCCACGGTGAGCGGGATCAGCAACCCGAGCCGGTGGTAGCGGTCGCGGCGGCCGCGCAGCATCCCGATCGCGTACACCGACGCGACCGCGAACCCGACCACCATGACGGCCGCGAGCAGCATGTGGACGGTCTGCGCCGCGGTGGAGGGGTTGAACATGGCGCCGAGCGGGTCCGCCTCGACGAGCCGCCCGTCGCGCAGCTGGAAGCCGCGCGGCGTGTTCATCCACGCGTTGGCCGCGACGACGAAGAACGCCCCGGCGATGCCGGACACGACGATCGGCACGGCGCACCACATGTGGGCGCGCGGTGCCAGCAGGTCCCAGCCGAACAGATAGATGCCGACGAAGATGGCCTCGAGGAAGAAGGCGAAGCCTTCGAGGGTGAACGGGTAGCCGTATACCTCGCCGAACCGGCTCATCAGGCCCGGCCAGAGCATGCCCATCTCGAACGACAGGATCGTGCCGGACACCGCTCCGACGGCGAACAGCACGCCCATCGCCTTGGCCCAGGTGTGTGCGAGCTCGGTATAGGTGGGGTCGGCGCGCCGCCAGCCCTTCCACTCGGCGAAGACGACCATCGACGGGAACCCGACGCCGAAGCAGGCGACCACGATGTGCCAGCCGAGGGACAGCGCCATCTGCGAGCGGGCATAGAGGAGGTCCGGCGATTCCGCGAGCACCGCGTACCGGGTCTCCATGGCGCCACCATGTCGGCGGCCGCGCGGCGCTCACAAGCCGGACTTCCGGTGAGCGGACAGCCCGTGGCTCTTGACCCCACCGCGATCGACGATGGGAACCGTGAGCAGCTACCAACTCCACCGGCTGGTCTGGGACCACGTGCGGGCCAAGGCCGCCAACAGCAGCGAGCGCGCGCCGGTAAACCCGGCCGCGTACGACCTGACGGACGAGGAGCGGCGGGCGTTCGAGGACCGCGACGTCGCCGGCCTCTACCAGATGGGCCTGCACCCGGTGCTCCTCAACGGCTTCTGCCGGGCCGAGGGCTTCGCGCGCGACGAATACCGCAAGCTCCTCGAGCCGTTCGGCGCGGACGAGCAGCGCAAGGGGCGGTGGGCGGCCTAGGGAGGCGTGGTGACGGTGGACAGCGTGCCCGTCGGCGTCGGGCACCTCACGTTCCTCGACGTGTCGCCGCCGGAGCTGGTCCGGATGGCGGCGACCGCCGGCTTCGACGCGGTCGGGCTGCGCGCCTCCACCGCCGGGCCGGGCGAGCAGGCGTGGCCACTGGCGCCCGGCTCGCCGATGCTGCAGGAGACGCTGCTGCGCCTCGACGACACCGGCCTGCGCGTCCTCGACGTCGAGATCATCCGGCTGACCGCCGACACGTCGCCGACCGCGTACGGGAACCTGTTCGAGGTCGGCGCCCTGCTCGGCGCGAGCTACGTCAACGTGATCGCCGCCGACCCCGACGTGCACCACTGCCACGACATCTTCGCGGCGCTCGCCGAGGCCGCCGTCCCGTACGGCCTGCGGGTCGTCGTCGAGGCCATGCCGTACACGCCCGTCAAGACCGTCGCCGACGCCGCGGCCCTCGCGGCCGGCACCCCGGGTGGCGTGATCATCGACCCGCTGCATCTGCACCGCTCCGGCGGCACGCCCGCCGACCTGCGGGCGCTCGACACCGCGGTGCTCTCCTACTACCAGCTCTGTGACGCCCCGCTCGCGCCGCCGCACGGCCAGCCGCGACCCGAGTCGCTCCCGATGGGCCAGTCGGTCGAGGGGATCAGCGACCTCGCCCTGGAGGCCCGGGCCGGCCGCTTGTTGCCCGGCGACGGCGAGCTTGCGCTGACCGGCATCTTGGACGCGCTGCCGTGGGGCCGGTCCATCAGCGTCGAGGCCCCCAACCTCGCGCTGCGCGCGCGGCTGGGCGACCTGGAGCTGGCCCGGCGGGCGCGGGCTGCCGTCGACCGGGTCCTCGCCGCAGCGGGCAGGACCGCCACCAGCGGCACATGAATGGACTCGACGCGCTCGACCGCCGGCTGCTGCACCGGCTGGCCGAGGAGGTGACACCGGACCTCGCCGAGGTGGCCGCCGAGATCGGCACCACCGAGGCGGACGCGCGGCTGCGGTACGACCGGCTGCGCGCCGACGGCGTGGTCCAGGAATGCGTCGCCCGCCTCGACCCGGGCGCGGTGGGCGCGGGCATGACCGCGTTCCTGCTCGTCCGGGTCGCCCAGAACGCCGACAACTACGCGGCGGTCCGCCGGGTGCTCGGCGACCTGGAGCCGGTCGAGGAGGCGCATGCGGTCAGCGGCGACTTCGACTGGTTGCTCAAGGTGCGCGCCGCCTCGCTCGCCGAGATCCAGCACCTCGTCACCGAGCGGCTCTCGTTGGTGCCCGGCTTCATCCGGGCACAGACCTGCCTCGTGCTCGACACCGCGTGCGACCGCGTCAACGCCGACCGCGTCCGGCTGGCCGGTGCCTGACGTGACCTGGACCTCCGCCGACGAGGCGCTCGCCGCCGACCGGCACGGCACCACCCGCGACGGGCTCGTGGCCCGTCCGGTCGTGCTGGTCGGGTTCATGGGCGTCGGCAAGACCTCGGTCGGCCGCGAGCTGGCCCGCATCCTCGACCGCCCGTTCGCCGACACCGACGAGATGGTGCAGCGGCGCTCCGGAGCAACGATCCCCGAGTTGTTCGCCCGCGGCGAGCACGGGTTCCGCGCGCTGGAACGGGCGGCCCTCGTCGACGCGCTGGCCCTGCCCGGCGCGGTCGTCGCGATCGGCGGTGGCGCGTTCGTGCAGCCGGGCGCCACCGAGCTGCTGCTGCCGCGGGCGCTCGTCGTGCACCTCTACACGCCGTGGCGGGCGATGGTCGACCTGCTTCCCACCCTCGCCGCCGACCGTCCGCTGATCCGCGACAACCCGCCGTGGCGGGTGCAGGAGCTGTTCCTCGCGCGCGCCGCGCCGTACCGGCGTGCGCACCTGCGCATCCGCCTCGATCGCAGCGGCGCCGCCCCGGCCGCCGCGACGATCGCCGACGTGTTGCGCTCCCAGCGCAGGGAACCGGAGACGATATGGCAACCACACCGCAGGACTGGCGGGTGACCGCCCTCATCGAGTCCAAGCGCGCGATCGTCGCGCTGACGACCGCGAATGACGAGAACGGCGACGGACCGGACCTGACCCGCGCCGAGATCCTCGACCGCTACTGGGCGGGCGCCCAGGCCGCGAGCGCCGCGGTGGGCGCGCTGATCGCGGGAGAGCTGCAGGCGGGCATGACCTGGCCGCAGATCGGTGCGGCGCTCGGCTTCAACGACGTGCCGACCACCCGCAAGGCGGTGGCCGCCGCGCTCGCCGCCGGTGCCGAACGACTCCGCGACCGCCTCCCCGAGGCGTGACGCCGAGCCGGGTCCGCTGGGCGGAAGGGCGCGTTGCCGCGGCTGAGCGCGCCAGGAAAGGCTCGCAGCGAGCGGGAGGGGTCGGACATGGCGGATCCGAAGGAGATCGCGGTCCAGCTGGCGGCGGCCGAGCGGGAACGCCGCGACCGGGCACCGTTCACCGACGACCTTCCCGATCTCGACGAGGAGACCGCGTACGTCGCGCAGTGGCACGGCGTGCAGGCCAAGCTCGACGGCGGCGAGCGGCTGGTCGGGGCCAAGCTGGGCCTGACCAGCAAGATCAAGCAGCAGCTGATGAAGGTCGACAACCCGCTGTACGGCTGGGTGACGAGCAGCATGCTGCATCCGTACGGCGAGCCGGTCGACCTGTCCACGCTGATCCACCCGCGCGCCGAGCCCGAGGTGGCGTTCCTGCTCGGCCGCGACATCGAGGCGCCGGCGACGGTCACCAGCGTGCTCGCCGCGACCGAGAAGGTGTTCGCGGCCGTCGACATCCTCGACTCCCGGTACGAGAACTTCCGGTTCCGGCTGCCCGACGTGATCGCCGACAACGCCAGCGCCGGCCTGTTCCTGATCGGGCCGCGGGCGCTCAGCCCGGCGGAGGCGGGCGACCTGCGTACGATCGGCTGCGTGCTCAGGGTGGGCGGCGACGTGGTCGCCACGGCTGCCGGCGCCGCGACGATGGGCCACCCGGCCGCCGCGGTCGCGTGGCTCGCCAACCGGCTGGCCGGCGCCGAGCGCCGGCTGGCCGCGGGCATGCTGATCTTCTCCGGCGGCCTGACCGAGCCGGTCCCCCTCAAGCCCGGCGTGCCGGTCACCGCCGAGCTCGACGGCCTGGGCAGCATCGAGGTGTACGCGCGGTGAAGGTGATCCACACGGAGGACGCGCCCGGGCACACCGGGCCGGTGCCGCAGGCGGTCGAGGTCGACGGCTGGATTTACGTCTCGGCGCTGTTCGGCACCGACCCACACACCGGGACGCTACCCCCGGACGCGACCGGCGAGGCCGACCGGTTGCTGGCCAACCTCGCCGCGATCCTCACGGCCGCGGGCGCCTCTCTGGTCGACGTCGTACGGGTCGGCATCTTCATGCGGCACCTGCAGCGCGACCGGCCGGCGTTCAACGAGGTGTGGACCCGCCACTTCGGCGACCACCGGCCGGCGCGCTCGGCGGTCGAGATCACCGACTTCGGCCGGCCGGGCAGCACGACCCGGTTCATGCTGGAAGCGGTGGCCCATCGGTAACGTCGCGGCATGGACTCCCTCCCGCGCACCATGTGGACGCTGTTCGAGCCGATCCACGCGGTCACCTACTTCGCCCCGCCGGCCCGCGCCGCGTTCGAGGCCGCCAACCTGCGCGGCTTCTGGCGGGGGTACTTCGCGGGCCGCGCGGCACCGCTGGGCCCGGTCGGCGCCGAGCCGGTGACCGCGCTGTTCTTCGGCTTCGCCCCCGGCATGGTGGCGCGGGCGTTGCCCGACGTGTGGTCGCGGGCGACCCCGGCCGAGTCGTTGGCCGCCCGGCTGGACGGCGCCCGGGCGGCGCTGACCGAGATCCTTGCCGGCGCTCGCGTCGAAGAGGCCGCCGACCTGCTGCGGTCGGCGGCCGACGGCCTGCCGACGGCGGGCCGGGCGCTGGGCGCCGCCAACGCCGCGCTCCCCTGGCCCGCCGACCCGCTCGGCGTGCTGTGGCACGCGACGACGGTCCTGCGCGAGCACCGCGGCGACGGCCACGTGGCCGCGTTGCTGGTGGCCGGCCTCGACGGGGCCGAGGCGATGGTCTGGCGGTCCGCGGTGGATCTGGGCCGCGATCAGCTGCAGCCGGCCCGCGGTTGGACCGACGACGAGTGGGCGGCCGCCGCGGCCCGGCTGCGCGACCGGGGCTGGCTCGACGACCAGGGGGCAGCGACGCCGCCGGCGCTGCGGGCGCGCGACCACATCGAGCACACGACGGACCGCCTGGCGGCCGAGCCCTGGGACCGGCTCGGCGCCAGCCGCACCGACCGGCTGCGCGAGGTGCTCCGCCCGCTCGCGGTG
>DATDJX010000296.1:0-25394 GCA_036520275.1 Asanoa sp.
CGCGCTGGTGAAACCGAAGAACAGCGAGGCGAGCAGCGACCCGACCGGACTCCACCGGCCGAAGATCAATGCGGCCAGCGCCACGAAGCCGAGGCCGGACGTCATGCCCTTGTTGAAGTTCGTGGTCGACAGCAGCGTGAAGTAGGCGCCGCCGAAGCCCGCGACGAGGCCACCCACGAGCACGTTGCGGTAGCGCAGGCCGAGCACCTTCACACCCAGCGTGTCCGCGGCGGCCGGGTGCTCGCCGACGGCCCGGGTGCGCAGCCCCCAACGGGTGTAGAACAGTCCGATGTGGATGATGACGACCAGGGCCAGCGCGCCGTACACGAAGACGTTGCCCTTGAAGAGCAACGGCCCAAGGATCGGGATCTTGGACAGGCCCGGGACGGTCCACTCGGGCACCGCCGACGGCTGGTTGTAACGGGTCTGGTCCTTGGCCATCAGCTGTTCGTAGAGGAAGCCGGTCAGCCCGAGGGCGAACACGTTGAGCACGATGCCCGCGACGACCTGGTCGACCAGGTAGCGGATCGAGAGCACCGCCAGCAGCGCGCCGATGATGACCCCGCCGATGCCGGCGGCGATGATGCCGATCCACACGCTGGCCGCGAGCGTGGCGAACATCGCCGCCGCGAACGCGCCCATCAGGAACTGACCCTCGATGGCCACGTTGATGACCGCCGAGCGCTCGCACAGCACACCGGCGAGCGAGCCGAAGATCAGCGGCAGCGCCAGCGTCAGCGAGCTGCGGGCGACGTCGCCCACCGGCATCGTGTTGAGCCCGGGCGGCGCCTGCGAGACCTGCCAGCACAGGAAGGACACGATGATCGCCACGATGCCTACGGCGAGCAGCCACCTGAACCAGCGCTTGCCGGCCACGAGCATGGCCAGGCCGGCGGCCGCGCCGAGGGCGCCGAATAGGATCGCGCCGAGCGTGCCCTGGATCCCGAACTTGCTGCCGCTGATGGTCTCGGCGAGCGTGAACTGGGCCTGCTGGCCGGTGGCGAGCGCACCGAACAGCACCGCGGAGGTCGCGCCGGCGACGGCGAGGCCGATCCCGACCTTGCGCTCGCGGGTCCAGTAGCGGACCGGTTCGGCGACCACCGGCGCGCTGCCGGGCGCGTGCTGCAACGTGGTCGTCATGCGCCCACCACGTTTCGCTCGGTAGCGCCATGACCCGGCTCACTGCGCCCGATGATGACCTCGCCGCGTTCGGTCATGGCCTCACCACCCCTTTGCCATGCCGGTCTCGAGCCCGCTGATCCGTGCCGGCCGCAGCCGGAACACGGCCTTCACCAGCGCAGGTGCGGCTACGAACATGACGATCAGCGCCTGGATGACGCCGACGAGCTCGAGCGAGATGCCGGAGAACGACTGCATCCGATTGCCGCCGGCCTGCAGCGCTCCGAAGAGCAGCGCCGCGACCAGCACGCCCCACGGTTTGGCGCGGCCGAGCAGGCCGACCAGCAGCCCGTCGAAGCCGATGTTGCCGATGACCGCCGTGGTCAGCGTGAATGCCGTGCCCAGCAGCACGGTCGCGCCGCCGAGCCCGGCGAGAGCGCCGGCGACGGTCATGACCAGCACGTACGTCGATGCGACGCTGATGCCGGCCGTACGCGAGGCTTCGGGGTTGAGGCCGACCGCCCGCAGTTCGAAGCCGAACGTCGACCGGCGCAGCAGCCAGCCCATCAGCCAGACCACCAGCACCGCCAGCACGATGCCCAGGTGCACCCGCAGGCTGGGGCCGAGCCCGGACAGCAGCCGCGGCAGCTCCGCCGACTTGTCGACCGCCTTGCTGATCGCGTCGGTGCGGTTGGGGTCCTGCACGCCGTTCTGGACGATGAGCCAGGCCAGGAAGAACAGGGCAACGTAGTTGAGCATGATCGTCGTGATGACCTCGTGGGCACCGGTGCGGGCCTTGAGGAAGCCCGAGGTGAAGCCCCACAGACCGCCGCACACCGCGGCGGCGATCAGCGCGACGACCAGGTGCAGCACGATCGGCAGCGGGACGAGGAAGCCGACCAGCGCGGCGCCGATCGCGCCCATGATCGCCTGACCCTGGACGCCGATGTTGAACAGGCCACCGCGGAAGGCGATCGCGAACGCGAGACCGGTCAGCGCGAGCGGCGCGGCGTAGCTCAGCGTCTCGGAGATCGGGAAGAAGACCCGCTCCCAGCTGTTCGAGCCGTCGAGCGCGCCGGTGACCGCGCTGGGGTCGACGATCGAGCCCTTGAACAGGTTGGCGTACGCGTCGCTGACCTTGTCCCAGGTGGCGGTGAGGGCATCCTGGGGACGGGCGAATAGGTACGAGTACGTGGCGCGCACGGTGGGGTCGGAGATGGCGATGAGAATGCCGCCGATGACCAGCGCGAGGATCACGGCGAGGATCGTCACGGTGACCGCGTTCGCGGTCCACAGGTTGGCGAGGATCCGCCCGGCGAGCGTGGTCGGCTCCTTCGGCTCCTCGCCGGGCTTCGGAGCGACCAGGGACTCCGCGGTCGCCTCGGTGGCGGGTGCCTCCTCGGCAGGCGTCGGTGTGGCGTTGGCCGGCGATCCGGCGATGTCCAGCGGCTCTCGTCGCTCTTTCATGACCTGTCCTCGCTGTCCGGCCGGGCCGCTGTGTCGTCGGCGGTGCGGTCGGCGTCGGCCACGGTGTCCGCGTCCGCCGCAACGGCCGGCGGCGCGGAGCCACCCATCGCCCTGCCCAGCTCGGCGGGCGACGTGACGCCGGCGTCGGCCGCGGCAACGGTGTCGGGGCGGGTGGCGGCGGGGTGGACCGGGTCGGCGGTGGGATCCGGGTCGGCGGCATGACGCGGGCGTGGCCCGGCGGCCGGGTGCGGGGCCACGACGCGCGGCTCGCCGGCGGAGCCCGGCAGGGCATGGCGCGGCGCGGACGCCGAACCAGACGGATCATCCGGATTCGGCGCGTCGTAGCCCGGACCGTGGCGTCCTTGACCTTGATCTTCGCCGCCGCCCCCCGATATGCCCGCCATAAGCAGGCCGATCTCTTCGCGCGGGGTGTCCGGGGGGACCTCGGCGATGATGCGGCCGCGGTACATGACGGCGACCCGGTCGGACAGCGACAGCACCTCGTCGAGCTCGCTGGAGACCAGGAGCACCGCCGTGCCCTGGCCGCGCTCGTGGATGATCTGCCGGTGGATGAATTCGATCGAGCCCACGTCGACGCCGCGGGTGGGCTGGGCGGCGACGAACAGCTTGAGGGGGCGGGAGAACTCCCGCGCCACGATCACCTTCTGCTGGTTGCCGCCGGACAGCGTGGCGACCGTGCTCTGCGCGGATGACGTACGGACGTCGAACTCCTCGATGCGCCGCCTGGCGGAGGCGTTGATCGCCTCGGGCCGGACCACCCAGCGGGTGCCGTACGGCTCGGTGTTGTACAGGTCGAGCACCAGGTTCTCGGCGACCGTGAAGTCCTTGACGAGGCCGTCGACGCTGCGGTCTTCGGGCACGTAGCCGACCCCGGACTGCAGGATCTCCCGGGTGCTGATGCCGTGCATCGGCTTGCCCTCCAGCGTGACCGTGCCGGCGACCAGCGGCCGCAGTCCCATGATCGCCTCGACCAGCTCCGTCTGTCCGTTGCCCTGCACGCCGGCGACGCCGAGCACCTCGCCGGCCCGTACGGTCAGGTCGACGCCGTCGACCGCGCGGTGGCCGCGGTCGTCGTCGGCGGCGACCCCGGCGACCTCGAGGACCGGGGCGCCCGGGCGGGCCTCCTCCTTTTCGACCCGCAAGAGCACGGTGCGGCCCACCATCAACGAGGCCAGTTCCTCCTCGCTCGTCTCGGGCGGCGCGGTGCCGACCGTACGGCCGCGGCGGATGACGGTGATCCGGTCGGCGATCGCCTTGACCTCTTTGAGCTTGTGCGTGATGAAGACGATGGACTTGCCCGCGCCTTTGAGCGTGCGCATGACCTCGAGCAGGCCGTCGGTCTCCTGCGGCGTGAGCACGGCGGTCGGTTCATCGAGGATCAGCAGGTCGACGTCGCGGGTGAGCGCCTTGACGATCTCGACCCGCTGCTGGACACCGACCGGCAGGTCGTCGACCGTCGCGTCGGGGTCGACCTGGAGGCGGTAGCGGTCGGACACTTCGCGCACGAGGCGGCTGGCCCGGCGATGGTCGAGGAAGCCGATCGGCCCGGCGTTGGTGGGTTCCGCGCCGAGCATCACGTTCTCGGCCACGGTGAAGACCGGCACGAGCATGAAGTGTTGGTGGACCATGCCGATGCCGGCGGCGATCGCGTCGCGCGGACCCTTGATCTGCACCGGCTTGTCGTCGACCAGGATCTCGCCCTCATCGGGCTGAAGCAGTCCATAGAGGACATTCATCAGGGTCGACTTGCCCGCACCGTTCTCGCCGAGCAGCGCGTGGATCTCGCCCGGCTCGACGGTCAGGTCGATGTGGTCGTTGGCCACCAGCTCGCCGAAGCGCTTGGTGATGCCGCGAAGCTCGAGTCTCAGCGGATCCTCCTTCGGCTGCTCCGGCGCGGACGCGGTGATTGTTCACGATGCGCAGGCCGGAGTAAACAACCGACCCCACCAGTGATGATCTCACCAGTGGGGCCGGTCGATGCGCCTTCGGCGCGGGGTTACTTGGGCTGCGACGGCGAGGTGACCTTCACGGTGCCCGAGATGATGTCCTGCTTGAGCTTGTCGACCTCGGCTTTGAGGCCGGCGTCCACCTTGCTGTCGAAGTCGTGGTACGGGGCGATCGAGACGCCGTTGTTCTCCAGCGTGCCGAGGAACTCGCCGGGGAGCATCGAGGTCGCGTCGGCGCCCTTGAGCGCCGCCTGCTTGACGGCGTCGGGGATGTTCTTGACCACCGTCGTCAGGAAGGACGAGCAGTACTGCTGCGCGCTCGTGCAGCCGTCGACGTCGACCCAGATGACCGCGTACTTGTTCGCGGCCGCCGAAGCCGTGCCCAGACCCGTACCGCCGGCCACCGGCATGATCACGTCGGCGCCCTGGGCGACGAACGCGTCGGAGAGCGCCTTGCCCTTGGCCTGGTCGGTGAAGCTCTGGGCGAACGTCCCCTTCTGGGTCGCCTTGTCCCAGCCGAGGACCTGGACGTTGGTGCCCTTCTGCTTGTTGTAGTGCGCCACCCCGTCGGCGAAGCCGTCCATGAAGATGGTCACCGGCGGGATCGGCAGGCCGCCGTACGTCGCGACCTTCTTGCTCTTCGAGTAGCCCGCGGCCAGGTATCCCGCGAGGAACGCCGCCTGGGCGGTGTCGAACTGCATCGGGTAGACGTTGGTGGCGCCGGCGATCTTGGAGTCGACGATCGCGAACTGCTGCTGCGCGTTCGCGGCCGCGACCTGCTTGGTCGCGTTGGTCATCAGGCCGCCGACGGCCAGGATGAACTTGCAGCCCTGCTGGGCGAACTGGGTCAGATTCGGAACGTAGTCGGCCTCGGCCTTGGACGAGACGTTCTTCGGGGTCGCGAGCTTCGGGTTGCTCGCGGCCGCATCCTGCAGGCCCTTCCACGCCGACGCGTTGAACGAACGGTCATCGATGCCGCCGATGTCGGTGACCATGCACGTCGTATAGTCGCCCTTCGGCGCAGCACTGGTGCCGCCGCCGCTGGGACTCGAACTCGGAGCCTCACCACACGCGGCGGCGCTCAACGCGAGCCCGCCCACCGCGAGTACCGAGACGATCCGCATCCCACGCACTGAGCGCAAGACGGTCTCCTTCCCCATTACGCACCGCAACGTCGCGGTGAGTCCACGTCCCGGGAGCGTACGCCCGCGCCCGTTCAGCGGGTGGGAATCGGCCCCGACTGTTGGGCGGCCGTTACGTGGGCGTGACCGTTCGGGCGCGAGTCCGGCCCGTGATCGTGGAATGTCCGATCATGACCGGATACGACGGACCGAGGGGTTCAGCCGGCGTTCAGGGCCGGCTCGCGACCGCTGTCCTGCGGAGCCCGCGCGGCGGCCTCGTGGGCACCCTGCGGGCGGATCGGGCTCACGAGCACGAGGACCAGGCCGATCGCCGCGTACGCGGCGAGCACCCACGCGGGCCTGGCGCCGCCGGCCCCGTCGAAGAACGCGGAGGTCCGCAGCAGCGTGCCCCCGGCGCCGATCGGCAGGTACTGGCCGAGCGCGCCCCACGGCTGCGGGAGCAGCTCGGGCGCGGCAGCGACGCCGGACAGCGGGTTGCCGACGAGGAACACCAGCAGCGCGCCGAGCCCGAGGCCGGCGCGCCCCAGCAGGCTGCCGAGGCCGGCGACCGCGCCGGTGACCGCGGTGGCGACCAGGGCGATGACCCCGGCGTTGACCAGGAAGGCGCCGCCGATGATGCCCAGCCAGGTCTGCAGCACGGCTGCGCCGGCCAGGCCGGCCAGGACGCCGAAGGTGAGGGCGCCGGCCGCCCTGGCCGTACGGCTACGCACGGCCAGCACGAGCGCGAAGCCGGCGAGCATGGCCGTGAGCGCGAGGGGCAGGAACCCCGCGGCGAACCCCGCGCCGCGCGGGTCGGTCGCGTCGCCCGGCGCCACGTCGGTGACCTTGATCTGCGGGTCGAGCTGGGTGGCGGCCTGGGTCAGCAGCAGGGCCACCGTCGGGCTGGCTCCGGAGGCGGTGTGCAGGGCCACGCCCGGGCCGGCCGCCGGGTCGACGACGAAGGCGGCGTACGCCTCCTTGTCGCGCAGGGCCTGGTCCGCGGAGGCCGCGTCGGGCTCGGTGGTGATCGCGAAGGCGCCCGGCTCCTTCTGCGTGAGCTGCTGGCTGAGCTGGGCGGTCGCCGGAGCCGGGCCGGCGACGATGACCGGCAGGTCGCGCGGGGCGAGGTGGGCGGCGGGCGCGGAGAACAGGGGTACGAGCAGTGCCTGCAGGATGACCACGCCGATGGCGATCAAGACGGCCGTGGCAATGGCTGGACGGGAACGCATGGCTTTCGCTCCTTAAAACGAATGCTCGTTCGTCTTCATCGTCGAGCGTCCCACCGGTCACCCGGGGTCGTCAAGAACGAGCGTTCGTTTTACTATGTGTGGCATGCCACGCGTGTCCGACGACCACCTCGCCGCCCGCCGCCGCCAGATCATCGACGCCGCCCGGCGGGCCTTCCTGCGCGACGGCTTCCACAACACGTCGATGCAGGACGTCATCGCCGAGGCGGGATTGTCGGTCGGCGCCGTCTACCGCTACTTCAAGAGCAAGAACGACATCATCACCGCGATCGCCGAGGAGGTCATCGGCGGCGCGGCCGCGATGTTCGAGTCGCTCGCCGAGCAGGAGCCGCCGCTCGCGCCGATCGACGCCTACGAGCGGGCGCTGGAATACATCGACACCCAGATCGGCCCGGACGGCGCGTTCCGGCTGGCGCTGCCGGTCTGGGCGGAGGCGCTGCGTGACCCGGTGCTGGGCGCCTTCGTCTCCGGGAAGTACGCCCAGATGCGCGGGCAGTTCGCCGTGCTGGCGGCCCGCGCCCAGGCGGCCGGCAAGCTGGCCCCCGACGCCGACCCCGACGCGGTGGGCGCCGTGTTGTTCGGCCTGGTCCCCGGCTACGCCCTGCAGCGCGTCCTCTCCGACGGGCCCGACCGGGGAACCTTTCTCGCGGGCGCCCGCGCCCTGCTGAACGCCGACCCCTCGCCGCGGACCGTCGATCTTGCCGTTGCGCCCCCCTCCTAACGGAGGAACGCGGTCGCCGGAGGGGGCATCACTGCAAGATCGCGCTGGCGAGCCGGACGTCCGGTGTCGTCTCGCAAGGAGTTGCGACGATTGGAAGAACTTGCTGACCGGCTCGCACCGAAGGAGGGCTATCGTGCCCGCATGCGTGCGCGACTGTCCGATCTCGCCCGCCAGGCGCAGGTCAGCGAGGCGACCGTCTCGCGCGTGCTCAACGACAAACCGGGCGTCGCGGCGGAGACCCGCGAGGCGGTGCTCACCGCCCTGGACGTGCTCGGCTACGAGCGGCCCAACCGGCTCCGCAAGCGCAGCGCGGGCCTCGTCGGGCTGGTCGTGCCCGAGCTGACCAACCCCATCTTCCCCGCCTTCGCCCAGACCATGGAGTCGGCGCTGGCACAGAGCGGCTTCACGCTCGTCATGTGCACCCAGACGCCCGGCGGCGTGACCGAGGACGAATACGTCGAGATGCTGCTCGACCGCCAGGTTTCCGGCATCATCTTCGTCTCCGGCTTGCACGCCGACACCACCGGGGACCACGAGCGCTACCGCACCCTCGTCGCCCGGCCGCTGCCGATCGTGCTCGTCAACGGCTTCGTGGCCGAGCTGAGTGCGCCGTTCATCTCTCCCGACGAGCAGGCCGCCGCCGAACTCGCCGTGTCGCACCTCACGGCCCTCGGTCACCGCCGGATCGGCCTGATCAACGGGCCCGACCGGTTCCTACCGGTGCAACGCAAGATCGCCGGCTATCGCAAGGCCATGCGGGACCTCGTGGGTACGCATGGTCACGACGACCTCATCGAGCTGTCCATGTTCGGCGTCGAGGGTGGCGAGGCGGCCGCCAGCCGGCTGCTCGACCGCGGCGTCACGGGCATCGTGTGCGGCTCCGACATGATGGCCCTCGGCGCCATCCGCGCCGCCCGCCGGCGTGGGCTCGAGGTGCCCCGGGACGTCTCCGTGGTCGGGTACGACGACTCGCCGCTCATTGCCTTCACCGACCCGCCGCTGACCACCGTGCGGCAACCCGTGCAGGCGATGTCGCTCGCGGCCGTCCGGGCGCTCGTCGACGAGATCAACGGATTCGCCGCTCCACATTCGGAATACCTCTTCCGGCCCGAGCTGATCGTCCGCTCGTCCACCGCGACGATGACCGCTCGGTAATCGATCCTGCACGTCTTGCGCAAAGTTTGTCGTTGCCTTGCAGGCCGCCGCAACGGCGAGGCATGCTCGCCCGATGGCTCACCAAGAACCAGGCGGCTGGTGGCGCTCGGCGGTCGTGTACCAGGTGTACGTCCGCAGCTTCGCCGACTCCGACGGAGACGGTGTCGGCGACCTCGCCGGCATCCGCAGCCGCCTTCCGTACCTGCGTGACCTGGGCGTCGACGCCCTGTGGATCACGCCCTTCTACATGTCCCCCATGGTCGACGGCGGCTATGACGTCGCCGACCACCGCCAGGTCGACCCGATGTTCGGAACGCTCGACGACTTCGACGCGATGATCGCGGAGGCGCACCGGGACGACATCAAGATCATCATCGACCTGGTCCCGAACCACACCTCGAGCGCCCACCCCTGGTTCCAGGAGGCGCTGCGGGACAGCGGAAAGCGGGACCGTTACATCTTCCGCCACGGCAAGGGCGAGCACGGCGCGGAACCACCCAACGACTGGGAGTCGATCTTCGGCGGCCCGGCCTGGACCCGGGTGCCCGACGGCCGGTGGTACCTACACCTGTTCGACCCGGAACAGCCCGACCTCAACTGGGAAAACCCCGAGGTCCGGGCCGAGTTCGAGGATGTGCTCCGGTTCTGGCTGGACCGCGGCGTGGACGGGTTCCGGGTCGACGTCGCGCACGGCCTGGTCAAGGCCGACGGCCTGCCCGACGTCGGCTACAGCTCGCTGACCGGCCGCAACCAGCGGCAGAGCCGGCTGCTCGAGCGCGTCACGCTCCCGTACTTTGACCAGGACGGCGTCCATGAGGTCTACCGGGCCTGGCGACCGATCCTGGACAGCTACCCCGGCGACCGGATGGCGGTCGGCGAGGCCTGGGCATCGACCCCGCAGCGGCTCGCCCGCTACGTCGGCCCGGACGAGCTGCACCAGGTGTTCAACTTCGACTTCCTCGACGGCAGCTGGAGCGCCGACTCGTTCCGCAAGGTCGTCGACACGGCGCTGATCGAGGCCGCGACCGTCGGCGCGCCCACCACCTGGGTGCTGTCCAACCACGACAAGCCACGGCACGTCACCCGGTACGGCGACGGCGGCACCGGCCTGCGCCGGGCGCGCGCCGCTGCACTGCTCATGCTGGCGCTGCCCGGCGTCGCCTACCTCTACCAGGGGGAGGAGCTGGGCCTGCCCGAGGTGCTCGACATCCCCGACGAGCTGCGGCAGGACCCGGCCTTCCGCCGTACCGGCGAGAGTCGCGACGGCTGCCGGGTGCCGATCCCGTGGTCGGGCGACCGCCCGCCGTACGCGTTCGGGCCGACCGGCTGCGCCGAGTCCTGGCTGCCGGTGCCCGCCACCTGGGCGTCACTCAGCGTCGCCGCGCAGACCGGCGACCCGGGCTCCACCCTGGAGCTCTACCGGGCGGCACTCGCGTTGCGCAGGCAGCACGAGGCGCTGGGGCTCGGTGAGCTCGAGTGGCTCGAGGCCGAGCCGGGCGTGCTCGCGTTCCGCCGCACCGACGGCACCGACGCCGGATTGACCTGCGTGGTCAACTTCGGCTCCGCGCCGGTCGACATCCGTCGGTACGGCCGCCCGCTGCTGGCGAGCGAGCTGTTCGACGGCACCGCGCTGCCCGTCGACACGGCTGCATGGTTGAACGCCCCCTCGGCGGGGTAACACTGCAACCGCGACGAACTCCTGTGGTGGGGAGACGTGGTGGGTGATGCGGATGCCCCGGGCCACGGCCCGGGGTGTCTGCACATCCGCGGCGGCTCGGGCCCGGCCTAGACCGGCGGCGTCGTCAGCTTCGCCGCAATCCGCGCGAACCCCTGCCGCACCTGCTCCTCCGTCGGGGGGTCGGGCACGTGGTCGTCCAGGTCGGCGTCCCCGAGGACCGCGTCCTCGGGCACCAGCGGCTCGGCGCCAGCGGTCGCGTCGTCCGGCTCGACCAGATCGTCGACCGATTCGGCGTCGGACGCCAGCCGGGCCGCCGCGATCTCCCCGCGGATCTCCTCGACCGAGACATGTGGCAGCAGCGGCTCGACGACGGCCATCAGCTCGTCGTCGGACACCACCGACGAGGCGAGTGCCAGCGCGTGGGCCCGCTCGTACGGTCCGGAGACCACCGGTTCCCAGTCTTCGTCGTCGCTGAGCGGCCCGAACGTGATGATCCAGGGCAGGTCGATGACCGGCGAGTCGTCCGGCAGCTGAAGCGTCACGAGAGCCCCCACGGAACCATCATCGCCGCCCGCCCTGCCGGAGACCCGGAGATCTTGGTTTTTGGCCACCGCGGCCGTCGGCTTCGGCGGCGGTGGGTCGGCGGCGAGGTCGACGACGTACCCGTGGAAGTCGGTGGCCGCGAGCGCCGAGCCCCAAAGCATGATCTGGTTGAACAGGTAGAGGTAGACGAGCAGGCCGACGGCGGTCGCTACGACGGCGTACGCGGGATTGTCCCCGATCCGCTGGATGTAGTAGCGGCCCACGGAGTTGAGCAGCGTGAACCCGGACGCCACCAGCAGGACGGGCACGACCAGTCGCCGTGGGGAGATCCGCAGCCGGGGCACGGCGCCGAGCAGCGCGACGGCCAGCACCACGTTGACCGGGACGACGAGGATCGCGCTGACCACGGTGAGCCAGGTGCCCGGCCCCGCCACGAACCGCAGCAGGGACTTGAGCAGGTCAATCGCCGCCACCGAGACCGCGAGGCCAACGAAGACGGCCAGCAGCACGATGATGTCGACGAGCCGACGGACGACCAGGTTGCCCGGCTGCTGCTTGAGCCGGTAGAGCGCGCGGTGCGACGATCGGATCGCCTCGATCCAGCCGATGCCGGTGAAGGCGAGGCCGACGAGGCCGACGAGGCCGATGGGGCCGCCGGTCGCCTTGACACCTTCGACTGCCTTCTCGATGTTCGCCAGCTGCAGCCACGGGATGTTCGTGCTGAGGAAGCCGACGACGCCCGCCTGGACGGCGCCGTTGCGCTGCAGGACGAAGCCGAAGATCGCGTACCCGATCAGGGCGATAGCGAAGACCGCGAAGAAGCCGTAGTACGCGATCGCCGCCGCCAGCCGGCCGCCCATCACCTCGGCGAACCGCTCCTCGGCCCGCCAGAAGTGGTCGAACGCCTTCCAACGCCGGCGGCCCCGCGCGATCGCGTGGTCCCAGCCGCGCTCGAGCCGCTCGACGACGTTCACCCCGATAAGTCTCGCGGATCACGACCGGATGGGTCATCCACCGAGGCGGAAATCGCGGCGGGGCCGCCAGCGGCCCTCGCCGCTGTGCGAGAACAACGTGAACCCCTCGACCTCGAAGCGCGCCGAGAAGTCGGCCAGGTCGTCGTACACCTTGTCGAGGGCCTCCGGCGCGACGTCCTGCGCGACCGTCACGTGCGGGTGGTAGGGGAACCGGTTGGCCCGCCGCAGCGCGGGCGTCCTGCCGATCGCGTCGGCGAGCAGCTCGCACTCGCTGATGCCGGCCGCGACGGCCACGAACACCACCTCGGTCACCGGCCGGAACGTCCCGGTGCCGCGCAGGTGCAGGGCGTATGGCGAGAAGGCGGCGGCCACCCGCCGGAGGTGCTCCTCGATATCGAGGACGGCGGCGGCGTCCACCTCGGTCGGCCCGAGCAGCGTCAGGTGGGCCGGGACGTACGCGGCCTGCGGGTCGCCCGACTCGGCCCGCCGCGCGGTCAGGGCCGCGCCCCATGGATCCGGGATGTCGATCGCCACCCCGATCCGGGACGGACCACCGTCAGTGTCGGACGGGAGCAAGGAAGCCGACCCGGTCGAACGCCGCGCGCAGCGTGGGCTCGGCGACCGCCCGCGCCTTCTCGGCGCCGACGGCCAGCAGCTTGTCGAGCTGCGCCGGATCGTCGAGGTAGGCGCGGGTGCGTTCCTGGATCGGCCGGGTGAACTCGGCGACCACCTCGGCCAGGTCCTTCTTCAGGTCGCCGTACCCCTTGCCCTCGTACGCGATGACCAGGTCGTCTATCGTGCGGTCGGCCAGCGCGGCGTAGATCGTCAGCAGGTTGGAGACGCCCGGCTTGCGCTCGGGATCGAAGATGATCTCCCGGCCGGCGTCGGTGACCGCCGAGCGGATCTTCTTCGCCGACACGGCCGGGTCGTCGAGCAGCTCCACGATGCCCGCGGGGGACGACGACGACTTGGACATCTTCGCCGTCGGCTCCTGCAGATCGGTGATCTTGGCGGTTGCCCTCGGAATGAACGGCTCCGGCACCCTGAACGTCTCGCCGTACAGATGGTTGAACCGCTGCGCCAGGTCGCGGGTCAGCTCCAGGTGCTGGCGCTGGTCCTCGCCGACCGGCACGGCGTCGGCCTGGTAGAGCAGGATGTCGGCGGCCTGCAGGATCGGGTAGGTAAACAGGCCGACGCTGGCGCGGTCGGCACCCTGCTTGGCCGCCTTGTCCTTGAACTGGATCATGCGACTGGCCTCGCCGAACCCGGTGATGCAGCCCAGCACCCACTCGAGCTGCGCGTGCTCGGGCACCTGCGACTGGACGAAGATCGTGCACCGCTCCGGGTCGAGGCCGACCGCGAGCAGCTGCGCGGCCGACACCCGGGTGCGCTGGCGCAGCTCCTTCGGGTCATGACCCATCGTGATCGCGTGCAGGTCGACGACGCAGTAGAAGGTGTCGTGGGTGTCCTGCATCGCCACCCAGTTGCGCACCGCGCCCAGGTAGTTGCCCAGGTGGAACGAGGCGGCGGTGGGCTGGATGCCGGAGAGCACCCGGGGCCGGCGGGTGGAGACGTCGGGCATGCCGGCAATTCTGACAGCCGACCGCGGGAACCGTCGGGCACCCCCATGGCTCGTACGCTGAGAGCCGACAGCGCGGCAACCGTGATCCCCCGCGGCCCGTGCCGGCCCGAGGAAGGGCGATTGGCGAACGACGACCCCCGCGCCCGGGCGGAGCAGGCGATCGGCGAGCTCTACCACGCCTGCTACCGGCGCCTGGTCACGCAGGTCTACGCGTTCACCACCGATCTGACGGAGGCCCAGGACGTGGTGCAGGAGGCGTTCGCCCGGGCGCTGGCCCGGCCGCGCGGCCTCGCCGAGCTGGACAACCCGGAGGCGTGGCTGCGCACGGTCGCGGTCAACGTCGTACGGCGCCGGTGGCGGCGGCGCAAGCTGCTCGACGCGATCCTGCTGCGCGACCGGCCGGTGGCCCGATTCGTGGAGGCGGCGCCCGGCCCGGAGCGGACCGACCTGCGCGACGCACTCGCGACGCTGCCGGCGAGCTACCGAGAGGTCGTGGTGCTGCACTACTTCGCCGACCTGCCGGTCGAGGAGGTGGCCGTGCTGCTGGAGGTGCCGACCGGCACGGTGAAGTCGCGACTGTCCCGGGCACGGACCGCGCTCGCCGGCAAGCTCGGCGACGACTACCGATCCGCGCCGTCGTCCGCCGCTGTGCCGGAGTCGGAGGAGGTGACCCGTGCCTGACCTGGACGCCCACCTCGACCGGTCCCGCACCGAGCTGCTCGGTGAGATCGACCAGCCGCCGATCGCGGCCGTGCGGCGGCGGGCCGGGGCGCTCCGCCGCCGCCGGCGTACGGCGGTCGCGGGCAGCGCGCTCGCGGTGATCGTCGTCGCCGGCGTCGTCGGCCTGCACCCGTGGGACCGGCGCAGCGACGGCACCGTCAACCCCGCGGCCCCGCCGTCGGTCCGGCAGTCGGCGAACATCTACACCGGCTCCGGTATCACGATCAACGGCCTGCAGCCCAACCTGCTGGTTGACCTGCCCGGGCAGATCGCGGACGTCGAGTTCGTCGACCCGGACCACGGATATGTGGTGTCGCAGTGCACGGACGTGACCGTCTGCACCGCGTTGTCACTGACGGACGACACGGGAGAGACGTTCACCCGCGCCACCCTCCCGGAGGCGGCGCGCCGCCCGGACCTGCACGTCGTGGTCTTCCCGCGTGGGCAGGCGATGCTGGAGACGCCCGACGCGTCCTTCATGACGGCCGACTCGGGGCATACCTGGCAGCCGGTGGTCCGGGGCGGCGCTACCCAGGTGGGGTCCGCGACGCCGGACCAGATCCTGCGGCTGGACGGCGCCCACGAGGTGACGGTGTGGGATCCCGTCCGCGGCAGTCTCGGTCCGCTTGCCAGTCAGCCGCTGGACATCGACGTCGTCTGGGTCTCGGCCCGGCCGGCGGGTAACGGCGCGTGGTGGGTCGGCGGGGTCGCGCCCGGCGGCAAGCCCGCCGCGGCGGTCACCCGGGACGGCGGCCGGACCTGGCAGGAGAGGTTCCTGCCGGGATCGGATGTACGCGACGTCCACGTCGCCACGCTCGGCACGGAGGTCTGGGCGGTCGCGACGGGTGAAGGCGAGTCGCTGCGCGGGATCTACCACTCGACCGACGGCGGCGCGACGTTCGCCGCCGTCGGGCACGGTGGCACCGGCCCGGCGAAGATCTCCGGCGACCCCGTGCCGCTGCTCGACGGCCGGCTGCTGGTCGCCGAGCCAGGCCTCGCCGCGGCGAAGGGCGGGGCCGGTGGGAGGTGGTGGCTGAGCACCGACGACGGCGCCACGTTCACCACCGCGGCGTCCCTGCCGTCCGTGGGGCGGCTCGCCCAGACCGGCGCGGGCTATGTGGCGTACGAGCTGTTCGCCGGCAGCTGGGCGGCCTACTCGGCCGACGGGTCCACCTGGAACAAGCTCCAGGCCAACTAGCGGTCAGTCGACGGGGGCGCGGGCAGGCGCCGGCGCGTTGACCATGCGCGGGTGGACGACGGCCGCGACGATAGCCGGTTCGACGGGACGGATGCCGACCCGGGCGATCCGGCGGCCGTCCAGCGAGAGCACCTTGAGCACCCAGCCCGGCGCGTCCGCCTCGTCGCCGACCGTCGCCAGCCGGCCCAGGCGGGCCATCACGAACCCGCCGACGGTCTCGTACGGGCCCTCGGGCAGCGCGATCCCGGCCCGCTCCGCGAAGTCGGCGAGGTTGAGGCGGCCGTCCACCTCCGCCGGCACGGCGCCCGGCACCGGGTCGGGCTCGACGTCGTACTCGTCGTGAATCTCGCCGACCAGCTCCTCGATCAGGTCTTCGAGCGTGACGATGCCGGCGGTGCCGCCGTACTCGTCCACCACCACCGCCAGATGGTGGCGCTCGCGGCGCATCTCGGACAGTGCCGCCAGCACCCGCTTGCTGGCCGGCAGCCGCTTCACCTCCCGGGTCAGCTCCCGGATCGTGACCCGCGGGTCGTCGTCGGGGCGGATGAGCAGGTCGCGCAGGTGCACGAAGCCGACCACGTCGTCCTGGGTGCCGTCCACGACCGGGTAGCGGGTGTGCGTCTGCGCACGCGCCAGCTGGGCGGCCTCACCCACGGTGAGGCCGGCCGCGAGGAACACGACCTCGGTCCGCGGCCGCATGACTTCACGGATCATGCTCGCGCCCGCCACGAGCACCTCGTCGATGATCCGCCGTTCCACCGGGTCGATGCGGGTGTTGGCGGCGACGAGGTCGCGCAGCTGGTCTTCGCTGATCTGCTCGCGGCCGTGGGACGGGTCGGCGCCGAGCAGGGCGGTCAGGGCGTCGGTCGTGCGGACCACGGCACGGACGAGGCCGCGGGCGATCGGCCCGGGCCGCCGGCTGGGGCGCCCCGCCGGCCGTCGCCGCCGAGGCCCGGCACTGCCGGAGTCCTCCATCCACCGATGGTAGCCAGGCAGGCCGGCGGGCGCGGCCCGCGGTGCCGTGATGGGATGCTCGCCATGACCGATGTCCGGGCGCGCGCGATCGAGGGCTTCAAAGCGGTGTACGGGGAGGCACCGACGGGCGAGTGGGCGGCGCCCGGCCGGGTCAACCTGATCGGCGAGCACACCGACTACAACGAGGGGTACGTGCTGCCGTTCGCGCTGCCGCACCGGACGGTGATCGCCGCCGCACCCGGTCCGCTGGGGTGGCAGGTGTGGTCCGAGGAGACCGCAGAGACGGTCTCGTTCGAGCTCGACGACATCAGGTCGCCGGGCGGGGTCCAGGGCTGGGCGGCGTACGTCGCCGGGGTGGTCTGGGCGCTGCGCGACGCCGGCCACGACGTCCCCGGCGCGCGGCTGGCGATCGCCTCGGACGTGCCGCTCGGCGCGGGCCTGTCGTCGTCGGCGGCACTGGAGTCGTCGGCGCTGACCGCCCTGGTGGAGCTCTTCGACCTCGACCTCCCGGTCGACGACCGGCCGCCGGTCGCGCAGAAGGCGGAGAACGTCTACGCCGGCGTCCCGACCGGGATCATGGACCAGTCGGCGTCGATCCGGTGCCGCGCGGGACATGCGCTGTTCCTCGACTGCCGGACGCTCGAGGTGCGGCACATCCCGTTCGACGTGCAGAGCGAGCGGCTGGCGGTGCTCGTGGTGGACACCAAGGCGCCGCACCGGCACGCGGGCGGCGAGTACACCGACCGCCGCCGTGCCTGCGAGGCGGCGGCCCGGGCCCTGGGCGTACCGGCCCTGCGCGACGTGTCCGTCTCCGGGCTCGACGATGTGCTCGCGGCGCTGCCGGACGAGGTCATGCGGCGCCGGGCCCGGCACGTCGTCACCGAGGACCAACGCGTGCTCGACACCGTGGCGCTGCTGCGCTCCGGCGGGATCCGCAACATCGGACCGCTGCTCACGGCGTCGCACCGGTCCATGCGCGACGACTTCGAGATCACCGTGCCGGAGGTCGACGTGGCGGTCTCGGCCGCGCTGGACGCCGGCGCGTACGGCGCCCGGATGACCGGCGGCGGCTTCGGCGGTTGCGTGCTCGCGCTGGTCGACACCGCCGCGGTGTCCACCGTGGGCGGAGCCGTCGTGGAGGCGTTCGCGGTGCACGGGTTCGCGGAGCCGGCCTGGTTCCCGGCCGCGCCGAGCGCCGGAGCCACCCGGCTGTCGTGACGCACCTCCCGTCGATCTCGCAGTTTCGGTGCTCCGGACGCACCTTCTGTTCCTTACGCGGGGACCGAAACTGCAAGATCGCGGGGGTCGCCGAGAAGGGCGAGGAGGCCGTCGGCGATGGTGCGGCGCCAGTTGAGGTAGTCGTGGGCGCCGACGTACTCGGCGTAGGTCACCTCGTAGCCACGTTCGAGGAGGACGTCACGGAAGCGCCGGTTGACCGTCAGTTGGTCGAGACCCTCCCCGTACGAGCCGATGGTCTCCCGGTCGCCGACGTCGAGGTAGAACCGCAGCGGCAGTGCCGGTCGCTCGGCGTACGCGCGGATCAGCCACTGTGGATCTTTGCCGCCGCCGACGGCACCTTGCCGGGCGGCGCCGGCCACCAGAAGCTGCCGGACTGGGCGAGGACGCCGCCGAAGGCGTCGGAGGCGACCAGGCCGAGGTACGCCGCGGCCAGGCCGCCCAGCGACGAGCCGGCGACGACCCGGCGGCGTGGGTCGTCGGTGATCGGCCAGCGGCGCCGCGCCCATGGCAGCAGCTCCCGCGTGACGAAGTGCCGGGTCGCGGCCGCCGGCCGCAGCTCGCGGAACCGGCGGACGCCGCTGAACGCCCACACGAACAGCGCCAGGGTAGGCGGGACGCGCCCGGCGGCGATCAGGTTGTCCAACGTGGTCGGCACAGACAGCACGGTCCGCGACAGGTAGCCGTCGAAGACCACCAGCAGGGCGGACCGCGTGCGACCTGCACCCGCCGGCCGATAGACGCCGACCCGCCGCCGTCCGCCCCAGGCGGCCGTGCGCACGCCGGCCTGCAGCACCGTGCCGCGCGGTACGCCCGGTCGCGGGCGGCTCCACGGCTCGGCCGGGGCGTCGGGCAGCTCCAGCAGCGACGCCCAGGACGCATGGTCGCCCGGGTCGCCCGGGTCGGGCGGGAAGCAGAACGGATGCCGGTTGAGTGCGTCCACATGCGACACCCCCACGCCGGACGGATCGGCCGGGATCCCGTCGCCAGTGTGCCGCAGGTAGTAGAGCGTGCGCAGGTCGGTGGGCAGCCGCTGCGAGCCGCACCACAGGTCGGTGCCGGGAATGCGCCGCAGCTCGACGTCCACTCCCCAGCCGGTGGCCGTGTGCGCGGCCGCGCCCCGCCACAGGAAGGTCACCAGGGCCGAACCGCCGTCGACGGCCTCGACCAGCGGAGTGCCGGCCGCCCTGACCTCCTGCCAGAGCTCGTCCACCGCGGCGTGGCCGCGTGCGGGTAGGTCGCCCAACAGCCGGGCGATGCGCGGGCTGGTCTCCGTCATGCCGCCGTCGGCACCGTCGCCTCCTGCGCGCGGATCCGCGGGCGGTCGAACAGCAGCGTGACCACGAAGCCGAGGACCAGGGCGAGCAGCACGCCCAGGTTGGCATATGCCCAGGCGCCCTGCTTGCCGCCGAGGCCGAGCGGTTCCAGCAGGTAGCCCTGCCAGGTCAGCCAGCTCGCCGACGCGTTGGTGACCAGGCCCCAGCCGAGCGCCGTGCTCACCAGCACGGTCAGCACCGGCAGCAGCCGTACGTCGCCGTAGCGTCCCCCCGGCCGGTAGAGGTCGCGTTCCGCGTAGTCGACGCGGCGCAGCGCGATGTCGGCGAGCATGATGCCGCACCAGGCCGCGATGGGCACGCCGAGGGTGATCAGGAAACCCATGAACTGGCCGAGGAAGTTGTCGGCGACGAACACGACGTAGATCGTCCCGACGACCATGATGATGCCGTCGATCAGCGCGGCCACGAACCGCGGGATGGGCAGGCCGAGGCTCAGCAGGGCGAGCCCCGAGGAGTAGATGTCCAGCACCGCGCCGCCGACCAGGCCGAGCACGGCCGCGACGACGAACGGCACGAGGAACCAGGTGGGCAGCGCGGCGGCGAGGGCCCCGATCGGGTCGGCCGCGATCGCGTCGCTGAGGTCCGTGGAGGAGCCGGCCAGCAACAGGCCGAAGACCAGCAGCAGGACCGGCGCGAGCGCGGCGCCGAACGTGGTCCAGCCCACCACGCCGCGGCTCGACGCCGTACGCGGCAGGTAGCGGGAGTAGTCGGCGGCCACGTTGACCCAGCCCAGCCCGAAGCCGGTCATGAAGAACACCAGCGCGCCGATGACGGCCTGCGTGGAGCCCGACGGCAATGCCGACACCGTACCCCAGTCGATCTTGTCCGCGACGAGGATCACGTAGAGCACGGTGAGGATCGCCGTGACGACGGTGATAACGGTCTGCAGCCGCATGATGAGGTCGAAGCCGATCACGCCGGCGGCGATGATCAGCACCGCGACGATGACCAGGGCGACCACCTTGGTGACCGTGCCGCCGCCCCAGCCGAGCCGGTCGAGCACGGTGGCCGTCGCGAGCGTGGCGAGGATCGTGAGGACGGTCTCCCACCCGACCGTCAGGATCCAGGACAGCAGCGCCGGCAGGCGGTTGCCGCGCACGCCGAACGCCGCGCGGCTGAGCACCATGGTGGGCGCCGAGCCGCGCTTGCCGGCGACCGCGACGAAGCCGCAGAACAGGAACGAAACGACGATGCCGATGAGGCCGGCGATCAGCGCCTGCCAGAACGAGATGCCGAACCCGAGGGCGAATGCGCCGTAGCTCAGGCCGAAGATCGAGACATTCGCGGCGAACCAGGGCCAGAACAACTGCCGCGGGGCGCCCCTGCGCTCGTCGTCGGCGATGACGTTGATGCCGTTCGTCTCGATCTGCAATGCCCCCGCGGGGGTTGCCACCTGCTCAGCCATGACGCCTCCGGTCCAGCCCGCCGATGATCGACGGATGTGACGGTACGCCTGCGGAGGCCATTGTCGAAGGCCCTGTGATCGCCGAGACGTTGCTAGGCCGTCTCGACGATCATGCCGGCCGCGACGGTGCGGTTGGTGCCCTCGTCGATCAGGATGAAGCCGCCGGTGGTCCGGTTGCGCCGGTATTCGTCGGCGAACAGCGGCTGGGTGGTGCGGAGCCGGACCCGGCCGATCTCGTTCAGCGCCAGCTGTGTCGCCGTCTCGTCGCGGTGCAGCGAGTTGACGTCGAGCCGGTAGTGCAGGGCGCGCACCACCGTCCGGACGGAGCGGGTGGTGTGCTTGACCGCGTACTTGCCGCCCACCCGCAGCGGCTGTGACTCGTCCATCCAGCAGACCATCGCCTCGACGTCCTGCGTCGGGGTCGGCGTGTTGTTGGGGCGGCAGATCATGTCGCCGCGCGAGATGTCGAGCTCGTCTTCGAGGCGGACGGTGACCGACATCGGCGGGAACGCCTCGTCGACCGGGCCGTCGGCGGTGTCGATGGCGGCGATCCGGCTGGTGAACCCGGACGGCAGCGCCATCACCTCGTCGCCCGGCTTCAGCACGCCCGAGGCGACCTGCCCGGCGTAGCCGCGATAGTCGCGCACGACGTTCGACTGTGGACGGATCACGTACTGGACGGGGAACCGGACGTCGACGAGGTTGCGGTCCGACGCGATGTGCACGTGCTCGAGATGGTGCAGCAGCGAAGGCCCCTCGTACCACGGCATCCGGTCCGACCGCGACGCCACGTTGTCGCCGCTCAGCGCCGAGATCGGGATCACCGACAGGTCGGGCGCGTCGAGCTTGGCGGCGAAAGCCGTGAACTCGTCGGCGATCCGCTCGTAGACCTCCTGCGACCAGTCGACCAGGTCCATCTTGTTGACGCACAGGACGAGGTGCGGCACCCGCAGCAGCGAGCACAGGAAGGCGTGCCGCCGGGACTGCTCGACGATGCCCTTGCGCGCGTCGACGAGGATCAGCGCCAGGTCCGCGGTGGACGCTCCGGTCACCATGTTGCGGGTGTACTGGATGTGTCCCGGCGTGTCGGCGATGATGAACTTGCGCCGCGGCGTCGCGAAGTAGCGGTAGGCCACATCGATCGTGATGCCCTGCTCCCGCTCGGCGCGCAGGCCGTCGGTGAGCAGCGCGAGGTTGGTGTACTCGTCGCCGCGGGCGAGGCTGACCGCCTCCACCGCCTCGAGCTGGTCGGTGAACAGCGACTTGGTGTCGTACAGCAGCCGACCGATCAAGGTGGACTTGCCGTCGTCGACGCTGCCGGCGGTGGCGAACCGCAGCAGGTCCATCCGACCGTGCTCCGCCCCCCGGACACCTCCTGGATACGCGCCGACGCCGCCCGACTGAGGTGCGACCAGCTTCGCGTCGCGCATCAGAAGTAGCCTTCCTTCTTGCGGTCTTCCATGGCGGCCTCGCTCACCTTGTCGTCGCCGCGGGTCGCGCCGCGCTCGGTGATCCGCGTCGCGGCGACCTCTTCGATGACCTTCTGCACCGTGTCGGCGTCGGAGAGCACCGCGGCGGTCTGCGACGCGTCGCCGACCGTGCGGTAGCGCACCCGCCGGGCCATCGGCACCTCGGCGGACCGGGTGGCGAAGAACTCGTTCACCGCGTAGAACATCCCGTCGCGCTCGATGACCTCGCGATCGTGGGCGTAGTAGATCGCCGGGAGCGCGAGCCCCTCCCGCGCGATGTAGTGCCACACGTCGAGCTCGGTCCAGTTGGACAGCGGGAAGACCCGGATCGACTCGCCGGGGTGGTGCCGCCCGTTGTAGATCGACCACAGCTCGGGCCGCTGGTTCTTCGGATCCCACTGACCGAACTCGTCGCGGAAGCTGAACACCCGTTCCTTGGCGCGGGCCTTCTCCTCGTCGCGCCGGGCGCCGCCGAAGAGCGCGTCGAAACGGTACTTCTCGATCGCGTGCAGCAGCACCGGCGTCTGGATCCGGTTGCGCGTGCCGTCGGCGGGCTCGCGGACCAGGCCCGACTCGATCGCCTCCGGCACGCTCGCGACGAGCAGCTGGAGGCCGAGCTCGGAGACCCGGGCGTCGCGGAAGTCCAGCACCTCGGGGAAGTTGTGGCCGGTGTCGACGTGCATCACCGGGAACGGAATACGCGCCGGCGCGAACGCCCTCTCGGCGAGCCGGAGCATCACGATGGAATCCTTGCCGCCGGAGAACAGCAGGACGGGTCGCTCCAACTCCGCGACCACCTCGCGCATCACGAAGATGCTTTCCGCCTCGAGCGCCGCGAGCTGCGACACGCGGTACGCCGCGGTCATGACGTCTCCTCCGGGTGAGCCGGCCCCAGCAGCGGTTGCAGCGCCGTGAGCAGTCTGCCGGCCAGATCCTTACGGCACACGAGCAGGTCGGGCAGGCGGGGATCGGCCTCGTTGTATTTCAGCGCAGATCCGTCGATACGGCTAGCGTGCAGGCCCGTGGCCGTCGCCACAGCGACCGGCGCCGCCGAGTCCCACTCGTACTGTCCCCCCGCGTGCACGTAGGCGTCGACATCGCCGGAGATCACCGCAGCGATCTTGGCCCCCGCCGAGCCCATCGGCACCAGCTCCGCGCGGACGGCGGTCGCCAGCTCGGTCAGGAAGGCCGGCGGCCGGCTGCGGCTCGCGGCGAGCCGGGTCGCGCCACCCGAGGCCATCGGCGGGTACGGGGGCGGGCTGTCGGTGCCGATCACCCGGTGTTGCGCCGGCAGCGCGACGGCGCCGGCCAGCAGCTGATGGGACGCGGTCGCGTGGCGACCCCACAAAGCCACGTGTACCGCCCAGTCCGTACGGCCCTCCTCCGCGTACTCGCGGCTGCCGTCCAGCGGGTCGACGATCCACACCCGCTCCGCGGAGAGCCGGTCGGGGGCGCTGTTCAGGCCCGCCTCGCTGACCCGTACGCGGGAGTCGGTGTCCTCCTCCGAGAGAACCGCGTCGGCCGGCCGCCAGCGGGCCAGCTCCATGCGCAGCAGCTCGTGGGACACCTTGTCGCCGGCGGCCTTGAGCGCGGCCGGGTCGGCGAACCCCGCCTTCGCGCGGACGCGTCGCAGCAACTCGCCGGCGGCCCCGGCCAGCCAGCGGGCGAACGCCCCGTCGGTCACGGGAGGCGTCATCATTCTCCCTCGATCAGTGGGCGCCTCGGCGGCGCGGGACCGCGACGACGGTGCGCACGAGGATCACCAGGTCGAGCGGGAGCGACGAGTTCTCCACGCACCTGTCGGAGAGTACCGGGCCCGCCGAGGTCGACGATCAGCCGGTTATGTCGGAGTTGGCGAATCAGGCGCGTGGTACGCGTTCTGCGCCCACTCGACGCCCTTGGTCACGACCGCCTCCGTCACGTCGCCGGCCCGGTCCACCAGGAACTCGAGCTCCTTGCGCTCGGCGGAGGAGAAGTCGGACAGCACGAAGTCCGCCGGATCCTGCCGGCCGGGCGGGCGCCCGATGCCGAACCGTACGCGCGCGTAGTCCTTGGTGCCGAGGCTTCGCGACATCGAGCGCAGGCCGTTATGGCCGCCCTCACCGCCGCCGACCTTGGTGCGGATCTGGCCGTACGGAAGGTCGAGCTCGTCGTGGATCGCCACGATGTGATCGGGGGCGACCTTGAAGAAGTTGGCGAGCGCGGTGACCGGCCCGCCGGACAGGTTCATGTAGGTCAGCGGTTTGGCCAGGATCAACCTGGGACCGCCGAACCCGAGCCGGCCCTCGGCGACGTCGGCGACGGCTCGCTTGTGCCGACCGAACGTCGCGCCGATGCGCCCGGCGACGAGGTCGGCCACCAGGTAGCCGACGTTGTGGCGGTTGCCGGCGTACTCCTTGCCGGGGTTGCCCAGGCCGACCACGAGAAAGGGCGCGGTTGCGTCCACGGTGTGATTCTCCCCCGTACGGCAAGCGGGAAACGGCGGGCGCCCCGAGGGTGCCCGCCGTTGTCGTGCCTCGGATCAGGCCTGGGCGGGTTCGGCCTCCGTGGGCGGCGCCTGGGCACCCTCGGCCTCGGCGGCCTCCGCGCCCTCGGCCTCGGCGGCCTCGGCGGTCTCGCCCTCGAGGTCTTCGGCGGTCGGCGCGTTGCTGACCACCGCGATGGTCAGGTCGGGGTCGGCGACGAGCTCGGTGCCCTCCGGCAACCGGACGTCGGCCGCGGTGACTCGGGAACCCGCCTCGAGACCCTCGATCGAGACCTCGAGGCTGTTGGGCAGGCGGGTGGCGTCCGCGCTCACCGACAGCGTGCCGTGCTCGTGGACGACCAGGGTGTCGGGGGCGGCCTCGCCGACCAGGTGCACCGGCACGTCGACGGTGACCTTCTCGCCGCGCCGGACCAAAATCAGGTCGACGTGCTCGAAGGTGTCCTTGACCGGGTTGCGCTGGATCGCCTTCGGCAGTGCAAGCGCCTGGGTGCCGTCGCTGATCTCGATGGTGAACAGCTGGTTGGCGCCACCGTGGCGGATCGCCGCGGCGAACTCGCGCGCGGGCAGCGCGATGTGCTTGGGCTTCTCGCCGTGGCCGTACAGCACGGCAGGCACCAGGCCGGCCCGGCGGGTACGGCGGGCACCACCCTTGCCGAACTCGGTGCGTGGCTCGGCGCTGATCTTTACCTCGGACACGGGAGAACTCCTGGTCGTATTGCGTGATGCGGGAACGTCGGCGGTGCCGGGCGAGGGGGCGCACTGGGCAAGGCCCGGAGCACCGCGTCGATCACGGTGCTTCCTGGCGGCCGGCCTTGGCAACAGCGGCCGCGGAGCACCCTCGCCGTGGCAACCTCAGTACTCTACCCGGTCTATTTCGCATCCAAAAACGCGGGGGCCAGGGGATCAAGAGCTTCATGTGCGCGTCCGTCGGGCGCGGCCTCAGGTCGAAACATCGGGCACAGATATACGCGCGTCCGTCGGGCGCGCGACCGTTC
>DATDJX010000297.1:0-2232 GCA_036520275.1 Asanoa sp.
GAGTCCTCGAACAACCTCGTCGAGCACAGCGACATGAGCGGCTCGCGCTTCGTCGGCGTCAACCTCACCGGCGGCGCCCACAATCGCGTCGTCGCCAACGCGATCACCGCCAGCGTCGGCCTCGGCGTGCTCGTGCAGACATCGGTCAACGACCACGGCAGCGACAACCGCATCCTCGACAACGTCATCGAGGGCAACGGCATCCAGGTCAACCCCGGCCAGGCCTCCGCGCAGATCGCGGGCAACACGATCCGCCACGCCGGCTTCGCCGGGATCGCCGCCTTCGAGCCCTCGACGATCATCGAGCGCAACACGGCCAACGACGGTCGGGGGCTCGGGATCAGCGCGCCCAACGGCGCAGTCGACCGCGGCGGCAACGGCGCGTCCGGCAACGGGCAGCAGCCGCAGTGCGTCGGGGTGACTTGCGCAGGCTGACACGCGCGGGAAGGCACGGCACGCCGGCGGCGTCTATCCAGACGTCGGCCGGCGTCCGGGCCGGCCCAATCGCGCGCCGCTCCGCGCGCGCAAGGAGGTTCGTATGCCCAGAGGACCATCGCTCAGGTCGCTCGGGATCCTCGCCGCCACCGCGGCTCTCATGTTGTCCGGCGTCTCCGCTGCCGCAGCCCACGGGCCCGGCGACGTCTACAAGAAGCGCAACCTCGTCTCCGACATCGACGGGGTCGCGCGCATCACCGATCCCAACCTCGTCAACCCGTGGGGGTTGTCGGCCAGTCCGACCAGCCCGCTCTGGGTGGCTGACAACGGGACCGACAAGTCGACGCTCTACACCGGCGGTGTCCGGCGCAGCGTCCCGATGATCGTGCCGCTGGTGGTCGACATCACCGGTGGCGCGCCGACCGGCACGGTGTACAACCCGACGAGCGGCTTCCCGGTGAACGGTGCCCCGGCACGCTTCATCTTCGACTCAGAGGCCGGCACGATCACTGCGTGGAACCCCGGCACCGGCACGACGGCACAGACCGTCGTCCCGAACACGACCGGCGCCATCTACAAGGGCCTGGCGCTCGCCGGCACGGGCAAGGACGCGCTGCTCTACGCGGCCGACTTCCACAACGCCAAGATCGACGTCTTCGACACGTCCTTCGCGCCGGTGACCGCGCCAGGCGGGTTCGTCGATCCCAACCTGCCCAAGGGCTTCGCGCCGTTCAACGTGCAGGAGCTCGCCGGCCGGATCGTGGTCGCCTACGCCAAGCAGGACGCCGACGCCGAGGACGAGGTGGCGGGCGACGGGCTGGGCTACGTCGACGTGTTCGACACGAGCGGCCACCTCCTGCACCGGCTCATCTCGCAGGGCAAGCTCAACGCCCCGTGGGGCCTCGTGCTCGCCCCGCGGCACTTCGGCCAGTTCAGCAACGACCTGCTCGTGGGCAACTTCGGCGATGGCGCGATCAACGCCTACGACCCGCGGACCGGTCAGCTCGACGGCACGCTGACCAACAAGGACGGCAACCCGATCAAGATCAACGGCCTGTGGGCGCTGCGCTTCGGCAACGGCGTCTTCGGGACGCCGACGACGCTGATCTTCAGCGCCGGCATCGCCGACGAGGACCACGGCCTCCTCGGCGAGATCGTCGTCAAGGGCAGCGGCGACTAGCAACGCTACGGCAACCAGGGACCACGGACGGTCCCTGTCGCCGTAACCAAACGCGCCCGGCACGGATGCCGGACGCGCAGTGCGGTCCCGTCGAGTTTCCCGCTAGGCAGGACCGCGGCGAGGGATTGGAGGCGGGGGATATGTGCGCCGAACCCGAATCCCTCGGTGTACACAGGCGGTACCCCCTGTGCGAGTCGTCAATCAGCAGTTGGTCAGAGTGCGCACGATGTCGACCGCGGATCGGCGGCGCGCCCGATAGCGTTTGTACCGACTCCGCGCCGGGAACTGCTGGCTGTTGGCGTTTGACGCCGACCCGGCACGGGTAGCCGAACGCGCGCCAAACAAGGAGTGGGGGCAGGCATGAGCAAGACCGCCGCGGTCGCGGGCAGGGCAGATTCAGGGACGAACGGTGCCGCCACGCGAACGGCCGCCGAGGATGAGGTCCTCAGGCGGTTGGAGGCCGCGTTGCGCGCCGCCGCTGCCGGCGACTTCTCACATCGTCTGCCCGCCCGGCGCAAGGGCGTGGTCGGCGAGCTCGAGGCCGCCTACAACCAGCTCGCCGAGCGCAACGCGCAGCTGACGTCCGAGCTCGTGCGGCTGGGCCGGGTCGTCGGCCG
>DATDJX010000298.1:0-11348 GCA_036520275.1 Asanoa sp.
AAGCGCGTCGGCGTCAACCCGAGCGCGTCGACCAGCGCCAGCAACACGATGAACACACTGACCTGGCCGAAGCGCAGGTTGCTCTGCGCCGGCGCGGAGACGAGCAGCGCACAGGCCGTCGCCGCGACCACGGCGCGGCTCCGGCCGCGCGCCACGGCCGCGGCGATCGCCGCCACCGCGGCGCACACCAACACCAGCCAGACGATCCGCAGCGCAGCCTCCGGCACCAGCGTGAGCGGGCGGAGGACCAGCACGGCGAACGGCGGGTACGTGAACGGGCCGCCGTTGTCGGCCACGTAGTCGTACAGCGGCAGCCCGGCGCCGACGGTCTGCGCGGCGCCGTAGTAGATGTGCAGATCCGAGAGCCGGTCGCCGGGCGGTCGGCGCAGCACGAGGACGCCGGAGACCACCGCGACCGCGACGAACAGGCTCCACACCGCGGCGGTGGCCCGGCGGTCCTTCACGGCGTCACACTAGCGTCCGGCGGCCTCCGGAAGCTCCCACACGGTCGTGTGCTTGACCCGCGTGCTCTCCAACGCCTCGGGCACCGGCACGTCGTACTCGGCCAGCGGACGGAACGACGCCCGCGGCAGGAAGGCCCGGCCGGGGTCGCCGACGAGCACCCGCGCCCCTCCTCGCCGCGCCCGGCGCAGGAAGCGCATGACCCGGTCGGCCATCGCCTTGGTGTAGAACACGTCGCCGGCCAGGACCACCGAGGCGTCGCCCGTCGACCCGTCCAGGACGTCGGCCAGGACGGCCTGCACGGCAGCCCCGTTCGAAGCCGCGTTCAGCGACACCGCCGCCACCGCGAGCGGGTCCACCTCGACCGACCGTACGGACGCCGCCCCGGCCAGGGCCGCCGCGATCGCGACCAGACCCGACCCCGAAGCCAGGTCCAGCACCCGCTGCCCGGCCACCGACGGGCGGTGGTCGAGCACGTACCGCGCGAGCCCCTGCCCGCCGGCCCAGGCGAACGCCCAGAACGGCGGCGGCTGCTCCGAGCGGAACTCACCCTCGGTCAGCTCCCAGAGCCCGATCGGCTCGTCGGCCTGGTGCAGCCGCACCTCCGGCACGAACGGCACCGGCGCCAGCCGGGCGTGCAGCCGGACGAAGGCGCTCGCGAGGTCGGTCACAACCCCGATTCTGCCGAAACGCCCAACTCGGCCAGCACCCAGGCAAGCACCTCGGCCTCGTAACGGTAGTGCCCGTACCGCCCGGACGGCCCGGTATGCGCGCCCGCGCCGAGCTCGACCCGGAAGAGCACCGGCCCGTCCGACGGCCCCGCCGTCGCGCGCAGCCGGGCCACCCACTTGGCCGGCTCGTGGGCCATCACCCGCGGGTCGTGCACGGCGCCGGTCACGAGCAGCGCCGGCCGCCCGCCCGCGACCACGGTGTCGTAGGGAGAGTACGCGCGCAGCCAGCGGTAGTCGTCGCGCCGGCGCGGATCTCCCCACTCGTCCCACTCGTTGACCGTCAACGGGATGTCGGGGTCCAGCATGGTGGTGACCACGTCGACGAACGGCACCTCGGCGACGACCGCCCGCCACCGCTTCGGCGCCCGGGTGTAGACGACCGCCTGCAGCAGCCCGCCCGCGGACAGTCCCCGGGTCGCGATCCGCGTCCCGTCCACGAGACCCGCGTCGGCCAGGTGGCCGGCCACCGCGAGGTGGTCGCCGAACGTGTTCTCCTTGGCCGCCAGGTGCCCGTCGAGCCACCAGCCGCGCCCGTTCTCGCCGCCGCCGCGGGGGTGCGCCAGCACGTAGACCACGCCGCGGTCGAGCAACGAGGGCAGCATCGGGTCGAAGGCCGGGTCGTCGCACGACTCGTACGCGCCGTAACCCCACATCAGCGCGGGCGCCGTGCCGTCCAGCGCCGTGCCGTCCTGCCACGCCAGGGTGTACGGCACGGGCGTCCCGTCGGGCGCCGTCGCGTGCTCGCGCCGGGTGCGGTACGCCCCGGCGTCGTAGCCGGGCACGTCCTGCACCTTGCGCCGGGTGCGGGCGCCGGTGGCCAGGTCGACGTCCTCCCAGCGGGACGGGACGACGAGCGACTCGGTGCGCACGGTGATCGCCCCCGCGTCGTACTCGAACGGGGTCGCGATCGTGATGGTTCCCGCCACGGTCGAAGCGACGATCTCGTGCGTCGCGCCGGTGGCCCGGTCGACGACGCGCAGCAGCGGGAAACCGTCGCGGCGCACCGAGAGCACCAGGTGGTCGCGCAGCACGTCGCAGGCGTGCAGCCGCTCGCCCGGTCGCGCCGGCACCGCCTCGGTCCAGGCGCCCGGGTCGGCCGCCGGAGCCGACATCAGGCGGAACTCGACCGCGCCGAGGTTCGTCGTCACGTACAGCCGGTCGGTCTCCCGGCAGTGGTCGACGCGGTACTCGATTCCCCGCTCGCGCGGCCGCACCACGACCGGGGGTGTGCTGCGGCGTCGACGGCGGACACCAGCCACGTCTCGGCCGTCTCCCGGCTCGCGGCCTCGACGAACACGTAGCGGCCGCTGCGGCTCTCCCGCACCGCGACGTCGAATCGCGCATCGTCCTCCTGGAACACCAGCGTGTCCGCGGGCGAGCCGAGCGTGTGCCGCCAGACCTGGAACGGCCGGTAGAGGTCGTCGTGGACGGTGTAGAAGAACGTCCGCGAGTCCGCGCTCCACGCACCGGTGTAGTAGCTGCGCGGCGCGGCGTCCGGAAGGTCCCGCATCGTGGCGAGATCGCGATACCGCAGGGCGTAGACCTCGTCGCCGGTCGTATCGACCGAGTAGGCGAGGAAGCGACCGTCCGGGCTGACGGATCGGACGCCGATCTCCACATATCCCGACGTATCCGCGAAATCCGCGCCATCGAGCAACACGGTCCCTGCGTCGTCCTTGTTACGGCTTGACAAGAACTGTTCGTAGTCGCTTCCGGTGACCGTGCGGGTGTAGTAGAAACAGTCACCACGCCTCCAACTGACTGACGACTCAGTCGGCGGGATGCGGCTTTCCACCTCGTCGAACAGGTCGGTGCGGAGGCGCTCCAGATGACCGGTGGCCACGTCGTAGAGCCGGCGCTCCGCGCGCAGGTACGCGGCGAGGCGCGGGTCGTCGGGCCGCCGCATCCACCCGTACTCGTCGATGCGCTCCGCGCCGTGCAGCATCCGACGCACCGGTTCGACCGGCGCGACGGGAACCTCGGCGTCCTGTGGCATGGCCGGAGGTTATCCGGCCGACCCCGTCCCACAAAACGGAGGATCCGATGAGCCCTTCCGGCAGACTGACCGATCAGTCAGCCCGGCCGCGTCGCCGGCTGGCCGCCGTAGCCGCGCTCGCCGTCGCCGCCCTGACCGCGCTCGCGCTCCCGTCCGGTCCCGCCGCGGCCGAGGACTCCCCGTCGCCGTCGGTGAGCGGCAGCGGATCGGGGGGCGCGAGCGCCGTCCCCGAGCACGGCCGCTCGACGTTCGTGCTCGGCGTCAAGCAGGACATCGACTCCTTCAACCCGTACATGGGCGTCGTCGCCACGGCGTACGAGGTCTACCAACTGGTGTACGACTACCTGACCGGCTCGAGCGCCAGCGACTTCTCCGCGGTGCCCAACCTCGCGGAGAGCTGGGAGACGTCGCCGGACGGGAAGGTCTGGACCTACCACATCCGGCAGGGCGTGAAGTGGTCCGACGGGCAGCCGCTGACCGCGAAGGACGTCGCCTACTCGTTCCAGCGCGCCAAGGACGGCGAGCAGGAGAACGCGCAGTACGCCGCGTACGTCGACCAGATCAGCAAGATCGAGGCGACCGACGCCAACACGGTGGTCATGACCACCGAGGAGCCGAGCCCGAGCATGCTGCGGCTGCTGGTGCCGATCGTGCCCGAGCACATCTGGAGAGACGTGCCGTCAAAGAAGGTCAAGGAGTACGCCAACGACAATAAGCCGGTCGGCAGCGGGCCGTTCACGTTGACCGAGGTGAAGAGCGGACAGTACTACCGGTTCGCGGCCAACAAGTCCTACTGGGCCGGCGCGCCGAAGATCGACGAGCTGATCATCCGTGTCTTCACCAACGACGAAGCCATGGCGAACGCCCTGAAGAAGGGCGAGATCGACATGCTCAACGACGTCACGTACGGCGTGCTGGAGTCGCTGCAGAACCAGCCCGGCATCACGACGAGCTCCTCCAAGTACTCGGGCTTCAGCGAGATCGCCTACAACCTCGGCGCCGAGACGATCGAAGGCAAGAAGATCGGCAACGGCAACCCGGCGCTGACCGACAAGCAGGTACGCCTGGCCATCGACTACGCGATCGACCGCAAGACGCTGCTCGAGAAGGTCCTGCGCGGACACGGCAGCGAGGGCAGCGGTGTCATCCCGCCGATCTACCCCAACTGGCACTGGAATCCCGGCGGCGGCGCCCGGGGGTTCGACCTCGCGAAGGCCAACTCCACACTGGACGCGGCCGGCTATGTCAAGGGCGCCGACGGCATCCGCGCCAAGGGCGGCACGCGGCTGGAGCTGCGCCTGTTCGGCCGCGACAACTCCGAGGAGTCGAAGAAGGCGGTCGAGTACGTCCGGGACTGGCTCGGCCAGATCGGCATCAAGGTCAACGTCCAGATCATGTCGGAGGACAACCTCACCGAGGTGATCGGCAAGGGCGAGTACGACATGTTCCAGTGGGGCTGGGTCGTCGAGCCCGACCCCGACTTCCAGCTCTCGGTGTTCACCTGCGACCAGCGCTCGTACACCGACGCGGGCGAGGTGGCCGCGGGGTGGTCGGACAGCTTCTACTGCAACCCCGCCTTCGACGCGCTCTACAAGAAGCAGAAGACCCTGCTCGACCCGGGACAGCGTGCGGAGGTCATCAAGCAGGCGCAGCAGATGCTCTACGACGACGTCGTCTACTCGACGATCTGGTACTACGACAACCCGGAGGCCTACCGCAGCGACCGGTTCACCGGCCTACAGCGGCAGCCGACCGACGGCGGCTCGTTCGTCTTCCAGTACGGCACGTACTCGTACCGCTCGGTGGAGCCGGTCGCCGAGAAGCCGAAGGACGAGGGAACCGGCCTGGGCCTCGTGCTCGGCGTCGCCGGCGGCGTGGTCGGCGCCGCAGCGGTCGCCGTGCTGGTCGTGGCCCTGCGCCGGCGGTCCACAGCGGACGACCGGGAGTAGTCGCGCATGGCCATCCCCGCGGTCGCCTCGGCGAGCGAGACGGCCGAGGTCGCGGCGGCCGGCCGACGCATCTCGCGCGCCGGTGGCGGTCGGTGGGTGCTGCGCAAGCTGTTCGGCGCGGCACTCACGCTGGCCTTCGTGCTGGTCTTCAACTTCGTGCTGTTCCGGCTGATGCCGGGCGACCCGGCGAAGGCGTTCCTGCGTGGCCGGGCGGCCAACCCTGAGCGGTTGATCCAGCTGCGGCAGCAGCTCGGCCTCGGCGAACCGCTGCCTGTGCAGTTCTGGCGGTACGCCATGGCGACGGTCAGCGGCAACCTCGGCGACTCCTGGTCGATGGGCAACCGCCCGGTCACCGAGCTGATCGCCGAACGGCTCTGGCCGACGGTCCTGCTCTCCGGCACCTCGGTGGTGCTGGCCGCGCTGATCGGCATGTGGCTCGGCGCCCGGGCGGGCTGGCGGCACGGCCGTGCGTTCGACAAGCTGACCAGCGGCGCGGCGATCGGCCTCTATTCGCTGCCGGAATGGTGGTTCGGCCTGCTGCTCCTCCTGCTGTTCGGCTCGACGACCGGCTTGGCGCTGTTCCCGAGCGGCGGCATGACCGACCCGCGCGGCGGCCTCAACCCGGCGGTCGACGCGCTCTACCACCTGGTGCTGCCCTGCGCGACGTTGACCCTGGTGTATATCGCCGAGTACTCGCTCGTCATGCGCTCGTCCGTACTCGACGAGCGGTACGCCGACTACCTGACGACCGCGCGCGCCAAGGGTCTGCGGGACGACCAGGTGCTGAGCCGGCACGCCCTGCCCAACGCCTTGCTCCCGACGCTGACGCTGTTCTTCATGAGCCTGGGGTACGTGGTCTCCGGCGCCATCACGGTGGAGACGGTGTTCAGCTGGCCGGGCCTGGGCTACCTGTCGTACGAGGCGCTGAGCGGTCCCGACATCCCGCTGCTGCAGGGCTTGTTCCTGGTGTTCTCGGCCTCGGTGATCTTGCTCAACCTGGTCGCCGACCTCATCTACCCGTTCATCGACCCGCGGGTGCGGCTGGCATGACGGCGACCGCCCTGACCCCCCGCGCGCTCGCCCGGCAGCGCCGGCGCCGCGCGCTCGCCGCGTTCTGGAACGCCTTCCGACGCGACCGGGAGGGGGTCATCGGGCTCGTCCTGCTGCTGGTGTGCGTCGCCGTCGCGGTGATGGCACCGCTGTTCGTCGACGCGGACGAGCTGTCGGTGACCCGGGCCAGCGGGCCGCCGCTCGTCGGGCCGTCCGGCGCCTACCCGCTCGGCACCGACGACGACGGCCGCTCGGTGCTCACGATGGTCGTCTGGGGCAGCCGTACCTCCCTGCTCGTCGGCCTGACCGCGACCGCCATTTCGATGGTCATCGGCACGGTGGTGGGGGTCGCCGCGGGCCACTTCCGCGGCCGGCCCGGCGGACTGCTCGACCGGGTCACCGACTTCTTCCTGGTCGTCCCGTTCCTGCCGCTGGCCATCGTGCTCGCGACCGTGCTGCGGGATCGCTGGCCGGACCTGCCGAAGGTCCTCGCGGTCATCGTGGTCATCGGTATCACGTCGTGGCCGGTCACGGCCCGGCTGGTCCGTGCGCAGGCGCTCGCCGTCGAGGGCCGGCCGTACCTGGAGCGGGCCAAGGCGCTCGGGGCGGGCAACTGGCACCAGATCACCCGGCACGTGCTGCCGAACGTGATGCCGGTGGTCTTCGCCAACACCACACTGTCCGTGTCGATCGCCATCCTGGCCGAGACCACGCTGTCCTTCCTCGGGCTCGGCGACCCGCTCAACCCGTCCTGGGGCACGCTGCTCGACGGGGCGTACTCGGCCGGGGCGGTCAGCCGGGGCGCCTGGTGGTGGGCGGTCTTCCCCGGCCTCGCGGTGGCGGTCACCGTGCTCGGCTTCAACCTCTGTGGTCGCGCGGTCGAACGCGTCCTCGATCCCCGGCTCCGGGGGCGGGTATGACCCTGCTGGACATCCGCGACCTGGCGGTGACCTACCGCACGGGCGGGGGAGAGCTGCCGGCCGTTCGTGGCGTGGACCTGACCGTCGAGGCGGGCCAGACAGTCGGCATCGCCGGGGAGTCCGGCTGCGGAAAGTCCACATTGGCCGGTGCCGTGCTCCGCCTGCTGCCGGCCACCGCGACGGTGACCGGGGAGGTGCTGCTCGAGGATCAGGACGTGCTGGCGATGTCGTGGGGCAAACTGCGGGCGGTGCGGTGGAGCGAGGCGTCGATCGTCTTCCAGGGCGCCCTGCACGGCCTCAACCCGGTGCAGCGCATCGGGCGGCAGATCGCCGAGCCGATCCTCGTCCACGAGCCGGGAACGGGGGCAAAGGCGGCCGCCCGGCGCGCGACGGACCTGCTCGAGCAGGTCGGCGTGCCGGCCTGGCGGACGGGGTCGTATCCGCACGAGCTGTCCGGTGGCCAGCGGCAGCGGGTGATGATCGCGATGGCGTTGGCGTGCAACCCGCAGCTGGTCATCGCCGACGAGCCGACAACCGCGCTCGACGTGATGGTGCAGGCGCAGGTGCTCGCGCTGCTGCGCGATCTGGTGCGCGACCGACGGGTCGGCCTGCTGCTGATCAGCCATGACCTGTCGGTGCTGGCCGACGCCTGCGACCGGGTGGCGGTCATGTACGCCGGTCGGATCGTCGAGCACGGCCCGGGCGGCCGGCTGTTCGACTCCGCCGCCCACCCGTACGCGCGGGCGCTGGCGGCGGCTTTCCCGGTCGTCGGCGACCGCATGTCGCGGCTGGCCCCACACGGCCTGCCGGGCGACCCACCCGACCCCCGCGAGCTGCCCAGCGGCTGCCCGTTCCGGCCGCGCTGCCCTGAGGCGGTGCCGCTGTGCGCGGCGGAGGACGTCCGGCTGCGCCCGGCCGGCCTCGACCGCGAGGCGGCGTGCGTCCACGTAGGCGTGCCGGCATGACCGACGTCCTGGCCGTCCGCGACCTGCACGTCGGCTTCGGCGGCACGCGCAGGGCGCCGTTGATCCGGGCCGTGGATGGCGTCTCGCTGGCGATCGGCGAGGGCGAGATCGTGGCGCTCGCCGGCGAATCCGGCTGCGGCAAGACCACGCTCGCCCGCTCGATGCTGGGCCTGGAAAGGCCGTGGAAGGGGACGGTCGAGTACGCGGGCCGGCCACTGGACTACCGCGGGTCCGGCCTCAAGGGGTTCCGCCGGCACGTGCAGCTGGTGCTGCAGGATCCGACCGGCGCGCTCAACCCCCGCCGCGCGGTCTATGAGGCCGTCGCCGAGGGCCTGCGGATCCACCGCGTGCCCGGCGACGAGCGCGAGCTGGTCGCCCGGGCATTGTCCCGCGCGGGGCTCCGGCCGGCCGAGCGGTTCTTCGCGCGCTATCCGCACGAGCTGTCCGGCGGGCAGCGCCAGCGGGTCGTCATCGCCGGCGCGCTCGTGCTCGACCCGTCGGTGATCGTCGCCGACGAGCCGGTGTCCTCGTTGGACGCCTCCGTGCGCGGCGAGATCCTCGCGCTTCTGCTGTCGCTGCGCGACGACCTCGGGCTCTCGGTCCTTGTGGTGACCCACGACCTCGGTCTCGCGTGGAACATCGCCGACCGGCTCGCCGTCATGTACCTCGGCCGGATCGTGGAGAGCGGCCCGACCGAGATCGTGCTCGGCGCGCCGCACCACCCGTACACGGAGGCCCTGCTGTCCGTCCTTCCCGGACGGCGGCCGATCGTCCTGCGCGGCGAGGCGCCCGACCCGAGCCGGATGCCGCGGGGCTGCCGGTTCCACCAGCGCTGCCCGGCCCTCGCCGACGGCCGCGCCAAGGCGGCGGGCGTATCGGGCGGCTGCGTCTCCGCGACGCTGCCGGTCCTGGCGGCGACCGAGGATCACGTCGCCGCCTGCCTGCTGCATCCCGTCGGCCTGATCCCCCAGCAACGCACACCTGGACCATGACCAGGGCGTCCTTGATCTCTGGGTGCCGGAGGTCGGCCAGACGCGCCGGCGCGGCCGGGCGCGAACCGTGATCAAGGGTGCCGGGATCATGGGGGAGTGGCGTGAGCGGTGGTCGCTCGCCGGGTCAGGGGAGGCGGCCGTGGGCGCGCAGGAGCCGGACGACGTCGGCCGCCGGCAGCGCGTACGACGTGTTGCCGGCGCGGCCGGTGACGTTTTCGGCCTGCAGAAGGCTATTCAGGACCGCCTCTTCGGTCGCGTCCACGACGCCGGCGAACAGCGGGTCGAGTTCGCGGCCCTGCAACGGCGTCGCCGCCGGCGCCGTCCCGCGCGCCGCGCGCAGCCCGGTCGCCATCGCGAGGAAGATCTCGCCGCTGGCGTGGTGTGCGGTCGAACCGGTGCGGGCGAGGCCGAGCCCGGCCCGGCGGGCCAGCCGCTGGCAGCCGGCCGGATCGACAGGCGCGTCGGTGATGACGAGGACGATGCACGAGCCGGCGGGCCTCGGCACCGCCGCCTCCGGCGGGCCGGGCGGCGCCAGCAGCCGGCCGACGGGCACGCCGTCGACGGTCAGCCGGCCACGCTCGCCGAAGTTCGACATCAGCAGGACGCCGAGGGTGTGGCCGTCCGGCGTGACCCGGGACGCGGTGCCGATGCCACCCTTGTAGCCCAGGCAGCTCATGCCGGTGCCGGAGCCGACCGCGCCCTCCGCGGGCAGGCCGCCGCCGCGGGCCTCGCGCAGCGCCGCCGCCACGTCCTCGGCGGTGACCTGCATCCGGCGCGAGTCGTTGAGGAAGCTGTCGTCGCACTCGGCGACGACCGGGATGACCACGTCCTCGGCACCGATCCCGGGATCCTCCGCCATCAGCAGCTCGCACGCCGCGTCGTACACCCGGCCGACCTGCATCGTGTTGGTGAGGAACACGGGCGTCTCGACCAGGCCCCATTCGGCGGCGGAGAGGAAGCCGGTGCACTCGCCGGCGCCATTGAGCACGGCGCCGCCGGCCGGCACGGGCTCGCGGAAGCCGTTGCCGCCCGGGTCCAGCACCGTCACCCCGGTACGCGCCACGCCACGACCGTGCGGCGGGTCCGGCTCGTCGCGGCGGACGGTGGCGTGCCCCACACCGACGCCCGGCACGTCGAGCACCGTGTCGCTCGGCCCGCCCGGCATCGTCCCGATCCTGATACCCAGGTCGGCGGCGCGCGGCATGAGCGCAGCCTAACCCGGGGAGGACGCCGATGATCGAGGGTCTGCCGGCGGTCTGGGCGTCGGACTGCATGCGGCACGAGCCGAAGCAGGAGGTCTGGATCGGCGTCCCGATGCCGGGCACGGAGCTGCCCGAGCGGGCGGCGATCCTGCGCTCATCCGTCGCGGCGGCCGGCGCGACGATCGTGCCCGCGGCCGGTCACGACGACACGGTCCTGGCGTCGGTCCACGATCCCGACCTCCTGGAGCATCTGTCCACCGTGTACCGGACGTGGGACGCGGCCGGGCTCCGCGAATGGCAGGACCGGGTCGTGCCGTACGTCTTCCCGACCGCGGCGATGCTCGGCGGGCTGCCGGTGCGTCAACCGGCCGCGATCCATGGGCGCGCCGGGCGCTGGTGCTACGACACGATGACGCTCGTGGGACCGGGCACCTGGGAGGCGGCCCGCGCCGCGGCCGACGCCGCCCAGACCGCTGCGGAGCTGGTGGTCGCGGGAGCTCCCGCGGCGTACGCGATCTGCCGGCCGCCGGGCCACCACGTGACCCGGGAGGCCTACGGCGGCTCCTGTTACCTCAACAACGCGGCGGTGGCCGCGCAGGCGCTGCGCGCGGCCGGGGTGGCGCGGGTGGCGGTCGTCGACGTGGACGCCCACCACGGCAACGGAACCCAAGCCATCTTCTACGATCGGCCGGACGTGTTCTACGGCTCGGCGCACGTCGACCCCGGGCACGGCTGGTTCCCGCACTATGCGGGGTTCGCCGACGAGACCGGTCGCGCCGCCGGCCGCGGCGGTAACCGCAACGCGCCGGTCGCGCCGGGCGCCGGCGACGACGGCTGGCTGACCGCGGTGTCCCTCGTGTGCGAGGCGGCCGCGGCGTTCGGGCCCGAGGCGGTCGTGGTGTCGCTCGGCGTGGACGCGGCGGCCGAGGACCCGGAAAGCCCGTTGCGCGTGACGGCGGACGGCTACCGCCGTTCCGGCGCGCTGGTGCACGCGCTCGGCGTGCCGGTGGTGGCCGTGCACGAGGGCGGCTACCACCTGCCCACGCTGGGTTCGCTGACGGTGGCCGCGCTGGAAGGGCTC
>DATDJX010000299.1:0-2404 GCA_036520275.1 Asanoa sp.
CCGTCACCCCGATGCCGTTCTTCACCATGCTCGCGAGCTGGGCGCCGGCGGCGTCGCCGTCGGCCGGCGCGACCTCCGGGCGGCGCTCGACCCTGACGGTCAGGGTGTCGAGCCGCCCGGCGCGGTCGAGCACGCACTGGACGTGCGGGGACAGCGCGGGCACCCGCAGGATCACCTCCTCGATCTGGGTCGGGAACACGTTGACCCCGCGGACGATCATCATGTCGTCCGTCCGCCCGGTGATCTTCTCCATCCGCCGCATGGGTCGTGCCGTGCCCGGCAGCAGCCGGGTGAGATCCCGGGTGCGGTACCGGACCACCGGCATCGCCTGCTTGGTCAGCGAGGTGAACACCAGCTCGCCGAACTCGCCGTCGGGCAACACGTCGCCGGTGACCGGGTCGATGATCTCGGGATAGAAGTGGTCCTCCCAGATGTGCGGGCCGTCCTTGGTCGCCACGCACTCGTTGGCGACGCCCGGGCCCATCACCTCGGACAGGCCGTAGACGTCGACCGCGTCGATGCCCAGCTGCTCCTCGATCTCGCGGCGCATGTCCTCGGTCCAGGGCTCGGCACCCAGGATGCCGACCTCCAGCGACGTCGACCGCGGGTCGACGCCCTGGCGCCGCATCTCGTCGACGATCGCCAGCAGGTAGCTCGGCGTCACCATGATCACCCGTGGCCGGAAGTCCTGGATCAGCGTCACCTGGCGCTCCGTCATGCCGCCGGAGACCGGCACGACGGTGCAGCCGAGCTCCTCGGCGCCGTAGTGCGCACCGAGGCCGCCGGTGAACAAGCCGTACCCGTACGCGACGTGTACGACATCACCCGGCCGGCCGCCGGACGCGCGGATCGACCGGGCCATCAATCGGGCCCAGGTGGCGATGTCGTCCCGGGTGTAGCCGACCACGGTGGGCTTGCCGGTGGTGCCGGACGACGCGTGGATGCGGACCACCCGCTCGCGCGGCACGGCGAACATCCCGAAGGGATAGTTGCCGCGCAGGTCGGCCTTGGCGGTGGTGGGGAATTGGGCCAGATCGGCGAGCTCCTTGAGGTCGTCCGGATGCGCGCCGGCCGCGTCGAACGCCGCGCGGTAGTGCGGCACGCCGTCGTACGCGTGGCGCAGCGACCAGCGCAGCCGGTCGAGCTGCAGCGCACGTAGCTCGTCGACGGACGCGCGTTCGATCGGTTCGAGCTGATCCATGGCGCCTCCTCGTGTCAGGGCCAGCTTCCCACTGCGCGGGCGCTCAGGCCGGGGGCCGTCGCCGGACGGGGTACCACCCGGTCGTGGCTGGCCCGCCCGCCACGATCGCCCGGCCGTCGCGGACGAACCGGTTCGATCTCGTTCTCGTGACCCGGGCCACCACTCCTCCGTCGCCATGGCGGCAGTCTCGCTCCTACGCCGACGGCCCGATCAGCGCCCAGGTCCGCGCGTCGCCCCAGACCGACCGGGCGTCGACGTAGGGGCGCAGCAGCTCGGTAAGCGCCGGGTCGGGGCGGTCGTGGCGCGCGTCCTCGGCGATCCGGCGGGCCGCGCCGGCGAGCAGGTCGGCGGCCTGGACCCGGGGGTCGGTGAAGGAGTCGGTGAGCCGCAGCGCGGCCAACGGCGCGCCGATCTGCGCGCGGATGGCGGCGAGCCGCTCCGGGCGCAGCGTGTTGGTCCGGTCGTGCACAACCGTGACCGGCCCGTCGGCGCTCCACCGTGCCACGGCGCGGGCGATGGCGGGGACCAGCGGGTCGAGGTACGACGTGCCCGGCGGCTGGTCGCGCAGCCAGATCCGGAACGCCTCCGCGCGGGGCCGCGTGGCGGCAAGGGCCGGGGCGCTCGCGTAGAACGCGTCGACCACGTCGCCGCCGTTGTATCTGGCGCGCATCAGGTCGTTGGCGGCGGCAAGGTCGCGCACGGCGGTGACGTCGGCGCCGAGGGCGTCGGCGAGCTTGCGCCGCACGTAGTGCTCCTTGTCGATGAGGAACACGTGGCCATGCCCGCACAGCGGTCCCAACGGCCCCAGCGTCCACTCGAGGGCAGCGCGGTGCTTCTCGCGCAGGATGTGGTTTGCCTTGTACTCGGTGGCCGGCGACTGGATCCGCTCCCGGAGCTCGCGCATGCAGCCGGCTGCCGCCTCGACCGTCAGGCGCACGCTGCCGTGCGCGAACACGTCGGTCGTCGTGCCGATGAGCTTCTCGCCCTCGTAGCCCGACTCGTCACAGGCGATCTCCGCCCCCGCCATCCGGCCACCCTCCCACGCCGACGCAGATCGCGCGAAACCGATTCGTCAGGCACTGGTCGACCGGCGGTCCTTCGCGGTCGGCGTACTGCACGGCCCGTTCACCGCCGCCGGAGCGAAGCCGGCCGGGCACGGTGGTTGGCGGTACAACCCGGCGAAGCTGCTCGTGGTCATTTGCC
>DATDJX010000300.1:0-3085 GCA_036520275.1 Asanoa sp.
GGGGAGGAAGTTCCCGACCTTCACGTCGGCCACCTCCAAGAGCTTCAGCGAGATGCCGAGGATCAGCACGCCGCCGGCGCTCGTCAGCGCGTCGAGCGCCTCGCCCTGCAGGACGTCCTCGAACAGGGTCGCGCCCAGCGACAGCGCGCCCTGGTAGACGAGCACGGTCACCGCGGCCAGCGCAACGCCCCAGCCGAGGGTCGCCGACAGCGCGATCGAGGCGAAGCCGTCGAGCATCGCCTTCGTCGCGAGCGCCTCGTAGTTGCCGGTCAGCCCGTCCTGGATCGCGCCGACCACCGCCAGCGGGCCCACGCAGAACAGGAGGCTCGCGGTGAAGAACGCCTCGCTCACGGGCGAGTCGCCGCCGCGCGCCTCGCGGACGCGCCGCTGGATCCGGTCACCCAACCCCTGGAGCCGGTCCTCGATGCCGATCGCCTCGCCGGCCATCCCTCCGAGCAGCACGGCGCCGAGCACGTAGAGCGGGCTGGTGTGGCGCCAGGCGAGCGCGAGGTCCACGCCGATGACGAGTGTCACCAGGCCGAGCCCCGCGAGCACGCGCCGCTGCAGCCCCTCGGGCAGCCTGCCGCCCAGCAGCACGCCTATGAGGGTCCCCGCGAGGATCGCCCCGACGTTGATGAACGTGCCCGTCAATCAGGCCTCGTGACCGGGCTCGATTCGCTGGGCGCGGTGGAAGCCGAGCTGGGCCGACTCCTCGTCCGCCTCCGCGAAGAACGGCTCGAGCACCATGCCCACGTGGTCGCCGAAGTGGATCCGCTCGACGATGCGGCCGGCGAACCGGTTCGGGCAGCCGTCGAGCAGCGGCACCCCGCCCGGCCCCTCGCGCCAGTCGCAGCGCGCGAACTTGTCCACCTCGTCGCCGGTCTCGCCACCGAACAGCTCGGCCAGGTCGCCGGCGTCCTCGGGCACGAGATGGACCGCCATCGTGTCGGCGCCCCTCGCCACGCGGAACGTCCGGTTCTTGTCCGAGATGCCGGCCAGGAAGCGCGGCGGGTCGATGCTGCACTGGGTGGCGAACCCGATCAGGCAGCCGGCCCGCTCGCCGCCCGCCGCGACCGTCGCGATGAACATCGGGTAGTCGAGCTGCGCGACCAGCCGCTGGAAGGTCTCCTCCGCCGCCGCCATGCGGCGGGGAGCTTAGGGCGCTCGCAGCCTCACCCGGGTCTTCATCACGGACGCGTTCCCCGCCGCATCCATTGCCTGGACGGTGACGACGGCACGGCCGGCCACAGTCCGGAGCTTGACCTTCACGACGACCGGCCGCCCGGGACGGGCGCGATAGCGCACCGCCGCGCGCGCGAGCTTGGCCACCCGAACCGTGCCCGTCACCGGGCCGGTCTCATTCGGGAACGACAGCCGGAGCGAGAGGACGCCCCGTCGTAGCGACGCGCGTGCGATCCGCGCGGCGGGCGCGGTGCGATCGCCCCCGCTGCCGCCGCCGGATGGCGGGTCGCCGGACGGCGGGTCCGCGGGAGGCGCCGGGACCGGGCGTGCCAGCCACCGCGTGGCCTCGATCGCTCCCGGAGCGTCCGCGCGGCCGCCCGTCACGGTCTTCCCGGCGAGCGAGTCGAGGTGGACCGCGCCCTCGCGGATCGCCTGGGCCACCTGCGCGGCGGTGGCTCCCGGCACTGCGGCACGCACGAGCGCCGCAATGCCCGACACGTGCGGCGTCGCCATCGAGGTCCCCTCGTTGTAGAAGTAGCTGTCCCCGTCGTAATCAGAGGCGCGGCAGATGAAACGGAGGTCGTCGACGTACACGCCGTCGGCCGTGCCGCCGGCGTCGGTGGAGAGCTGGAAGACCCCGTGGACGTCCGGGTCTCCATCGGCGGCTGAGATTCCGTCCGAGAAGGTCTCGAACTCGCCATGCGTGTCCACGCTGTCGGCGAACGACACGTGCCCGGTCCCGTTGTGGTCGAGCATCCCGGTCACGAAATAGTCGCCGTCGAGCACCTTGCCCCTGATCGCGTAGTTGATCCGGCAGCCGTGCTGGCCGGTGAGGTCCACGCCGTTCGTCATCGCGGCCCAGGGCGTCGTGTTGCTCGCGTAGTTGCCCGCCGGGCTGTCCGTGAGCGACCAGCTGCCGGTAGCGGCGAACGCCGTCGTGCCCGCCCAGGTGCCGTTGCCGTACCAGCGCGTCGCGATGCCCGACTCGAACTCCTCGACGCCCGGCGGTGTGAGCCGGAACCAGTCCGGGTTCAGGCTGAGGATCGACCTGCCCGGCGCGCCGACGTCCACCGACTGCGCCCCCCAGTTCGAGAAGCTCGACAGCCCGCCGTCCGAGTCGATCGCGGCGACGCAGACGAGGTTGGCGTTCGGGAAGTTGCAGGGCCAGATGGGCGTGTGGCCCGTGTCGTTGTCCTGGCTGTCGTTCATTGCGGCGACCACAACCAGCGCGTCCTGCGCGCCGGCCAGCTCGATCGCCTCGCGCTCGGCCTGCGACGGCGGGAAGTCCGCCTCCGGCGGTGTTCCGATGCTCAGGTTGATGACGTCCGCGCCCATCAGTGCCGCGTAGGCGATGCCGTTGGCGACGTCGGAGATGCGGCCGGCGTTCGAGTCATTCAGGACCCGCACCGGCAGCACCTTCGCCTCGGGTGCCACGCCCGCGATCCCGGTCTTGTTGTCCGCGCGAGCGGCGATCGTCCCGGCAACGTGCGTTCCGTGTGAGTGGTAGTCGTCGGGCTTGTTGTCCGAGTCCCAGAAGTCCCAGCCGTGCACGTCGTCGACGAAGCCGTTCCCGTCGTCGTCCAGGCCGTTGCCGGGCACCTCCCCGGCGTTCGTCCAGATCGCGGGGGCGATGTCCGGGTGGTCCGCCGCCACTCCGCTGTCCACCACGGCGACGACCGTGCCGGCACCCCGCGTCGTGTCCCACGCCTCCAGCGCGTTCACGTCCACGCCCGGCTCGCCGGCGGCGCCCTCGACCGTCTGGCCGGTGTTGTCGAGGCCCCAGAGGAGGTCGAAGTAGGCATCGTCCGTGGCCGCGGCGCCGGCCTTCACCGGGAGGTTCGGCTCGGCCCACAGCACGGAGTCGAGCTGCTCGAGCTCGCGGCTCGCAGCGTGCGCCGTGCCT
>DATDJX010000301.1:0-7202 GCA_036520275.1 Asanoa sp.
AAGAACAACCTCTACCGGTCGCTGCACACGACGGTCCGCGGGCCCGACGACCGGTCGGTCGAGGTGCTGATCCGCACCGACGAGATGCACCAGCTCGCCGAGTACGGCATCGCCGCCCACTTCCGCTACCCCAAGTCCCTCGAAGCCATGGACATGGCGCGGGCGGACCAGCTCGACTGGCTCCGGCGGGTGCTCGACTTCGAGCAGGAGACCGCCGATGCCACCCAGTTCCTGGCGTCCCTGCGTTGCGACCTGTCCGAGACGCAGATCCAGGTCTTCGCCGACGGCCGCCAGGTCGTGCTGCCCGCCGGCGCCACCCCGGTCGACCTTGCCTACGAGCTCGGCGTCGAGAAGGGCGACCACTGCCTCGCCGCCGCCGTCAACGGCCGGCTCGCGCCGCTGTCCTCCGAGCTCGAAGACGGCGACGTGGTGGAGATCTTCACCGAAGCCGAGGGCAACACCGGCCCGGAGGTCGCGGCGACACCGACCGGTCCGCACCGCGATTGGTTGAGCTTCGTCAAGTCGTCCCACGCACAGATGCAGATCAAGCGGTGGTTCTCCGACCACGACGAGCCCGGCATCACGATCGCCGACAAGGTCCGCCTCGGCATGGCCACGATCGGTCTGGCGCTGCGCCGCCACGACCGCGGGCTGTCCAACGACCAACCCCTGCGCCAGCTCGCTGACGAGATGGGCTACCCCGATCTCGAGGCGATGCTGGTCGCGGTCGTCGACCGGACGATCTCGCCCGACACGGTGGCCGACCAGCTCGTCGCGCTCGTCGACCGCCGCGACTGACCCTCTAGCCTTTGCTTGTGCGCTCCACCCGCCGTCGCGCCCGCGCGCTCGCCTACGCCGCCTTCTACGGGCTGCCGCACGCCCTGCGGCGGCGCATCGTGCGGGTGTTCGTGCGCAAGTACATCGTCGGCGGCGTCTGCATCATCCGGGACAGCGAGGCGCCCGAGCCAGGCCGGATACTACTGCTGCGTCAACCGCCCGGGCGGGGCTGGGGCCTGCCGGCCGGGCTGCTGCACAGCAAGGAGCCGCCGGTCGTGGGCGCGGCTCGTGAGCTCGCCGAGGAGACCGGAGTCCGGATCCGGCCACGCGACCTGCGCCCCGCCTCGCCCAACGCGATCGTGCACGCCGCCGGCTGGGTCGACATGGTCTTCGAGGGGTTCGTGCCGGCCTCGTCGACGAAGCTGGTCGTTGACGGCGCGGAGGTGTGGGAGGCGCGCTGGTTCTCGTTCGACGACCTGCCCCGGCTGTCGACGGCGACCGCACGGGTGCTCGCCTTCTATGGCCTCGGCCCGCTCGCCGCCCAGCATGCCGCCGACCAGGCCCGGATCATCGAGGCCGCCGGTGGCTGACCCTCGCCGCCCCACCCCCGCGCCGATCATGAGCGTGCGGGCGGTTCGGGAGCGCTCCCCCGGTCGCATGTTCATGATCGACCCCGGTCGGTGCCGTCGACGCGACGGCGAGGTGCGCGGTGGCTGACCTGTGTGGGGTCGTCCTGGCCGCGGGTGAGGGGCGGCGGCTGCGGCCGCTCACCGCCCAGGTGCCCAAGGCGCTGTGCCCGGTCGGCAACGTGCCGCTGCTCGACCGCGCGCTGGCGCGTCTGGCCGGCCTCGGCCTCACCGGGCCGGGACTGGTCGCGGTCAACGCCAGCTACCTGGGCGAGCAGGTGGTCGACCACGTCGGCCGGCGGGGCCACGTGTCGGTCGAGCCGCACGGTCCGCTGGGCACCTCCGGCGGCATCGGCAACCTGCGCGACTGGGTCGGCGGCCGCGGCGTGCTCGTTGCCAACGCCGACGCCTACCTCGCGGATCCAGGGGCCGAGCCGGGCGCCGACATCGCCACGCTCGTGGAGGGTTGGGACGGCGAGAGCGTACGGCTGCTCGGCCAGCCGATCACCGCGGTCGACGGCCCCAGCGGGTTCTCCGGCCACCGCTTCGCCGGGTTCTCGCTGCTGCCCTGGCGGTACGTACGCGAGCTGTCGCCCACCCCGGGCGAGCTGGTCCGGACGGTCTGGCGTCCGGCGGAAGCGGCCGGAGCGCTCGAGGTGGTCGTCTTCGGCGGCACCTACCTCGACACCGGCACCCCGCCCGACTACCTCGCCGCCAACCTGCACGCCGCCGGGGGCGCGGCGCTGGTCGACCCCGCCGCGACGGTGTCCGGCACGGTCGCGGAGTCCGTCGTCGGCGCCGGCGCCACGGTCGCCGGGGCCGTCCACCGTTGCGTCGTGTGGCCGCGCGCGACGGTCGCCGTGGGCGAGCGGTTGGAGCGGGTGATCCGCGCCGGTCGCGACGTCACGGTCAGGGCATAGCATTCCCCCAGACCGACGAGAGGAGTCCCCCGGTGATCACCGCGATCGTCCTGATCGACTGCGCCACCGACTCGATCCCCGAGGTGGCCGAGGCCCTCGCCAACCTCGACGGGGTCAGCGAGGTCTACTCCGTCGCCGGCGGCGTCGACCTGATCGCCGTCGTGCGGGTGCGCGAGTTCGACCAGGTCGCGGAGGCGATCGCCGGCGGCATCTCCAAGGTGCCCGGTGTGATCAACACGGACACGCACATCGCGTTCCGTGCCTACTCGCGCCACGACCTGGAAGAGGCGTTCGCGATCGGTCTCCGTGACAGCGACTGACCCGCACCGCGCGGTCGTCGACGGGATCGCGCTGACCATCTACTCCGCACGGACCCCAGGTGCTAACGCGGCGACACCGGCATCGGCCGAGACGCCGGCCCCCGCGTCCACCGACAAGACGGACGGCGCAACGACCGCGGACGTGAGCGGCCCCTCGGTGGCGATCGTGTGGCCGGCGATGGGCACGCCGGCCGGGTTCTATCGGCGTTTCGCACAGGAGCTGCAGGCGGCCGGGCTGACGGCGGTGGTCGCCGACCTGCGCGGCACCGGGGAGAGCGGGCCGGCGCCGACCCGTACGTCCCGCTGGGCGTACCGGCAGTTGGCCGCCAGCGTGGGGACGGTGCTCGCGGCGGTTCGTCGGTGGTATCCGAGCGGAAAGGCGATCCTCGTGGGCCACTCCCTGGGCGGCCAGGCGGCCCTGCTGCACCTGGCCGCCGAGCCCGGTGCGCCCGTGGACGGCCTGGTGCTCGTGGCGGTCGGGCTCCCGTACTGGCGTGCCTACCGGCGCGGCGGCTCGGCCGTGCTCGCGTACACGCAGGGGATCAACGCCGTTTCGACGGTGCTGCGGGTATGGCCGGGCTGGACGCTCGGCGGCCGGCAGGCCCGCGGTGTGATCAGCGACTGGGCGGACAGCGCCCGCACCGGTCGCTACCGCGTGGACGTCGACGCGGCCCTGCCGGCGATGAGGACGCCGGTGCTCGCGATCAGCTTCGACGGCGACCGGTACACGCCGCACGGCACGCTCGACCACCTGCTCGCCAAGGTGCCCGCCGCGCCGGTCACCCGCGAACGCCTACGCCTTCCGGCGGTCGACGGCCGTCCGGTGCACTTCGCCTGGGTTCGCGAGTCCGCGACCGTCGCCGCCCGCATCGCGTCCTTCGTGGCGGCGCTCCCCGCCGAACCGTCCCGTTGATCAGGCGGCGCTGCGCTGCTGCGGGACGAGGCCGGTGCCTCGCGAGCGGACCCACACCGTCACCGGGGCGACGACGATCGCGCTGCCACACCCTTCGCACACGAGCTCGGGGCAGTCGCCCTCGTGGTCTTCGTCGCACGGCGGCGCGGTGAACGGCATCTCGGCCTGGCAGACGGCGCAGTGCATTTCGTGGTCGCGCACGGCGGTCTCCTCTCCGTCCCCCTACGCTGCCACGGTCCCGCGCCGCAGCGGCGGAGGCGCCACGGCGTGTCGGACGGATGTGAAAGGTGAGGGCCGGCCGGACCAGGCCCTCACGTCTGTCGATCATGGGCACGACTCGGGTTTCCGTGGGTGATCCGCAGGCGACCGAGCAGTAAATCTTGGGCTACCTGCGCCGGCAGGGCACCGGGCCGCCATGATCATGCACCTGCCACCGGACCGGGCCCCCGGTGTGCGGGGTTGCATTCGGTCGGGTGGCGGGGTCGACACGCCGGCGCCCCGGCGGGCAAAGTGCGTGCAGGGAGATGGGCGCGTTCGAATCCGCCAGGGCCGCACGTCGTGTGCGGTGCCCGGACCGCGATAGGCGTTCACTCCGACGGGAGGATGGACGTGCCGCAGCCGGTCTTCCTTGTGGTCGCAGAGAATGAAAGCGTTCGGGAGGGGCTGTCCGCCGATCTGCGGCGTCGCTTCACGGCGGACTATCGCGTGGTCGGCGTCGCCTCGCCGACCACGGCGCTGACCATGCTGGCTGATCTGGCCCGCGCTGCGAAGGATGTGACGCTGCTCATTGCGGATGAGCGGCTGACCGAGATGGGCGCGGTGGATTTCCTCGTGCGGGCTCATGAGCTGCATCCGGCGGCCAAGCGGGTCCTGCTGGTCGAGCGCGGTGACTGGTCCGCGACGCACCCGGCGGTGTCGGCGATGGCACTCGGGCAGATCGACTATCATCTGTACAACCCGTGGCGCCCGCTCGAACGGATCCTCTATGCGGCGGTCAGCGAGTTCCTTGCCGCATGGGAGAGGTTCCGCGTGCCGACGGCCGTCGCGTTCCGGATTGTCGGTGCTGAGCAGTCGCAGCGATCACACGAACTGCGAGATGTGCTCGCCCGCAGCGGTGTCCCGTTCTGGTTCTTCGAGCAGCATTCGAGCGAGGGCCAGGCGTTGCTGGACGAGGTCGGGTTGGACGGCTCACGCCTGCCCGTGGCCGTGCACTTCGACGGCACGGTGCTGGTCGAGCCGTCGTATCCGGACATCGTGGCCAAGCTGGGCTTGCACACCCGGCCCAATGTCGACAGGTGCGACGTCGCGATCGTCGGGGCCGGACCGGCCGGCCTGGCTGCGGCGGTCTACGCCGCCTCGGAGGGATTGAGCACGTTGGTGCTGGAGCCGGCCGTTCCGGGCGGGCAGGCCGGAACCAGCTCGATGATCCGCAACTATCTCGGGTTTCCGCGGGGGCTCAGCGGCGAGGACCTCACCAACCGAGCGCTCGAACAGGCGTGGCTGTTCGGATCCCATCTCGTCGTCTCGCAGTGGGCGACGCGGCTCACCGCACGAGGATCGGCGCGCGTGGTCCGGACGACCGATGGCAGCGAGGTGCGCGCCCGCACCGTCGTCCTCGCCGCGGGCGTCTCCTGGCGGCGTCTCGGCCTGCCGACGCTGGAGGCGTTGATCGGCGCCGGTGTCTTCTACGGGGCCGCCGGTGCCGAGGCACGCGCCATGAACGGCCGGATCGTCTACGTCGTTGGCGCGGGGAACTCCGCCGGCCAGGCCGCGATCCACCTGGCGAAGTACGCCACCCGCGTCACGATGGTCGTACGCGGCGCGGACCTGAGCTCAACCATGTCCGACTACCTGATCACCGAGATCGGCAAGACACCGAACATCGGCGTCCGCTTGCGTACCGAGATCATCGACGGGGGCGGCCACACCTATCTGGAAAACCTCACGCTACGCAATCGGGATAGCGGTGCCATGGAGGTCACGCCCGCGGCGGCGCTGTTCGTGATGATCGGAGCCGAGCCGCAAACCGACTGGGTGGGCGACTCCGTCGAGCGGGACGAACACGGCTTCATCCTCACCGGTCGGGATCTGCACCGATCCGGGGCACCAACCGCCAGCTGGCCACTCGAACGCCCTCCGCTCCTGCTGGAAACCAGCCTTCCAGGTGTCTTCGCCGCCGGAGACGTGCGACACGGGTCAACCAAACGCGTCGCCACTGCGGTCGGCGAGGGCGCTGTCGCCATTCAGCTCGTCCACGAATACCTGCGAGAACATTGAAGTCGTCCTCGGTGCCGTCATGCCGGTCATAAGGTTACGACCGACTGCGAGACCGGATCCGCCTCCGCAGCTTCATGCCGTCAGGCTATGCGTCCGGAACGCTCGTGGTGCATCCCCCGCGGCGAGGTCTGACCGGCTTACTCTCATGCCGCACCCCGAAGAAGGTGGCGGCGGCGCGTGTCTAGCTGGGTGCCTGGGAAGCGAGCGCCTCTTGGTTAGCGAACGCAATGAGGACACGCGAGTCTGACAGAGTTGCCTGCTTCCTCAGGACGGCGTTTGCGCCGCGCGCTCGTAGGGCATGGCCTATGCCGCCGCCCGGCCGCCCCTCATGACAAGGCAACATGGCGCGTATGTCCTTGCCCACCCCCACGCTGCACACCGCTCGCCTGCTACTGCGCCCCGTGACCAGCGCAGACGCGGACGCCCTCTTCGCGATGCACAGCAGCGCCTGTGTGCTGCGCTACTGGGACGCGCCACCCTGGAGCGAACGAGCGCGCGCCGAACGCTTCATCACGGCTTGCCAGCAAATGGCGGACGAAGGCAGCGGGGCGCGGCTGGCCATCGACCGTGTTTCCGACAGGGCATTTATCGGCTGGTGCAGTCTGACCCGATGGAACCCCGACTATCGCAGCGCGTCGATGGGATACTGCCTCGACGATGCGGCATGGGGCCACGGCTACGCGACGGAGGCCGCGCGCGCCTTGCTGCAGTGGGCATTCGACACGCTGGACCTGAACCGAGTCCAGGCCGAGACCGATACGCGCAACACGGCATCTGCTCGCGTCCTGGAAAAGCTCGGATTCGTGCGTGAAGGGACGTTGCGGGAAGACTGCGTCGTGAACGGCGAGGTGTCGGACTCGTGGGTGTACGGGCTGATCAGGCGGCAGTGGCGCCCCTCGTCCGGGTCGGATCCTGGCCGCTGAATGCTTTTCGCCAGCGAGAGAGCGCCCAGCCTCTTGACAAGCGGACGTCGGCCGCGGGCTTCACGGTTGACGGCCTGTGGAGCGTGGCAGGCGAGGGACCTTCAGCCCAGAATGGGCCGGGCGCACCGCGCCGGGATCGTCCACTCCGGGACGCCGACCGCTTCCGGCGCAGAACTTCCGCCTGAAGCGCGCGAACGCCGTACCCGCCTGGACATCATGATCGTGCGGCTCGCCGCACCATGATCATCCGCGCCTTGGCACACTGGCAGGCGTGACTGTATCCCTCCACCACATCGTCATCGATGCGCACGATCTATCGGCTCAGGCTCGGTTCTGGACCCAGGTACTGAACTGGAAGATCTTGTCAGAGCGTGAGCGAGAGGTCGTCATCGGCCCCGCCGAAACCGCGTCCGTGGGAATCTGCTTCATGCCGGTGACCGACAGCA
>DATDJX010000302.1:0-21892 GCA_036520275.1 Asanoa sp.
GACCCGCTGCGCGCAGCGCGACGGCTGGCGCCGCACCGCGTTGGCCACCGACAGCCAGGTTGGTGCGCGGCGGTGGTTAGCAGCCCGCCGCCGCGCCCATGCCCGCGTTGCGGACCGCATCCGCGCAGGTAAGACACCGGCGCAGGCCGGCTGCCATCGCGCGAGTTCGCCATCGACGCTGCCTGGTGCAGCCTCGCCGCGATCGCCGTCGACCGCACCGCCTGGTGACAGCTGCCCGCCTTGGACGGCGAGTTGGCCAACGCCGAACCCTAACGGCTGCGCTACCGCGTACCGCACGGCGCAGCTCGGCTGGCCCGCGGGCAACGCCGCCGCTACCGACGCATCCCGGCCAGCGGGCCCTGGGCCAGCCAGATCACCGCCGCGTTCACCCGCAGCCGGCGATCCGACCCACCCGCCGGCAAATCCATCGGTCAGAGGCGATCAGATCAAGCGGGCAGGACCACCCCACCAGCCGCGCGAATGATCGAGCCCAGTAGCAGTGACATGAGTTAATTCACTGATGACCCACGATGGGATGCGGCGCATACGGCTCTTCCAGATATGCGATCTCGTCCTCGGCTAGGGTAACGGACAGCGCGCCAACGGCGGCTTCCAGATGCGAGATCTTCGTTGCCCCGATAATGGGCGCCGTTACCGGCTTCTTCTGCAACAGCCAGGCCAGCGCGATATGAACGCGCGGAACGCCATGCTTGTCCGCGAGTTCCGCGACCCTCTCCACGATCTGTCGATCGGTTTCAGCCGTCGCGTCGTACTTGGCTTTTGCGATTTGATCGGTTTCGGACCGAAGCGTGCTTTCCGACGACCAGTCGCGCGTCAATCGGCCGGAGGCGAGGGGACTGTACGGGATCACCCCGATCTTCTCCTCCCGGCAGAGCGGCAGCATCTCCCGCTCCTCTTCGCGGTAGATCAAGTTCAGGTGATCCTGCATCGAGACGAAGCGGGTCCACCCACGCTTCTCGGCGACGTGCAGCGCCTTCTGAAACTGCCACGCGAACATCGCGGAGGCACCGAGGTACCGGACCTTGCCTGCCTTCACCACGTCATGTAACGCTTCCATCGTCTCCTCAATGGGAGTCTGGTAATCCCAGCGATGGATCTGGTAGAGGTCGACGTACTCGATCCCAAGCCGCTTCAGGCTGTGGTCAATCTCGCTGAGGACTGCCTTGCGCGACAGCCCTCCGCCATTCGGTCTCTCACGCATCTTGCCGTGCAACTTGGTAGCGATGACGACCTCGTCGCGATTGGCGAAGTCCCTCAACGCGCGACCGAGGATCTCCTCGCTCTTCCCCATGGAATAGACGTTGGCCGTGTCGAAGAAATTGATGCCGAGCTCGATGGCTTTCTTGATGATGGGCCGGCTGTTTTCCTCGTTGAGCACCCATTTGTGGACCCAACCCTCCGCGTCACCGAATCCCATGCACCCGAGGCAGATTCGAGACACGTCCATCCCGGTGTTTCCCAGCTTCGCATACTCCATGTGACGTCCTCCATCTCGATAAGGAACCGACGGATGCTCTCGGGATCGGTTGCCACCGCGGACGCCGGTGTCGACACGGTCGATAAGTCTCCTGCTCAGTTGCGGCGTACGCCGCCGGCGGCCAGGTCACCGGTGCCCACAGGGTAGTTCGCGATGTTCTATGACGCACGACGAGGATCGCTCGCTCCCCGTCGTCAACGCCCGAGACTCGTATGCCGTGGGGCCCCGGGGCGTGACGGTGGCCTCCGGCGGCCAGGGCTACCCGCCATCGACCCGGGCGCTCCGGGATGGCCACGACCGGCCGGCACCCCGACGCGCACCACAGGCAGCCAGACCCCGCCCACCTGGTCCAGGTCGTACGTCCAGTGGGGCGCTCCACCTGGACCGAGCGGCCCGCCTGGTTCAACGGGCGACAGCTTGTGTTTGGCGGCAGGAAGCCATCGCTGGCTGCCGCGTCGCCAGGTCGCACGGGGAGTACAAGGGTGAAGTAGAGACGGTCCAGGGAGGCCCACCATGTCTACCACCGAGGTTCGCGGCGGCGACGCGGGCGACGGGAGGCAGCCGCAGCGCCGGCCGAGCGGCGGTGACGGTGGTGACGGTGTGGCCCTGCGGCTGCTGTGGCCGCAGTGGCAGGGCGCGGGCACGTCGAGTGTCCGGGAGCTGGCTCCGGAGTTCCCGTTCGACGTGGCCCGCCGTGGCTACGCCGTCGGCTCGGCTGTTCTCGCGGCGGTCCTGCCTCCGCACGACGGCCCAACCGCGGCCGTGCCGGTCGCCATGGACGACGCGGGCCTGGAGCTGCGCGGCGGGATCGAGGCCAAGCAGGCCATCCGCACCCAGCTCGCGCGGGCGCTGGAAGTGATTCGCGCACACGATCCGGCGCGGATCGTCACCCTCGGCGGCGAGTGCGCGGTCAGTGTCGCGCCGCTTGCGAGCTCGCCCGCTGCTACGGTGACGACCTCGCGATCGTCTGGATCGACTCGCACCCCGACATCGGCACGCCCGCGAGCCGGTACCCCGGGTTCCATGCCATGGCTGTTTCGGCGTTGACCGGTCACGGGGACCCGGAGGTGCTGGAGCTGCTGCCGGCCACCGTATCCGCGGACCGGGTCGCGCTGGTCGGGCTGCACGCATGGGCCGAGGACGACATCGGCAACGTGGCCGAGTGGGGCATCCAGTCCTTCAGTCCGGCCGAGTTTCGCGAGACGACGCAACCGTTGCTGGACTGGCTCGCGGCGACCGGCTGCTCCGGGGTCGCCGTCCACTTCGACGTCGACACCGTCGTCTGCAACGAGATCGTGCTGGGGCTCGGCGCCGAGCCAGACGGGCTGACCAGCGCGCAGGTATGACGCGTGGTCGACGACCTCGACTCCTGCGCCGACATCGTCGGGATGACGGTCGCCGAGTTCATCGCGCGGCAGGTCATGCATCTCCAACAGATCCTCGCCGACTTTCCGCTACTCCGGCATCCGAGGCTGCGGTGACGAGGCGGTAGACGCGGTCTGTCGTACAGCCATTCATGTCTGGTTTCGGGTCGCCGGGGCATCTGCCGGGTGGTGGGTGGCGGCCCAGCTGGCTAGGAGACGCAGGGCGTCGTCGTTGGGTGAGCCTCCTTCGGCGCTGAGGGCGGTCAGGGTCAGTCCGGGGTCGGCGGGCAGTTCCATGGTCTCGAAGGTCAGGTGGAGGTCGCCGACGACGGGGTGGTGGAAGTGCTTGAGGCCGGTGCGGTGCAGGCGGACGTCGTGGGCGGCCCAGCGGACGCGGAAGTCGTCGCTGCGGGTGGACAGTTCCCCGACGAGGTCGGTCAATGCCCTGTCGTAGGGATCGCGGCCTGCTTCGGTGCGAAGCACGGCAACGGTGTCGTCGGCGATTCGTTCCCAGTCGAGCCAGAAGTCGCGGGCGCGGGGGTTGAGGAAGGCGAAGCGAGCATGGTTGGCCGGACCGGCGCGGTCGGCGAACATTGGCGCATACAACGCCTGAGCGAGGGGGTTGGCGCGAGAACGTCGAGGCGCCGGTTATTGACGAACGCCGGCACCTCGGTCATCCCGTCGAGGATCCGTTTGACGCTGGGCCGGACCTGTTGCGCTGAAGGCTTGCGGCTTCTGCGGGGCGCCGGGCCGGCGGTGTGGGCAAGGTCGGACAGGTAAGCCTGCTCGGCGTCGTTGAGCTGCAGTGCCCGGGCCAAGGCGTCGAGCACGCTGTCCGAGACGCCGCCGAGGTTCCCTCGCTCGAGTTGGGCGTAGTACTCGACGCTGACGCCGGCCAGGTCGGCGACCTCGCTGCGGCGCAAGCCCGTCACCCGCCGCTTGCGGTTGTAGCTGTGCAGGCCCGCCTGTTCCGGGGTGATCTTCGCTCGTCGGGAACTGAGGAAAGCCTTGACCTCGTCACGGTTGTCCACCCCTCCAGGCTAGGCGGGAATCCACGGACGAAGGGTGGGCTGCCAGTACACCGTCCGGCAGCGACTTCTTCACGCTCCCGGCAGCCGGTTACATGGTGTTCGTCAGGGCAAACCGGGTGCGGGATACAAGGATTCGATTCGTGATGGAGGACGTGGACATGGCTGAGAACTCAGCTGAGAAGAAGGTCTGGCTGGTCACCGGTGCAGGCCGGGGCATGGGTGTGGACATCGCGCGGGCGGCCCTGGCGGCCGGGTACGCGGTGGTCGCCACCGGTCGCGATCCGAAGCGGGTCGTCCAGGCCGTCGGTGAGTCCGACGACCTGTTGCCGGTGCAGCTCGACGTGACTGACGCCGCCGACGCCGAGGCCGCCGTGCGGGCTGCCCTGGACCGGTTCGGGCGCATCGACGTCCTGGTCAACAACGCCGGCAACTTCTACGCCGGGTTCTTCGAGGAGATCAGCCCCGAGGACTTCCGGGCACAGGTCGAGACCAACCTGTTCGGCCCGGTCAACGTCACCCGCGCGGCGCTGCCCGTCATGCGCGCTCAACGCTCGGGGCTCGTCGTGACGATCTCGTCGACCGCGGGCTTGGTCGGACAGGAGTTCTGCACCGCGTACGCAGCGTCGAAGTTCGGCGTCGAGGGCTGGATCGAGTCGCTGACACCCGAGGTCGCGCCGTTCGGGATCCGCACGATGCTCGTCGAGCCCGGCTTCTTCCGCACCGAGTTGCTATCACCCGAGTCGACGAGGTACGCCGAGCCCTCGATCGACGACTACGCCGAGCGCACCGAGCAGACCGTCACCGTCTGGAACGGCATGAACGGCCAGCAGGGCGGTGACCCCGCCAAGCTCGCTGCGGCGTTGGTCCAGCTCGCGAGCCAGGACGAGCCGCCGCTGCGCTGGGCCGCCGGCGCCGACGCTGTTGCGGTCTTGGAGCAGAAGGCCAATGACCTCCTCACCCAGGCCGACGCCTACCGTGAGCTTTCTTCGTCGCTCGCGCACGGCGACGCGCCCTGATTCGCGCCACGAGCACCCAGCCTTCCGCCAGCCCGCCTTGATCTACCTCTGGTCTCGAGGTCGCTTCGTGCCCGTTGCGTGCGCGATCCGTCGGCCGATCGCGGGCAACCGCGGTCAACGAAGGCGCCGGCCGCAGGCGTATGACCAGCAGGAACCACCACAGGTTGGCGGCCAGCTCGACGGCTGCAGTCGACAATTCCCAAACCGCGTGGCGGGACCGATCGAACGCTGACCCCAACCGGCCGCAACAACGGCAAAGGGAGCGCTCCTATCCGCGGGTTCCGGGTTCGAGTCCCTGGCGGCGCACGAGCGAAACACTCCAGGGACGGCCACGCCCGACTTGTTCGGCGGCCTGGACGCGGGTGCGTCCGGCGTGGACCATGCCGGCGTGGACGCGTTGGCCGGGCATGGACGAGCGCGCCGCGGCTGCTGACCCGACGCTCGACGCGCGGTGGCTCGAACGCCGGCGGGGGCGGTGGGCCGGCGGGTCGGGCATCGCGGATGCGGGGAAGCACCGCCGGGGTCAGCGGTCGGGCAGAGATCCGATCGGCGCCAGCCAATGGCGAGCCGATGGCCAACGGCGACGCCACTGGCTGACTGGCCTCGGAATCGTCGGGGCAGGGCCTGGTCTCCGACGGCGCTGGGCCGTCAGACGTCCACCGACGCTGACTAACGCCGACCACAGCCACCGGCGATTCCGCAGGCTAGTGCCATGGCCAACACCGTGACCGCGGTGACGGCCGACCAGGCGAACACGACGCTCGCTCGCGCTATCCGGCGGCGCTCGGCAGGGCCCAGCGCCCAACGGGATGCCAGCACTCGTGTCGGTGGAGATGGCGGATTACGGTGCCAAGCGTGCGCGCCGTGTTTTCCACTCCCTTCGTGGTTTCGGCCGGCTGCTGGTTCGCGTTCGAGGTGGGCCTGGTCGTGCGCGATCTTGTCCGGGGAAAGGCCCGGCTGCGTCAGGACCGGGGCACGCGCGCGATCGTGGCCCTCTCGCTTGGAGGATCGATCTGGCTCGGCTTCCTGCTGCCGGGATGGGCGCCGGCGCTGGACACACCCTCGCCGGATGCGTTCGTCGCAGCTGGAATCGTCGTGATCTGGGTAGGCCTGGCCGTGCGTATCTGGGCGGTGCTGACACTCGGCGGATCGTTCAGCACGTTCATCCAGGTCGACGCCGACCAGCCCGTCGTCACCCGCGGCCCGTACCGATGGGTGCGGCACCCCTCCTATACGGGCCTGCTGCTGATCGCTCTGGGATTCGGCCTCGGTGCCGGCAACTGGGCCTCCCTCGCCATCTGCGCCGTCATCCCGCCGCTCGGGCTGCTGCCACGCATCACGATCGAAGAGTCCGAGATGATCCGGTCGCGCGGCGAACAGTACCGCAGTTACCAGCGGACAACGCATCGCCTCGTTCCAGGACTGTGGTAGGGCAATACACTCCTACCGTGCCGGCGGCTCGGGCATCCAGCGCCCTCCGATAAGGGCACCGCCTGACAGCAACGGGCGCAGCCGGCCGATGATCAGGTCGAAGGGGACGGCGGACGTGTGACCCATGCGTGCTCGGCAGCTCTGATACACGACGACAGCCGGCGGCAGCGCCGACACCATAGGGTGCCGACAGCCGTCACAGGCAAGGGACTTGCGGCATCTAGGTTGGGCGCGCACGCCGGCGGCCGGATCGAAGCCGGCCGGCAGACGATGTATGTCCACGTAGGACGGTGGGCGGGCCGGGTAGCGGCGGCTCCTGGTAATCGGCGCGTCAGGATCCGCGTGCACGGTGACGGTTTCGGCGCTGCACGCACACGACCGTCTCGGCGGGATTGCAGACCCTCGTACCGGCGGAAGACCCGACCACCGGTCGTCACCGGCTGCCACCACTGGTCGCACCGCCACTCCACCCCATGTGGGAGCGCGGCCAGCAGGTCTCTGAGTTGCCAGGGAGCTCTGTAACCACTATGAACAGTTACATGGCACTGCATTGGAAGCTGGTCATCGACGCCAACAACGCGCCCACCCTCGCGGACTTTTGGGCCGACGCACTCGAGTACCAAGTGGAAGACCCTAGCGCGCTCATCGACCAGCTGCTCGCCGCCGGCCACATCGGCGAGGACGCGATCGCCGAGCACCGCGGGCACAAGATCTTCCGCGGTTACGCGGCGATCAGACATTCCGACGACCCGTTCGACACCACCAGCGACATCGGCCACGGCCGCAGGTTGCTCTTCCAGGACGTACCGGAAGGCAAGATCGTCAAAAACCGCCTGCACATCGACATCCACGGCGGACCCGGCGGCCTCGACAAGCTCATTGCCCGACTGGAAAGCCTGGGTGCCACCCCCGTCCGCGAAGTGGACAAAGGCCCAGCAGGACACTGGTGGATCATGCAGGACCCGGAAGGCAACGAATTCTGCGCCACCCAATGAGCCCTAACCTCGATGATGCGCGGGTTGAGCCGGCCTCGCCCGCCCGGCTGTTCGGATCGTCGTTTGTCGATGGAACTGGACGGCTGGGCAGAATGAGAAGCACCGTCCAGGCGACCGGTTGCAGCCAGGCGATCGGGGTCGGCGGCGATCGCGGCGGCGACACACCAGGCCCGGTTGATCGCGAACTCCCGGGACGGGAGCCGGTCCAGGCCGGTGTCCTCGGCGCAGCGGATCCGGTCCGGTAGACGATCCTCCGATTGGCGGCTTGAAGGCGACGGCATACCGTCAGCCTGGCGCTGCGGCACTCCGCTGGGACGCCAGCAGTACCAGCGACCGCGGGCCGACGGTGACGAAGTCGCCTTCGCGGGTCACGGCGGCATCGGACGGCCGGACAGCACCGATGAACGTGTCCAGCTCGAGCCGCCAGGCCGACGTCGCCGGCACGCCCGCGCGCGCCGGGACCGGCGGCAGGATGAACGGCAACGGCTCCCACCAGCCGTTGTCGAGCACGAGGACGTCGTCATCGGTCATCGGCCGGCCGTACCCGTCGCGGTCCGGCTCGGCGCTCCCGTCGACCAGCAGGGCGACCGCCCGCGATGCCGGGTTGCGCCAGTCGGCGTCGGTCATCGGTGCCCCGGCCGGGGTGAACCAGTCGACCTCGTCCGGCTGGGCGCCGGTCAGATAGCGCCGGCGGCGCAACGCCGGGTGGTCACGCCGCAGTGCGATCAGCGCGGCGGTGTACGCCAACAGATCCTCGTCTAGGTCGTCCCAGGCCAACCAGGAGATGGGGTTGTCCTGGCAGTAGGCGTTGTTGTTGCCGCCCTGGGTGCGGCCCAGCTCGTCGCCACCGACGAGCATCGGCACACCCAGCGATAGCACCAGGGTGGCCAGGAAGGCGCGCGACTGCCGGGCGCGCAGGGTGTTCACCGCCGGATCCGGCGTGGGGCCCTCGACGCCGCAGTTCCAGGAGCGGTTGTCGGTGCTGCCGTCGTGGTTGTCCTCGCCGTTGGCCTCGTTGTGCTTCACGTTGTAGGACACCAGGTCGCGCAGCGTGAAACCGTCGTGCGTGGTGATGATGTTGACCGATGCGGACGGGCGGCGGCGGGTACGGCCGTACAGGTCGGTGGACCCGGAGATGCGGGTCGCGAAGTCGGCCAGGGTGCCGTCGCGGCTGCGCCAGGAGTCACGGACGGTGTCGCGGAAGCGGCCGTTCCATTCCGACCACAACGCCGGGAAGCGACCGAGATCGTAGCTGTCCGCCTGACCGACGTCCCATGGCTCGGCGATGAGTTTGACCTGTGAGATCACCGGATCCTGGTCGACGAGGTCGAAGAACGCGGCGGTGGCGGCGAAACCGGGGCCCTGCCGGCCCAGCGTGGCGGCCAGGTCGAAACGGAAGCCGTCCACGTGCATGTCGAGGACCCAGTACCGCAGGCTGTCCATGATCAGACGGAGGCAGGTCGGGTGGCCGGTGTTCAACGAGTTGCCCGTGCCGGTGGTGTCGTAGTACCGCCCCGCGTCACCGGGTGCGAGACGGTAGTACGTCGGGTTGTCCAACCCCCGCAGGCACAGCGTCGGCCCGTACTCGTTGCCCTCGACGGTGTGGTTGAAGACGACGTCGAGGATCACCTCGATGCCGGCGGCATGCAGCGCGGCGACCATCGCCTTGAACTCGGGGACCTGGCCGCCGGCGTGTCCGGCGCGGACCGCGGCGGAGTAGCCGGCGTGCGGCGCGAGGAAGTCGATCGTGTCGTAGCCCCAGTAGTTGGTCAGGCCCCGTTCGCGGAGCGCGCCGTTGGTCAGGTTCTGGTGCACGGGAAGGAGCTCGACGGCGGTGACCCCGAGGCGGCGCAAATGGGCGATCACGGCGGGGTGGGCCAGACCCGCATAGGTGCCCCGTAGGTGCGACGGAACGTCGGGATGTCGAGCGGTGAAGCCCTTGACGTGGACCTCGTAAATGACGCTGTCGGCGTACGGCGTGCGTGCTGGTCGGTCCCCGGCCCATTCGAAGTGGGGGTCCACGACGACGCTCAAGGGCACCGCGCCGGCGGAATCGTGCCGGTCGCGCCCATCGGGACGATGGGGTCCGGCGGCGAAATCGTAGCCGAAGATCCGCTGGTCCCACGCCACGTCGCCGTCGATCGCCTTCGCGTACGGGTCGAGCAGCAGCTTGGCCGGGTTGCAACGCAAGCCAGCCGCCGGATCGTACGGGCCGGTGACGCGCAACCCGTACCGGTCACCCGGCCCCAGGCCTGGAACAAACCCGTGCCAGACGCCGAATTCGTATTCCGCCAGATCGAGACGGCTCTCCCGGCCGTCGGGAGTGAACCGGCACAGCTGGACGCGCTCGGCACACTCCGAAGCGACGGCGAAGTTCGTGCCACCGTCGCCGGGCGTGGCACCGAGCGGAAAGGCCCGGCCGGGCAGTGCGATGTCGTCAGGCATGATCCTCCTGGGTGCTGCCGCCCGACCGCCGCATGCCGACGCGTGTCGAGAGCACGCCTCGTGCTACGCAACGCTCGGCAGCGGCTGGCGCGCTGACATCGGGGACCCCCACAGACCTTGGCGGTCACAGTCGGCATCGTGGCCCGACCGATGAGGATGGAACCACTCCCAGTGACGCTACCGCCACCGGACGATGGTGTCCCGATCTTCGCGGAGGTTGAGGTGGCGGTCCCGACCTCAGTCCTGCCATGTGGTAGGCCTCGGGGAGCCCGCCGAGGAACACCGAGCAGGCCGCAGACCGAGTGCGCGCCGCGGATGATCCGAGCGGCGACGCCGCCTCGGCCGTCACGTCAGCCGTCTCGACAGGCCTGGCTCTACTCCACGGATCGTCTCCGCACAGCCGTGCGGGCGCTGAACCACCTGAAAAACTCATCCTGGGGGTTTACGGTGTCCGAGTCAGGCACCGGCCCCTAGTTCTTCGGACATCCTTTGGGCATGCTCTCGTTACCTGGTTTTGGGTAGGTGACGCCGTGACTTCCACTCCTGCGCCGGCTGCTGCGCGCGATACCGAATCCCGGGCCCGCACGACGACCGTCGAGCTGCCGTTCGTCACCGCGCAGTTCCGCCTGCCGCGGATCCAGACACCGCGGACCTTGAGGCCTCCGATCCGCACGTCATGGATCCGGGCGCCGCGGTGGTCGGCCCCACGGGTGCCGAGTCGCCTGGAGGTTCGCGCGGCCGCACGTGGCGCGTCGTCGTTCCTTCCGCCGCCGCGGCGGCTGGCCTACTACGCCGGGCTGGGCGCGCTCGCCGTCCTGGAAGTGATCGAATGGCCGGTGGCCGCCGCGATCGGTGTCGGCACCGCCGTCGCGGTCCGCACGCGCCGCGACGAACCGGCCTCCGCGGCCCGGACCGCCGGCGCGCCACCGGCCACGCCATCCGTCGCATCCGCCACCCCGGGAGTCGCCCGCGCCGCCGCCCGTCCGGGCAAGCGTGCGACCGCACCGGCCCGGGTCGACCGCGAGACAGCCGAGCGCCAGCCGGAACGCGCCGCCGCCGTACGGGCGGGCAAGCGCGCTGCCGCGAAGAAGGCGGCGGGACGCTAGCGGCCCGGTCGGCGGCGATCCTCCGGCTGCTCCGCCGCGCTTCGGCAGTGGTGGGGCAGACGGCCTCGCCGGTGCTCGGCCTGGAGTCGGCACGCCACCGCTACCTGCGAGCGGGGCGGGCGCACATCGCCGTACGAGGGCTGCACGACCCGGCCAACGCCGCAGTGGCTACCGCGCTGCGCACGAGGCTCATGGAGCTTTCCGGCGTCACCGAGGTCGCCGTCAACGCCGCCCTCGGCCGTGTCGTCGTGTGGTACGACGAGGCGACCCGACCCGTCGACGACCTGGTCGCCGAGATCGCGGCGATCGAGCGAGAAGAAGGCCTGGACGGCGCGAGCTACGCGCCGGTGACCGCACCGGACGACCATTCGACCGTCGTACGGCAGGCCGCGCTGCTGGGGGCCGCGGTGGCCGGATCCACGCTGGCCCTCCTCGGCAGCGTCGGCCGCATCCCAAGGCTGACCCCGACCGTGCCGTCGGTGCTGGCCCTGCTGGACAACACCCCGCCGCTGCGCCACCGGCTCGAAGGTCGCTTCGGCGCCGACACCACCGACGCTGCGCTAGGTTACGGCGGTGCCCTCGCCCAGACCCTCGCACAGCGCCCGCTGGCGCTGCTCGTCGACGCCGCACACCGGGCCAACCTGCTCGGCGCGGCGGTAGCGCAGCGGCGGGCCTGGCAGCGGCGCGAGGCGGTGCTGGCGACGGTTCCCGGTGCCTTCGTGTCGCCGGCCGTTTCGGTCCCGGACCGGCCGGTGCCGCTGGCCGATGGGCCGGCCGGCCGGGCCGCGGCCGCGGCCGCCTCGGCCGCGGTAATGACGTCCGCGGTGACCCTTCTGGGCACCCGCCGCTTCGACCGGGCGGGCGCGGTTCTCGGGGCGGGCGTCATGCGCGGTGCCGAGCTCGCCGGTGAGGCGTTTTACGCCCAGCTGAGCCGCGCCTGCGCGGCCCGCGACATCGTGGTGATCGACCCGCAGGCGACCCGCCGGATGGATCGCGTGGACACCGTCGTGTTGGACGCCTCGGCGTTGCTCACCGGTGACATGGTCATCGAGGACGTCGTATCGATCGCCGGCGACGACGCCGGCGACGAGCTGTGGCTGCACGCGCAGGCCCTGGTCGAGCCGGAGAACGTCACCGCGCGGCGGGACCGCGACGGCTGGGCGATCCGACCCCTCGGCCGCCCGACCGGTCTGTCAGAGGCGGCACGCGTGACCGCCAAGGGGTGGTCCAGCGCCGGCGCCACCGTGCTCCGCCTGGAGCACGAGGGAAGCACCGTCGGGCTCGTCGATGTGGCGCCGGAGCTGGACCCGCTGGCCCGGTCGCTCGTCCGCCGCGCCAAGGCCACCGGCACCGTCCTCGTCGCTGGGCTCGGCAGCCGGCTCGACCACCGCCTCGATGTGGACGGGGTGGTCGCCTCCGGCCCGCATCTGCTCGCCTTCGTACGAGAACTGCAACGCGACGGCCACGGCGTGGCCCTGGTATCGGCGCGCGGTGGTGCCGCCCTCGCGGCGGCCGACCTCGGTGTCGCCGTCGTGCCTGACGCCGGGAACGTGCCGTGGGGCGCCCATGTGCTGTGCGCCGGCGGGCTCGCCGACCTACACCTGCTCGTGGACGCCCTGCCGGTGGCCCGGCGGGCATTGGCTCGCGGCGTCGGGCTGTCGGTCGCGGCCTCGGTCGCCACCGTGGCGCTGGGCCTGCTGGGGGGGCCGGGCGGCGCGGCTCGCCGGTCGCACCTCCCGGTGGTGGTCGCGGGGGCCGCGGGACTGGTGACCGGGACGTGGTTCGCGATCACGGTGGCGGCCCGACCGCCGCCCACCGCAGCCGACCGCACACCCTGGCACGCCATGCCGACCGACGCAGTGCTGCGGCTGCTCGGTTCGACGCCGAACGGGTTGGCGGAGGACGCCGCGGCGCGCCGACGCGGCATCTCCGAGACCGACGGGGCGGCCGGCGACAGCGTGGTCCACGAGTCGGTGGAAGAACTGGCCAATCCGGTGACCGCGGCGCTGGCACTGAGCGCCGGCATGTCGGCCCTTCTCGGATCGGTGCTCGACGCCGCGCTGATCGCCGCCGTGCTCGGGCTGAACCTGCTCATCGGCCTGGCGGAGCGGTCCGGGGCGGGCCGGGCGCTGGAGACCCTGGCGGCAGCCAGCTCGGTGCCGGTAAGGCTGCGCCGCAACGGGTCCGAGCGGGCGGTGACCGCCGAGTCGCTTGTTCCGGGCGACGTCGTGGAGCTGCGGGCCGGGGACGCCGTGCCGGCCGACTGCCGGCTGCTGGAGGCGGAGAACCTCGAGGTCGACGAGTCCGGACTGACGGGCGAGTCGCAGCCGGTTCGCAAGACCGCCCGGCCCACGCCGGCGCGGGCGTTGCCCGACCGGCATTCCATGCTCTACGAAGGGACAGCCGTCGCGGTCGGCTGGGCACGGGCTGTGGTCACCGCCACCGGCGAGCGGACGGAGCTACGCCGCACGCTGGGCGCCGCCGGCCACGCTCGCCGACCCGCCGGCGTCGAGGCGCGCTTGCGGACGCTCATGCGAGTGAGCGTGCCGATCTCGGTCGGCGCTGGGGTGGCGCTGCTTGCGTCCACGCTGCTGCGCGGTGGCTCTTTCCCGACGGCAATCGGGCCGGCGACCAACTTGGCGGTCGCGGCCGTACCGGAGGGTCTGCCGTTCGTCGCCACGGTCGCCGAGCTGGCGGCCGCGCGCCGGTTGACCGCACGCGGTGCGCTCGTCCGCCGGCCCGCGACGCTGGAGGCGCTGGGTCGCGTCGACGTGCTCTGCTTCGACAAGACCGGCACCTTGACCGAGGGTCGGATCCGGCTCCGATGTGTGTCGGACGGGCGGCGAACCGCGGCGCTCCCCGGGCTGTCAGGCAACCTGCGTACCGTACTGGCGGCCGCCCTGCGAGCAAGCCCCGCACCGGACGGCGAGCCGATGCCACACGCGACCGACCGAGCGGTCGTCGCCGGTGCTCGGGAGGCGGGCGCCGGCGCGAGCGACGGCGTGGGCGCGTGGCGGCCTGTCGAGGAGCTGCCATTCGAGCCGACGCTGGGTTACCACGCGGTCCTCGGCGAGCATCCGGGTGGGCGCATGCTGACCGTCAAGGGTGCGCCGGAGCTCGTTCTCGAGCGGTGTTCGCACTGGCGCAGCGACGGCGACGACGTGCCCCTGGAGGGTGCGGCCCGGCGGCGACTCGACGCCGAGATCGCCCGACTGGCTCGACGCGGGTACCGCGTGCTGGCGGTCGCCGAGAGACCGGCGTCGGTGCGGCCCGACCTCACCGCGGCACGCGTCGGCCAGCTGAGCCTCATCGGCCTGCTCGGGCTCGCAGACGCCATCCGGCCGACCGCCAAGGAAGCCGTCGGTAACCTACGCCAGGCAGGCGTCCGGGTGGTGATGGTGACGGGAGACCATCCGGGCACCGCGGCCGCCATCGCGGAGGAGCTCGACGCCCTGAACGGACGCCGGGTATTGACCGGCCCCGACCTGGATGAGCTGGACGATGCCGGGCTTTCCGGCGTCCTGGACGAGGTCGCCGTGTTCGCCCGGGTGACGCCGGCCCAAAAGGCGCGCATCGTGGAGGTGCTGAGCACGAGCGGGCGCACGGTCGCGGTCACCGGCGACGGCGCGAACGACGCACCCGCCATCCGGTTGGCCGATGTCGGGATGGCGCTGGGCGCCCATGCCACCGCGGCCGCGCGCGAGGCCGCCGACATCGTCGTCACCGACGACCGGATCGAGACGACCGTCGACGCGCTGCTGGAGGGCCGCGCGATGTGGGCCTCGGTTCGCGACGCGCTCACCATCCTGCTGGGCGGCAACCTCGGGGAGGTGCTGTTCACCGTAACCGCCGGTCTGGTCTCCGGGCGCAGCCCGCTGAACACGCGCCAGCTCATGCTCATCAACCTGCTCACGGACGTGCTGCCGGCAATGGCCGTGGCGGTCCGGCCGCCGCCCAGGCTGACCCGCGAGATCCTCGCCGCGGAGGGGCCGGAGTCGTCGTTGGGCCGGCCGCTCCGGCGGGGGATCGCCGTCCGGGCGGCCGCGACCGCGTTGGCGGCCGCGGGCGCCTGGCTCGTCGCGCGGGCGACGGGCACGCCGGGCCGCACCTCGACCGTCGGTCTGGTGGCGCTGGTCGCGGCACAGCTGGGTCAGACGCTGACCAGCGGGGCGCGCAGCAGGCTGGTGCTCGCTGCCGTGTTGGCCTCGCTCGCCGCGCTGGTCTTCGTGGTGCAGACGCCCGGAATCAGCCACTTCTTCGGATGCCGCCCGCTCGGCCCGGTGGGGTGGGCTGCCGGGCTGGGCGCCGCGGTCATCGCGACTGCGGCTGCCGGCCTGCTGCCCCGCCTTTCCCGGGCGGGTGCCGACGATTCACCTGCGCTCGGCGCCGAGGCCGACCGCCGTTAGGCCCATGCAGCGTTGTATCGAACAGCCGGGCCAACAACGGGGTCGTGGCCCTCACCGGTTCGGTCAACTGGCAGTATCAGCGCGACGAGGCGAGTTCGTCGCGGGGAACGTCCTCGGCGTTGGCCGGCGTGCAGGACGACATCGCCATTGTTGCGCCCACACCCAGCGGCGACGACGTCGCGCACTCGATCAAGAAGGCCATGGTGCGCGATGTCACGCCGATCGGCACGGTTTGCTCATGGCCGGAGCACGACGCCGCGATGGCGGCCAGACACCCTCAGTCCCGAGACCCCGGCGTCATGATGAAGGTCCGCCACACTGCAATGGTGCCGCCAGCCGACGCGCGCAGGGGCCGGTGGTCCAGAGCGCGGCGCGTGCGGAGCGCGCGGCGCCGAGCCGGGGTGGTCGCGCCCCAATCGGCGTCACGGACTCAGGCCTCTTCCAAGGCCTCACCGAAGGCTCGTACCGTCTTGTTGTGACGGTTCGTGGCTAACCCGTGGCCGAGACCCAGGAGCGCGGCCACCGGCCACTCGAGTAGGCCGATGACCGCCAGGACGGCGACTCCTCCGATGAACACGATCTGCTCCGGGGCGGGTAGGTTCAGCTCCCCGACGACCGGAAGGTCTACGTGCAGGCTGTTGCGCCGTACGGCCCGCTCGGCGGCGAGCGCGGCGTGCTCGACCGGCCTTCGCGGCTCGGCGCGGCCGCCGACATCGGCGCTTGCCCGCTGCCGCCTCGGGGTAGGTGCCTTGCTGCTGGCCGGGCGCTGGCTCGGCTTTCGTGGCGTCGTGGTCTTCTTCGCAGCGCGCGCACGAGCGGTGGCCGCACGCCCGGCAGTCGTCGCGGTTGTCACAGGAGTAGCCCTTCCCGTCGTTTCGTTTCGAGGGACGCCGCGGTGCTTCCGGAATACGACGGCGAGGGCCACGAGCAGGTCGGTCCCGCGGGTCATATCCTTGCTCGGCGGCTCAAAGCAGGCGCCTACGGACCACACGCGTAAACCGGGAAGCGCAACTCTGACGTTCCGGCTTCTCATTGTCTCGTCGCGCCACGAGATGAGGGGGCGAACGGAGAACTTCCGGGGGGCATGGTTGCCGGCGTGGTTGCCCGAGTCCGGCCCGAAACCCGACTCCCGGGACATCCGTCGCGATGACGGCGAATGTGTCATGGCGGTCCAACCGGCTACGGGTCGGACCTCCACACCTTGTTACCATCGGTAGTTGCCGGATTGCGGGCGAGCCCGCACAGGGGGATCGGATGCCACACGCGGTCGTACGGACGACGTTGTCGTCCGGCCTCGCCTCGGGCATGTTCGTGTTCCTCGGGCTGTTGGCCGCCATCCCCTATCTGGCCGTCGGCGGCGCGGCGGTCCCCGGGCTGGCCTTCGCCGTCGTCGCGGCGGCCGCCGCGGCCGCGCTGGCCCTCGGGCCTCGCCTGTTCCGGCTGGAGCGCCGATGGCCGTGGCGCTTCCTGGCCGGCGCGTGCATCGTGTTCCTGCTGGGTGCGCTGATCCGTCCCTGGGCCGCGAGCCAGGTGGGACCGGAACAACTGCTCTCCGACGCATTCATCATCCCGGGATACGTGCTCAGCTTCGTCGGCCTGGCCGGGTTCCTGCGTACCCGGGAGGGTGAGCGCCGGCACGCGCTGCTCGATGGGCTGCTGGTCGGCGTCGGTGCCGCGGTGGCCGCGGTGCTGCTGTTCTCGAAGCCGGCGGTCGAGGTCGCCGACCGGTCGGCCGCCGTCTCGGGCCTCGCGGCCATCTACCCGCTGTTCGACGTCGTGCTGTTGCTGCTGGTGCTCAACCTCGCGTTCTCCACATCGTTCCGCGGGCTGAGCTACCTGATGCTGATGGCCAGCACGGCGCTACTGCTCGTCGGCGACATCGGATACGCCCTCATCGGCCGATCCGGCGACCTGACCGGCAACCGCATGTACGACCTCCCCTTCCTGTTCTCGTCCGTGCTGATCGGCGCCGCCGCGTTGCACCCCACGATGCGCGAGGTCGGGGGTCGCGTCCGGCTTCCGGTTCAAGCCTGGTCGTCGTGGCGGTTGGCGCTGATCGGTCCGGCGCTGGCCGTGCCGTTCGCGCTCACGGCGGCGCTCGACGTGAACAGCGCACTCGATCGGATCGTCCTTGCCTCCGGCGGCGCCGTCATCGTGGTCCTGCTACTGGCGAGGGCGGTCTCGGCGGTGCAGGGCTACGCCGCCGCGCAGCGACGCTTCCAGTACCAGGCCAGTCACGACTACCTCACCGGCTTGCCGAACCGGGCGCTGCTGACCGACCACGTCAGCCGCATGCTCGAACAGCCCGCCGTGGCGAATCGGCCCCTCTGGCTCTACTTTCTGGACCTCGACGGGTTCAAGCTCATCAACGACTCGTGGGGGCACGAGGCGGGCGACCACGTGATCGTGGAGGTGTCCCGGAGACTGCGGCGCCTTCTGCCCGCCGACGCCGTCCTCTCCCGGGTCGGTGGCGACGAGTTCGTCATCGCCCGGGTGTGTACCGAGGCGGAGGCCGCCGTGCTGGCCGACGCGGTCCTCGCCACCCTTCGTGAGCCGTTGTCGGCGCCGGCCGGTGGCGTGGTCGTCGCGGCGTCTGTCGGCGTGGCCCGCACGTGCGTCACGCTCGGCGACCTGTCCGCCGAGGACCTGTTGCGAAACGCCGACACCGCGATGTACCAGGCGAAGGGGGACGGCCGTGGCCGCTGGGTGATGTTCGACCCCACGATGCTCGACCGGGCCCGGGAGCGCATCGGCATCGAGTCCGCGCTGCGCCAGGCGCTGAGCAATCGGCAGCTGCGCCTGGTGTACCAGCCCATCATGACGCTCGGCGACTCCCGGGTCGCCGGCGCGGAGGCCCTCATCCGATGGGATCATCCGCAGCGGGGTGCGGTGCCACCCGCCGTGTTCATCCCGGTCGCCGAGGAGACCGGACTGATCGCTGAGGTCGGGCAGTGGGTGTTGCGCGAGGCGCTGTGCCAGCTGGCCCAGTGGCGCGCCGACGGCGTCGTGTCCGACCTGTTCTGGATCTCGATCAACGTATCGCCGCGGCAGCTGCGCAACCCGCGGCTGGCCGAGGACGTGGCCGCCGCGTTGGCTGAGTACGGGCTGCCGGGATGTGCGGTCATGCTCGAGATCACCGAGTCGGTGATGGTCGATGCGAACGACGCGACCGACGAGGTGCTCGCCAAGCTGCGCGCGCTGGGCATCCGGCTGGTCGTCGACGACTTCGGCACCGGCTTCTCCGCGCTGGGCTACCTGCGCCGCCATCCGGTGACCGGCGTGAAGGTCGACCGCTCGTTCGTCGGCGGCCTCGGCGCGAGCGCCGAGGACGAGGAGATCGTACGGGCGGTCGCTGCGATGAGCTTCGCGTTGCGGCTGAGCGTGGTCGCGGAGGGCGTGGAGTCGCCGGCGCAGAGAGATGTACTGCGAACACTCGGGGTCACGTACGGGCAGGGCTGGCTCTGGAGCCGGCCGATCGCCCCGGAGACGTTCGCCGCCCGCTACGCTGCCCGCGGCTCAGGACGCGGCCGGCAATTCGTAGGCCCAGTAGACCTGCGCGTCGAGCCTGGTAGCGACGACGTCGGGACTGAGCAGTTCGAGAGCACGATGAATCGCGCGCGGCAGACCGAGGCCGTCGTTGCGCGAGCAGATGTCCAGCGCCGCAACGCCGCGGTTGGCGCGCACCGGCTGCCATAGCCGATCTACGAGTAACGCACGCACCGCGCCGCCGCGTTGGTCGAGCTGGATCGCGATGAAGCCGAGGTACCAGATCCGGCGTTGCGCGTAATGGTTCGGCCACCGGTGGGCGAAGTAGTCCGGTGATATCAACGGCATCGCGTTGAGGTCGTTGGTGACGGTGGCGAGGCCGACGAGACGTTCGCCGTCGTACGCGAGGTACTTCTCGACCCGGTCGTCCGCCATCACCTCGTCGAACTCGGTGCGACGCATGAGATGGCGCTGGACCGCGGCCGCCCGCAGTTCCTCGAATGCGTCCGCGTAGAGCTCCCACGCGCCTTCCAGCCGTTCGGCGGCGACCACCTTCGTGATCTCGACGTCCATCGTTGACCTCCGCAACCTCGGCCCGGAGGGGGAAGTCCTGGTCGGCCGCGGTCCCGAGCCAGAAGCTACCCGCCGTCGATCGCATTCCAAACTCGATTGGGATATGTCGGATCGGCTCGACACGGGCAAATGCGGGTGATCTCCACAAAATTGGCCCCGATTGTGCGCAAGGCCACGTCACCGTCTGTACGCGCGTCCTAGCGCATCTCGAACACCGCGACAAGTGCCATTCCGGCGTTGGCCTTGAGCGGCGACGACGCGGTACGCAAGCTGCCGGTCATGGTGCTTCGGTTCTTGGCCTGTTTGCCTCTCGCACCTCTTGGTCCTCAAGTGCGGCGATGGCGCGTGGGGTGTAGACGACCCCTGGTTGAGGACCGCGCAGGGGGCGGCGGTCATGCGGGCAGGAGGGTGGCCGTGCCGGCCTCGATGACGAACGACGCGCTGGTGTTCACCGGTGCGTGGGCGACCTCGATCGTCTCGGCGGTGCGCATGTCCGTACGCCACGCATCCCGGGTGACGTCGCACCGCAGGTAGCCGCGCCGCGACCCGTCGAAGTAGCGTACGTGCGGGTTCAACAACGGATTGATCGCCTTGAGGGGCGCGTCGAAGGCGATCGGGAAGTCCGAGCTGATCGAGGTGGCGACGAGCTCGACGGCGACCGACGGCTGCTCGGGGTGGTCGAAGTCGAGTTTCAGCTCGCTCAGCCAGGTGGAGTGGATGTCGCCCGCCAGGACCACGGGGTTGGTCACATCGGTGCCGACCAGGTGCTGGAGCAGCCGGGTGCGCTGCGGGGCGTAGCCGTCCCACTGGTCGAGGTTGGCCAGGATCGGCGGGAGCGTGCCCGCCGGGTTGGGGAACTTGATCCGGCTCATCATCACCTGCTGGGCAATGACGTTCCACCGAGCCGGCGACCCGTCCAGCCCTGCGAAGAGCCAGCTCTCCTGGTCCTCGCCGGTGAGGGTGCCGTTGATATTGGCGGTGCCGGCGACCGGGAGGCCGAAGTCACCCGGGAAACCACCGGGTTGGTCGGTGCGGTACTGGCGGGTGTCGAGCACGCTGAACCGGGCCAGGCTGCCGAAGTCGAAGCGCCGGAAGATGCGCAGGTCTGGACTGCCCGGCTCGAGGTTCGCCCGGATCGGCATGTGCTCGTAGTACGCCTGGTACGCCGCGGCGCGCTGCAGGGCAAACTCGGCCGGCGTCTGCCGCCGCGCGCCGGTGTCGTCGATCTCGTCGATCAGGTTGGCGTAGTTGTTCTCGGTTTCGTGGTCGTCCCAGGTGACGATCCATGGGAAGGCCGCGTGGGCGGCCTGCAGCGCCGGGTCGCTCTTGTACTGGGCGTGCCGCTCGCGGTAGTCGTTGAGCGTCACCAGCTGGTCGAGGCCCGGCGTCTGCGGGATGGTGTGGTTGCGGTCCGGGAAGCGGCTGTGCGGGTCGTACTCGTAGATGTAGTCGCCGAGGTGCAGAACGACATCGAGGTCCTCGTCGGCCAAAGCCAAGAACGCCGGCCAGTACCCGTTCTGGAAGTCCTGGCAGTTGGCGATGCCGAACCGCAGGCGGTCCGGGTCGCTCCAGGGCGGCGGAGCCGTCTTCGTCCGGCCGACCGGGCTGAGTTCACCGAGAGCCCGGAACCGGTAGAAGTATTCGCGGCCGGGCAGAAGGCCGGCCGCGTCGATGTGAACCGCGTGCGCCAGTTCGGGGCGGGCCAGCGTCTGCCCCCAGCGCACTACGTGCCGGAAGTGCTCGTCCTCGGCGACCTGCCAGCCGACGTTGATCGGCCGACTGGGCAGCGCACCGTTGGGGCTGACCAACCGGGTCCACAGGATGACGCTGTCCGGCAGCGGGTCGCCGCTCGCGATGCCGAGTCCGAACAGTGCGCTCCGGTCAACCGCGTCCGCGGCTGCTGAGCCCGTGAAGGCCGTCGGCAGCGCGGCGGCGCCCGCCACGGCGGCCGCACCGGTGAGCACCTGACGTCGAGTAACCATGAGCCCTCCAAGGTGGAGTGGTGACGGCCCACTCTCTCATCGCAGTCGACGGAACACGAGACACGGCAGGCAAACACCACGCGGACACGGACTCCGTGATCGGCCGCGCCCCTTGCGGTGGCGCGCCCCGGCGACGCGAGCTGGTCGCGGTCGGGGCGGGGGTGTCGGCGGCAGGCCGCGCACCCGGCAGGTGGGTGCGCGCCGCACTTGCCGGGCCGATTGCCGTCGGACAAGATGTGCTCATGTCGGAGCCGGTCGAGGTCATTCCGGCTGACGCGCTGGTCGATTCGGATCCGACGCCCGGGATGCGCCGACGGCGAGCAATCGAGGTGTCAGGGTTGTGGTCGGGACTCGTCCACACCGACCCCGGTGCGACGTCCGGCTGGCACCACCACGGCGAGCACGAGACCAGCCTCTACGTGGTGTCCGGGACGATGCGGCTGGAGTTCGGGCCGGGCGGGCGGTCGGTGGTCGAGGCAGGTCCCGGTGACTTCGTACACGTGCCGGCCCACGTCGTGCACCGCGAGTCCAACCCGAGCGGCCAACTAGCTACAGCGGT
>DATDJX010000303.1:0-4297 GCA_036520275.1 Asanoa sp.
CGGACGGCCTTGCCGTACGCCCGCGCGACCGTGCGTTCGCCGTCGGGCGCGAACGGGTAGGGCGGGCGGATCGCCGGATAGGTGCGCAGCACCTGGACGGCGTGCGGCCCCGCCGCGGGCGGCGCGGGCGGCTGGGCGGGCAGCGGGTCCGCGCTGAGGTCCTGGTGGCGGAGCCGGTCGCGTAGGTAGGCGAACGGGACGTCGGCGTCCAGCGGCGTCGGGTCCTCCCAGCGCTCGCGGAACGAGATGTCCAGCGCGTGGACCGCCGGACCCCGGATCTCCAGCTGCACGTCGTGCCAGGGCGGTCGCGGCCCGTACGCCGCCGCCATCTTCATCGGCTGCGGGTCGCCGAGATGCTCGGCGTCGTCGCGCCGGCTGTGGCACAGGTCGATCCCGCCCGCGAAGGCAACGTCACGCTCCGGTGCGCGGGGGTGGCGCGCGACGACGAGCTTCTGGTGGTGCGAGCCGCCGCGCCGTACCCGCTGGTCGAGCAGCACCTCGCCGCCCGCGGCCTCGACGGCCTCGCCGAGGTGGCGGTTCTCCTCCTCGCTGTACTGCAGCTTGTCGAGATGCGAGCGCCACATCAGCCCCTTGACCACCACGCCGCGCTCGGCCGCGTGGCGGAACAGCTCGGACACGGTGGGGCCGTTCGGCCGCATCCGCTCGTCGGGGTCGCCCCGCCAGTCGGTGAAGAACAGGTGGTCGCCCGCTTGGAGTGTCTCGACCACGGTGGCCAGCCGGTCGAAGTACGTGGCGCCGTGGACGAGCGGGCGTGCGAGGTTGCCACGGGTCCACACGGGGATCCGGGAGGCCGGGTTGGCGCGTTCGTCCTCCGCGAGGAACCACTCCTCGATCGACACCCTCAGACCGTAGAACGGCTCGGCGGTGGACGCATGGTGAAGGCTTCGTGCAACCCGGCGGCACGAATCCGGGATTTCCGCCCGCAGCGGGCTTGCGACCGTCATTGTCGAAGGGCGGACGTCCGACCCCGACCTCGAGGGAGGCCGCGATGAGCAGCGAGATCGTCACCCCCGAACCGCAGCGCGACGGCGGCCGAACGACGGACAGCGAGCAGGGTCTGCTGCTCGCTGTCCTCGCGATGGTGGTGCTCGGTGTGGTGGCGATCTTCCTGGTCGCCGCCTGACATCCCTACAGCGCCTCGCCGCCGGAGTGTGGCACCCGCTCGGCGGGGATCACGCCAAGGCGGCCGGCCTGGTAGTCCTCGAAGGCCTGGATCAGCTCGTCGCGCGTGTTCATCACGAACGGGCCGTAGTGCGCGACCGGCTCGCGGATCGGCTGGCCGCCCATGATGTACAGGTCGAGCACGGGCGGGTTTGAGTCCTGGGTCAGGTCGGCCGAGAACCGTAGAGCGTCGCCGTGGCCGTGCACGGCTAGCTGCCCGGTATGCACGGGCCGCTTGTCCGCGCCGACAGTCCCGCGGCCGCCGAGCACGTACACCAGGGCGTTGTAGTCCTGGTGCCAGGGCAGGTCGACCTCCGCGCCGGGCTGCACCGTGACGTGCGCGATCGTGATCGGCGTGTGGGTCGTGCCGGGCCCGCGGTGGCCGTCGATGTCGCCGGCGATCACGCGGACCAGCGCACCGCCGTCGGGGGTGGTCAGCAGCGCCGACTCCTTGCCGCGGATGTCCTGGTAGCGCGGCGGGTTCAGCTTCGCGACCTTGGGCAGGTTGACCCACAGCTGCAGCCCGTGGAACAGCCCGCCGCTGGCGACCAGGTGCTCCGGCGGCGCCTCGATGTGCAGCAGGCCGGAGCCCGCGGTCATCCACTGCGTGTCGCCGTTGGTGATCGTGCCGCCGCCACCGTTGGAGTCCTGGTGGTCGAAGATGCCGTCGATGATGTAGGTCACGGTCTCGAAGCCGCGGTGCGGGTGCCACGGCGTGCCTTTGGGCTCCCCGGGTGCGTAGTCGACCTCGCCCATCTGGTCGAGGTGGATGAACGGGTCGAGCTCGGTCAGCGGCACGCCGGCGAAGGCCCGGCGGACCGGGAAGCCCTCGCCCTCGAACCCGCTGGGCGCGGTGACGATGCGCCGCACCGGCCGGATCGTGCTGGCGGCCGGGTCGATCTTCGGAAGGCGTGGCAGGACGAGGACGTCCGGCACGGTGACGGCGGGCATGGTGGTTCCCTTTCAGCTGGTCGTGGTGCGGGCGGTAGGCAGCCGCCCGCCGAGGCGCTCGAATGCCTTGGTCAGCACGGCGATCTCGGTGTCGTCTAGGTGGTCGATGAAGCTCTCCCGCACCGTGCGCAGGTGGTGCGGCGCGGCGTCGCGCAGCGCCAGCAACCCGCTGGCGGTCAGCACCGCCTGGCTGCCCCGGCGGTCCTCCGGGCAGGCTTCCCGGACGACGAGGCCGCGGCGCTCCATCGTGCCGATGTGGTAGGTGAGGCGGCTGGGCGAGAAGATGAGCCGGTTGGCCAGCTCACCCATGCGCAACCGCTGTCGGGGCGCCTCGGAGAGGAGCACCAGAACGTGGTAGTCGGCGAAGCTCAGCTCGCTGGTGTCCCGCAGGTCGTCTTCCAGCCGGGTCATCAGCAGTTGGCTGGACTCGATGTACGCGCGCCAGCACGCCATCTCCGCGGGATCCAGGCTCTGCACCATGCCACCAACCGTGCTCGTTCTTCAAATCTTTACAACCGTGTTCAAGCCATCCGGGTGAGCCCTTATTCCGCGACGGTGAGCCGCCGTCGTACCGAATTGAATTGAAGGGTGGTACCGATGCAGTACCGCACGCTCGGCCCGACCGGCACCGTCGTGTCCACACTCTGCCTGGGCACGATGACCTTCGGCGACGAGACGGCCGAGGAGGGCGCGCACGCGCAACTGGACCGGTTCGTCGAGGCCGGAGGCACGTTCGTGGACACCGCCGACGTCTACGCCCGGGGCGTCTCGGAGGAGATCATCGGGCGTTGGCTGGCGGCCCGGCCGGGCGTGCGCGACCACCTGGTGATCGCGACCAAGGCGCGCTTCCCGATGGGACCGGGCGCCAACGACGCGGGCCTGTCGCGGGTACACCTGACCCGGGCGCTGGACGCGTCGCTGCGCCGGCTCGGCGTCGACGTCGTCGACCTCTACCAGGCGCACGCCTGGGACCCGATGACGCCGATCGAGGAGACCCTGCGGTTCTACGACGACGCCGTACGGGCCGGGAAGATCCGCTACGTCGGGGTGAGCAACTTCGTCGGCTGGCAGGTGCAGAAGGCGGTGCTGCTGGCCCGGACGGGTGGACTGGCGCCGATCGTGACGGTGCAGCCGCAGTACAACCTGCTCGCCCGCGACATCGAGCACGAGGTCGTGCCGGTGTGCCTGTCCGAAGGCCTCGGGATCCTGCCGTGGTCGCCGCTGGGCGGCGGGTGGCTGACCGGCAAGTACCGGCGCGACACCGCGCCGACCGGTGCGACGCGGCTGGGGGAGAACCCGGCGCGCGGCGTCGAGGCGTACGCGGGGCGCAACGCCTCGTCCCGGACGTGGGAGGTGGTCGACGCCGTCGGGTCCGTCGCCGACGGCCGGGGCGACTCGATGGCCGCGGTGTCGCTGGCCTGGCTGGCCGGACGGCCCGCGGTGACGTCGGTGATCCTGGGCGCGCGGACGGTGTCGCAGCTGGAGGACAACCTGGCGGCAGCGGACCTGGTGCTGTCGCCGGAGGAGACCGCCCTGCTGGACGGGGCGAGCGCGCCGGAGGTGGCGGACTACCCGTACGGCCGGGCCGGTGTGGACCAGCAGGCGCGGCGCCTGCCCGGGGTGCCCGCCTAGGCTTCTGCGGGTGGACCACTTCACGCTGGCCGCGGACGGGTTGCTGCTGCGCCCGTTCGAGGAGTCCGACGCGCCGGAGGTGCTGCGGGCGCTGAGGGACCCGGACGTCGCGGCGTGGAGCCCGGCCGACCAGCAGCCGCCGCGGCTCGCGGACGCTCAGCAGTGGGTGGCCCAACGCGCCAACTGGTCCTCGGAGGACCACGTATCGTTCGCGGTCGTCCTCGCCGACTCGGGTGTCCTGGCGGGCTCGGTGTCGCTGTTCAAGCTGGACCGGCTGAACTCGTGCGCCGACATCGGCTACTGGGTCATGCCGGAGGCCCGGGGCCGGGGCATCGCCGCAACCTCGACCGCCGCCGTGACGCGGTGGGCCCTGAGTGCGGGACGGATCTTCCGGGTCCAGCTCTTCCACGCCGTCGACAACCCGGCCTCGTGCCGGGTGGCGACCAGGGCGGGGTTCGCGCTGGAGGGGACGCTGCGGTCGTCCTACCGGTACGGCGACGGCGCGCTGCACGACGAGCACCTCCACAGCCGC
>DATDJX010000304.1:0-9498 GCA_036520275.1 Asanoa sp.
GGCTGGTCGTCGACCAGCCGTCGCCGGTGGAACTCTTCGTCAGCAGCCTGGCCGCGTGCGCGGGCTCCCACGCGCGTCGGGCCCTTGTCGAGCACGGGTTTCCCGCGGGCACCGTGCGGGTGTAGTGCGACTGGACCAGGCGGGCCGCCACCCCGGCGAGCGTGGGCAGCGTGCGGTTGCGGATCATCGCGCCGGGCGCCCTGACGAGCCTCGAGAAGGAGCTGCTCGCCGCGGTCTACCAGTGCACGGTCGTGAGCTCGCTGCGGGTTCCGCCATGCCCCGCGGCCGAGGTCACGGCGGCCAGCGATCCGGACCCGGTCGGCGCGTCCTCATGACGGTGCACATCAGCCGCGAGGCCGGGCCGGCCGGCGCGAATGCCGCCGACGAGGTGCGGCGTCTGCGTCGTTCGAGATGGACCGACGCCATCACGTCGAATGGCCGTGTCGCAGCGGTGCCGGGTCTGGGATCGCCGCGAGCCTGTTCACAACGGAGCCTGCGGTCTGCACAGGTCCTGCTGTCCCGTGCGCACGGATCGCCACCTCATGCCTCGACCGTCGTGCGCGCGCCTCCCGGCGGATCGGGACCAACGTCCCGCCCCGCCGGCGCGTTGGGCCCGAGGTCGGCGGCGATTTCCGCCAGCTCGTCGGTGAGCGCCGCGGTCAGCGCGTCCAGGTCGGTGAACCGGTCCGGGTCCACCACGGCGCAGATGGTCAGCGTGCCGGCGTACGAGAGCACCTCGAAGGCGACCGTGATGTTGCCGGCGTCACCGAGGGCGATCGGCACCGTGCCGGTGACGCGGGCGCCGGCGAACCGGACCGGCCCGGTCGGTCCACGTACGTGGCTGACCAGCGTGTGGAGCCGGCGCTGGTGGTTCATGTACCACCGGTAGCCGCCGAGCCGGGCGGCGGCGCGGAACGCCGGCCCGAGCAGGGCGATCGGCGCTGGTCCCGTGGCGAGTGCCTTGCGGACCCGGACGTCCGCCGCGACGGCCGCGATCCGTCGCCCGGCCCCGCCGGTGGCGGGCACGGTGACCAGCATCGGGCTGACCTGGTTGCCGAGCCGGGCGGCCGTCGTCGAGCGACGGCCGGCCACCGGCACCGCCACCACGACGTCGTCCACCCGCTCGCCGCGCTGCCGCAGCAGCCGGTGCAGCGCGCCGGCCACGGCGGCCAGGACGGCGTCGTTGACGGTGCCGCCGCGGCGGTGTGCCGCCGCCCGCAGCGCGCCGAGGTCACAGCGAACCGCGACCAACCTCCGCGCCGGCCCCGTGGGACGGTTGAGGGAACAGGGCTGCACGGCTGGCGGTCGGACGCCGCCGGCCGCGCTCATGGCCGCGCGAAGGTCCCGCCAGGCGCGCGGCGCGTCGCGGGCGGCGTCGACCTTGCCGGCGAGCGCGTCGCGGGCGAGCGCGGCGAGCGACGGGCGGGGTCGCGGGGGCGCCGCGGCAACCGACCCGGCCGCGTCGCACAGGTCGGCCAGGACGGCAAGGCCGCCGACGCCGTCGGCGACGACGTGGTGCAGGACGACGAGGAGCGCGACGTTCCCGCCGGCGAGGCCCTGCACCAGGGTGAGTGACCACAGGGGACGGTCGCGCGGCAACGGGCGGCCGGCGAGCGCGACGGCCGCGTCGAGCAGGGCTCGTTCGTCGCCCGGAGGTCGCAGATCGATCCGGCTCACGTGCCGGCGCACGTCGAATGCCGCGTCGTCGACCCACGCCGGGCGTCCGCACCCCGGCGGCACGCGGACCAGCCGTTGTCGCAGCCGTGGCACGCCGGTGACCCGCTGGCCGACCAGCCGGGTGACCTCCGCGAGATCGGGCGCCCGTCCGGGCTCCAGGACGATCAGCACCGCGACGTGGTGGGACGCGCCACCCCGGTCCATCGCCAGGAAGGCGAGGTCCGCCGGGGTCGCACGGTCGATCGGGCCGGTCCGGCTCCTCATGACCCGAGTCAACGCCCCTGCGGCCGGGCCCGACACCGGCGATCGGCCCCTGCGGCCGGGTCATCCGACCCTGCGGGCGGCACCGCAATGTCGGCCGGCAGCGCGCGGGCGTACCCGCCCGACCCGGTTGCGTCGGCGGTGCCGCCCAGGTCGAGGAAGGTCGCTCCAAGCGACTCGACCTCACCGCCAGACTCGGGGCGGGCTCAGTGGGGGTCCTGCCGTCACGGTGCGCCGCCCCGGAACGGGCCGACAGGGACGTTGGTCCCGAATCCGGGCCGGTGGGCCGGGCAGCATCGGGGCGACCGGCCCTACCCGCCCCCGCCGGCGGCCGGCAAGGTGAGGGTGTGCCCTTTCCCCGGGCACCCACATGGGCCGGTAGACATGCGGCAACTACCCGAACAGGGTGGGGCGGACCGAGGGATTTCCCCGCGCCTACATGCGAGGTTCGACTCCTCGCCCGGCCACTAACCGGTTGCTCATCACGGGATGGAGCGCGGCGCCGGCCGCGTGCCGCGCGTTGTCGGCCGACCGATGGCCCGCAGGCGGGTCGGACGGCCTTTCCGACGGGACCTCCGACGCTGCCGGTGCGGATGTGTCGCGGTCAGGCTGGAAGTGATGGAAGGAGCGTGCCATGACCATCAACCTCGATCCGCAGGCCTCGCCGCAGCTGCGCGACGCCGCGGTCAAGCAGCTGCGCAAGAGGCGCGACCTGCAGGCTCACGTCCTGGCGTACGTAATGGTGAACCTGCTCATCAACGCCCTCTGGTTCCTCACCACCCCGGGTGGCTTCTACTGGCCGATCTTCCCGTTGCTGGGATGGGGGATCGGGCTCGCCTTCAACATCTGGGACGTCTACGCGCCGTCGCCGACGGAGACGCAGATCCAGCGCGAGATGAGCCGGCTGAACCGGCGTTGAGGTGGGAGAGCGAACGATAGACGGTGGACGGTCGCCGACGTGATGACCCGTGAGGTGACGTCGGCGCAGCCGGGTCGGCGCCGTGCCGGTCGTGGACGCGCAGGAGCGGGTCCTGGGCGTGGTGTCCGAGGCCCACCTCATGCACACGGTGGAGCGGTCGGTGCCCCGTGGTCACGCGCGATGCGCTGGCCGGCGCGGATGACCGCCACGAGGTCCGGGGCGGCCATCGCGGCCGACTGGTGACGGCGGCCGTCGAACCCGGCTTGGCGGGTTAGACGGCCACGCTGCGGAGCACGGCGGCGATGTGCTCGTCGGTCGCTCTCGGGAAGTCCGCGTACCAGGACGCCAGGGTCGCGAGCGCCATCGGCCGCTCCACGCAGACCACCTCATCCGCCTCGGCGCACAGGGCGGCGACGGCGTCAACGGTGGCGACCGCGACGGCGAGGACGACGCGCTCCGCGCTGCCCAGGCGGGCGGACCGGCATCCGGCGATCGCCGTCATCCCGGTCGCGACACCGTCGTCCACGATGACCGCCGTACGACCGGCCAGCGGCAGCGGCTGGCCGCCGCGCCGCAGGATCTGCCCCTGTTGGACCAGCTCCAGGTCGACGTTGCGCTTGATCTCCGCGAGCTCGGCCGGACCGACGCCGGCATCATGCAGCGCGACCTGGTCCGTCACGCAGACCCCGCGTTCGGCGAACGCGCCGATGGTCACCGCGGGCCGGAACGGGTCCGCCAGGCGCCGGGCGACGACGACGTCGATGGGCAGGCGTAGGACGCGGGCCAACTCGGCGGCCACCGGGACCCCGCCCCGCGTGACGCCCAACACCACCGCGTCGGTGCCGGCCAGATCTGCCAGTCGGCACGCGAGGCGCCGACCGGCTTCCGTCCGATCTTCGAAGCTCATGGTTGATCACCCGCCGTGGCGCGGCCTGCCGCGCACGCTCGCCAGCGCCGGCTGCGGCGCCGGCTCGTCGACCGGACGGGGGTGCTCGTCCGCCGCATGACTGCTCCTCGACCGCACGTAGGCCGGCGCGGGCAGGTAGACCGGGATGGCGGCATCGTGCCGACTCGGTTGGTCGGGATCGGCCGGCAGCCCGCGCCTTGCCTCGGCGGCGGTCTGCCGTTCGTGCCTGGCGCTCATGGCATCCCCCTCCCTTCACCCGAGCGTGGCAAGGCGTCCGCGCCGGGCGCCGGGGCCGATGGTCCCGAGCGCCCGGGCCGGAAGGCGCCGGTTACGACCGGGCGAGCACTACCTTAAGCGCGCCGGTGTCGGCCGGACGCGAGAACACGTCGTACGCCTCCATGATGTCATCGAGCGCGAACCGATGTGTGATGATCTCGCCGGTATCCAGCTGTCCCGAGGCCACCATCTTGAGCAGTGTCGGCGTCGAGTAGGTGTCGACGAGGCCGGTGGTGATGGTGATGTCGCGGATCCAGAGGTCCTCGAGGTGCAACGTGGCCGGCTTGCCGTGCACGCCGATGTTGGCGACCCGGCCGCCGGGCCGGACCAGCGAGGTGCACAGCTCGAACGCCTCCGGCGTGCCGACCGCCTCCATGACGACATCGGCGCCGAGGCCGTCGGTGACGCCGGAAACGATCTCGCGTGGATCCTCGGTGATGCGGGCCAGCACTCCCGCGCCGATCTGCTTGGCGGCCTGGAGTCGGGTCTCGGCCTTGTCGATCGCGACGATGTGCGCGGGCGAGAACAACGTGGCCGTGAGGATGGCCGCCAGCCCTATCGGGCCGGTTCCCACGACGACGACCGTGTCACCGGGGCGCACCACCCCGTTCAGGACGCCCACCTCGTACGAGGTCGGCAGGATGTCCGCGAGCAGGACCGCCGCCTCGTCCGAGACGCTCCGCGGCAGCTGATGGGTGGACAGGTCGGCGAACGGCAGCCGGACGTACTCCGCCTGGACACCGTCGACGAGGTGGCCGAGGATCCAACCGCCCCCACCGCGGCACTGGCCGTAGCGCTGCTCCCGGCAGAAGCGGCACCGACCGCATGCGGAGATGCACGAGGCCAGCACCCGGTCGCCCGGCTTGACGGTGGTGACGGCGGAGCCGACCTCGACCACGGTGCCGACGGCTTCATGGCCGAGGATGCGCCCGGGCTGGACGGCCGGGACGTCGCCGCCGAGGATGTGCGGGTCGGTGCCGCAGATGGTGACGGTGTCGACGCGGATCACCGCGTCCGTCGGGTCTTGGATGGTGGGGTCCGGTACGTCGGTCCAGGACCGCTGTCCCGGTCCGCCGAATACGAGTGCCTTCATGGGGTGCGACCTCCTCTGTCGACGCGCTCCCCTCCATGGCACCGTCGCTCGGGCTGGCGGGTCAGAGTCGTTCGGCCCGTCCGCGGAGGCCCTCCGGGCGCCCGGGACGAAGGTCCGGCTCTGACGTCCTCAGTGCGGCCGGGCACCGCACGACGTGTGGCCCCCGGCGAGATCGCCGGGGCCGCACGTCGTGCGCCCTCAGCGGGCCACCTTGGACCGATGGGAGTTCGCGCCCAACGCGCCGAGCAGATCGACAGCCAGGCACACGAACAACGCTGTTCCCCAGCTGTTCCATGGTCCCCACGACGCCACGTCGGGCGTGCCGGCGATCAGCCAGACGATCAGCCAGATGACGGTCATCGTCATCACCTCCGAGCCGGACGGACTGGCGTGCGGTCAGGCGTCCGACCGCGCGATCACGACCGGGCAGTCCGCGTGGTGCAGCAGCTGCAGGCCGACCGAACCGAGCAGCGTCCCGGCGAGGCCGCCGTGCCCGCGACTGCCCACGACCACGATCTGGGCGGTCTTCGACACGCCGGCCAGCACCGACGCGGCTCCGCCGTGTGCCACCAGCCCCTCCACGGCGACGTCGGGGAACTTCTGCCGCAACGGCGCGACCCGCTCGGTCAGAGCCTGCTGCTCGGCTACGTCGCGCTCATTCGTGTCGTACGCCACGGGCTGGACGCCCTTGCCCCACGGCGGCGACGGCGGCGAGTACGCCCGCACCGCCACCAGCTTCGCATCGCGCTCGGCGGCGAACCGGAAGCCCAATTCGAGCGCCTCCAACGACGAGGTCGACCCGTCGACCCCGACGACGACAGGGCCGGAGCCCGGCACGATGTCGCGGCGCCCCCGCACGACGACGACGGGACATGTCGCGTGCGTGGCGACCCGCTGGCTGACCGAACCGAGCAGGAGGCTCGCAAAGCCTCCGTGGCCACGGTTGCTGACGACGAGGAGCGCGGCGTCCTTGGCGGACGCGAGCAGCGTCGGCACGGCCTCGCCAAGAGCCGCATCCCGGCGGACGGTGACCTCCGGCGCCACCTCGCGGGCCTGTGCGACGGCGGTGGCCACGGTGGTCTCTGCCAGCTCGTCGGCCGCTCGCTTCAGCTCGACGTCGCCGCCGAACCTCGCACCCGGCCAGTTCCAGTCGTACGCGTGGACCACGCGTAGTGCCGCACCGCGTCGATGCGCCTCCCGGGCCGCCCACCGCACCGCTGCGGCGCTGCTGCCGGATCCGTCCGTACCGACGACGATCTCCGTCGCGTCCATGGTCTCACCCTTCCCAGGTTTCCTCCTTCAGGATCGGGCCGGGGCACGACGTCGGGCAGGGCCGGACGGTCCCGCGATGAGAGGCGGAAGACCCTCAACGTGCCGATGCCGGCCGCCCGCGTCCCCATAGGAGGTAGGCCGGCGCACCGATCGGCTGGACGAAGATGGCGACCCACCACAGTGGCTTCGGGCCTCGTATCAGCCGGGCCGGCCGGGTGGCCAGGTCGGCGGCCGCCGTCGCCGTGAAGGCGAGCTCGGCCGAGGCGAGGGTCAGGATGCCGGCCCGCTCCCGGGAGGACAGGTCCGTCCAGTGTCTGCGTGTCATGGCGTAATCCTCTCTCCTCGATGTGTCCTCCGTCCCCGGGTCGCAGAACGCGCAGCGCAAGCCCGGGAAGGACGGCAACGGCGGCGCAGGCGACGATGTCGACCGCGTTGGTGGACGTGCCTCCCTCGCGCCCTCCTCATAGGAGGCCGGCGGGCGTCCGCCAGGTAGGGCCGTCAGGCCCGGGCGGAAGGTGTCGCAGGTCCCGTGCGGCGTGGTCCGGCGGCCCTGACCCGGTCGACCGGTCGGAAATAGCGTGAGGGCGACAGTCGAGGGAGGTTTGTCATGAGGACATGGCAGGTACAGGACGTCATGACGACCGACGTGGCCGCGGTGGGGGAGACGACCCCGTACCGGGAGATCGTCGATCTGATGACCGGCAAGCACGTGAGCGCGGTGCCGGTGGTGGACGACATGCGGCGGGTGCTCGGCATGATCTCCGAGGCCGACCTGCTCTACAAGGTGGAGCTGATCGGCGAACCGCACGAGCGGCGCGTTTTCGAAGGTCGGCGTCGGCACGCCGCCAGGGTCAAGGCAGACGCGATGATCGCGCGCGACCTGATGACGGCGCCGGCCGTCGAAACGTCCGGCTCCGCGACCCTCGTCGAAGCCGCCAAGAAGATGGACCGGGAGCACGTGAAGCGGCTGCCGGTGATCGACGACCTTGGCCGGCTGGTGGGCATCGTGTCGCGCGGCGACCTTCTCAAGGTCCACCTGCGGCCCGACGAGGACATCCGCGCCGACGTCGTCGACGAGATCCTGCATCGGCTGCTCGCCGTCGAGGACGGCACCGTGGACGTCACCGTGGTCGACGGTGTGGTCACCCTGTCCGGCCGTCTCGACCGCCGCAGCTCGACCGAGATCGCGGTCCGGCTGGCCGCGCGGATCAGCGGTGTCGTCGACGTCGTGGACGGCCTGAGCCACGACTTCGACGACGTCGACCCGGTCAGGTTCAAGCCCGGCCTCGGCATGCCGACCGGCATCCTGTGATCGCCGTCCCGGCGGCCTGATCAAGGCCGAACGTCCCTGCGGTGGTCCCGTGCGCCCCTCGACGGGCCGTGGCGGCCGGCTGCCCGATCCCGCCTCAACGGATGCCGAAGACGTTGGCGTTCCCCATGTCGACGCGGGCGCCGGCGACTGCCGTCGGGTTCGCGCGCGGACGAACTGCGCCGCGCGACGGCCGGCACGGTGATCGGCCAGGGGTCGGCTCCTGGGCCGGTACGCACGGGCGTGATGCCGATCGACCGCAGCGCAGTCCGAGCCCTCGGGGGAGGCCTAGGACGAGGCCCGAGAACCGACGAATGCCGTTCCGGATCGCCGAGGGACCGGGTCCGGTCCTTCGCCGTGGTACTTTTCCTGTCCCCCGGCTGAGGAGGACGCATGTCCGAGCTGCTCGTGAGCATCGTGGCTGAGATCATCGGCGTGGCGCTCGTCGCGCTCTTCGCCCGCCTGATCCGGCGGATTCTCGTACCCCAGAATGTCTAGACCGACGTCCCGGGTGCCGGGCCGGCCGCGCTGATCTAGACCGCGTGCCCGCGGCCGGCGTAACCACCAGCCGGTCCGTCCCGACGTACACCGTCACCCCCGAGCCGGCGAGCGGACGCCGCGGGTCCGCGACGAGGGCGCCCGTGACATCACGAGATGCTCGGGGCCCGCGCATATCCGGCGCCTCCGCCACTGCGGGCGGGCCGAACGCCGCGAGCGGGTCCGTGCCCTCGACCCGGTCCTCCCGGAGGTAGCGCATGCCCGCCTTGCCCAGGACGACGGTCCGTGGCTCCTGGTGCGGACCACGACGAATCCGATCCCGGCGTGGGCCGTCAGGGCGTCGATGAGGCCTGGGGTAGATCCCTTCGATGTCCTCCAGCGCCAAGCGCCCCGGCGGGCGCTCCGGTCAGGCGACGGTCGCTGAGCAGTTGAAGGCTCCGTCGCGCGCGCCCGGACACCCGGTCCCGAGGCGACCTCCCACCCGTTCGCGTTCATCGCCCGCCTCCAGGACTCCGGCAATGCCCTGATTGCCGCGCGACGCAGCCGGTGGCGGGCACACCCCGAACCGGAAGAAACCCGAGACGGCACGTTGAAGCCCGCACGGCGGCGGGTTGCGAAACCGTGTCGTGACACCGGACACGGTCACCCGTCCTGCGCTGGGCACACCATCCCCCGCCACCGAGCCTGGCGGCCCGGACCGACGCCGTGCTCGTGTCATACCCGCATCGTGACCACCTCGACCTTGCGTCCCTCGCGGCGTTCGCGCCCGGCACGCGCTGGCTCGTGCCGGTCGGATCCGGCAGCCTGGTCCGCCGCGTCGCGCGCGGTCCGGTGACGGAGCTCGCCGTGGGCGACGCCGTGAGCGTGAACGGCGTACCCGTGCGCGCGACGCACGCGGAGCACGACGGCCGTCGGGGGAGCGGGCGCACGCTCGAGCGAACGGTGGACCGGCGCTCGGCTTTGTCGTTGCCGCCGGCTCGACGACTTACTTCGCCGGCGACACCGACCACTTCCTGGGCATGGCCGACATCGCGCCATCGCTGGATCTGGCGGTCCTGCCGGTCGGCGGCTGGGGGCCGACGCTGCCGTCCGGCCATCTCGACCCGGTTCGCGCCGCCCCGGCGCTACGGCTGCTGGGCGCGCGACGCGCGATACCGGTCCACTGGGGCGGCCCGCGGATCCCTGGGCTCTGGCGCATCCATCCGGACCGGTTCGCGACGGCGGGGACCGACTTCCAGGCCCGCGCGCGGATGCTGGCGCCCGAGGTCGACGCCGTGGTCGCGGAA
>DATDJX010000305.1:0-9207 GCA_036520275.1 Asanoa sp.
GGCCGGCGGCGAGCACCCGACGGCGTGGCGGAACTACGAGAATCAGATGCGGGAGTTCGTCATACGGTGTCGCACCATCGGTCCGACCACGATGAAGAGTCTCATCCCACGCACTCCCCTGCAGGTCTGGTTGACCCCCCAACTCCTGCGACTGGTGCCGCGGCTGCCCGCGAGAGTCCAGCAACGACTCTCGTCGTGTCAGGCAGGGCCGGCCCGCGCGCTCGAGGCCATCACTCTCAAGCGATACGAATCGATCCGCTGACCGGCCCGACCCGGCCCGGCGGGGCACGCATCCGCGCGGGCTGTTCGCCTTCTTCGAGGGCGTCATCCGCTGGCACCACCGGGTGGTGGGCTACGCGTTCACGATCGTCACCGACGAGTTTCCGCCGTTCCGGTAGTCCGCCTGACCGGCCCGCCCGCTCGCGGCGATCGCCGCGGGCGTCAAGAAAGCGTCAAGATCGCGCCGACGTGGTGATCGCCGACCTTACGCTCACGGCGTGGTCGCGCCGGCGTCGCTGCTCAAGAGGCTGTTCCTGGGGCGGCCCTTCCGCAGCGACCGGCTCGGCGAGACGCTGCTGTCGAAACGGCTGGCGCTGCCGATCTTCGCCAGTGACCCGCTCTCGTCCGTCGCCTACGCCACCCAGGAGATCCTGCTCGTCCTCGCCCTCGGCGGCCTGACCTACCTGTACCTGACTCCGTGGATCGCCGCCGCCGTGGTGGTGCTGCTCGCGGTCGTGGTCCTGTCGTACCGCCAGGTCGTGCGCGCCTATCCGTCGGGTGGCGGCTCCTACGAGGTCGCCACCCGGAACCTGGGTAGTTCCGCCGGCCTGGTCGTCGCCGCGGCGCTGCTCGTCGACTACATCATGACCGTCGCCGTCTCGGTCGCCGCCGGCGTGGACAACATCATCTCCGCGGTGCCGGAAGTCAACGCGTGGCGCATCCCGATCAATCTCGGGTTCGTCGCGCTGTTGATGGCGATGAACCTGCGAGGCGTCCGCGACTCGGGCAAGACGTTCGCCGTACCGACCTACCTGTTCATCGTCGGTGTGCTCGGGATGATCGTATTTGGCCTGGTGCGAACCGCGCTCGGCGACACCCTGGTCGCGGAGAGCGCCGGCTACGACGTGGTGGGCGTGCAGACCGGACTCGCCGGGCTCGGCCTCGTGCTCCTCGCCTTGCGTGCGTTCTCCTCCGGCTGTACCGCCCTGACCGGGGTCGAAGCCATCTCCAATGGCGTGCCCGCGTTCAGGCCGCCCAAGAGCGAGAACGCCGCCCGCACGTTGGCCGCGATGGGTGTCATCGCGATCGCCATGTTCGCCGGCGTCACGGCCCTCGCGCTCATCGCCGACGTCCATGTCGCCGAGAACACCTGCGAGCTGGTCGGCTTCGTCGGCAACTGCGCGACCGACCCGCAGCGAACGGTCATCGCCCAGGTCGCTTCCGCGGTGTTCGGCGGCGAGCGGACGTTCCTCTTCTACTACATCCAAGCCACAACCGCGCTGATCCTCATCTTCGCCGCGAACACCGCCTTCAACGGCTTCCCACTTCTCGGCTCGATCCTCGCCCAGGACCGCTACCTGCCCCGCCAGCTGCACACCCGCGGCGACCGGCTCGCCTTCTCCAACGGCATCATCGCGCTGGCCGTCATCGCGGCGTTGTTGATCACCGTGTTCGACGGCTCCGTCACCCGCCTCATCCAGCTCTACATCCTGGGCGTGTTCACCTCCTTCACCCTGTCCCAGTTCGGCATGGTCCGGCATTGGAACCGGCGCCTCGCCAGTGGACGCGACCCGGTGGACCGGCGCCGCATGCACCGTGCCCGGGTGATCAACGCCGTCGGCGGCGCGTTCACCGGTCTGGTCCTGGTCATCGTGCTGGTGACCAAGTTCACCCACGGCGCGTACCTGGTCGTCATCGCCATTCCGTTGCTGTGGCTGATGATGCGCGGCATCCGGCGGCACTACGACGCGGTCCGCGCGGAGCTGGTGCCCACCTCGGACGACCGTGTCCTGCCCAGTCGCATCCACGCCGTCGTCCTCGTCTCGACCGTGCACAAACCGACCCTCAGGGCGCTCGCCTTCGCCCGTGCCAGCCGCCCCGACACGCTCACCGCCGTCACCGTCAACGTCGAGGACGCGGACACCCGCGCCCTGCAGCGGCAATGGGAGGACCAAGGCATCCCGGCCTCATTGACGGTGATCGAGTCCCCGTACCGCGAGATCACCCGGCCGATCGTCGACTACGTCAAGGCCGTCCGCCGGGAGAGCCCGCGCGACGTCGTCGCCGTCTACATCCCGGAGTACGTCGTCGGGCGGTGGTGGGAACAGCTGCTGCACAACCAGTCCGCCCTGCGGCTCAAGGCCCGGCTCCTGTTCGAACCCGGCGTCATGGTGATCAACGTACCCTGGCAGCTGCACTCGACCGCCATGCGCACCCTCCACCCGGACCTACCCACCCCCACCGAACTACGCCGTCTCGTCACGTCCGCCTCCGCCCGTGCAAGCGACGAACGCAAGGCCGGTGAAGCCCCGGTCGGCGACGGGCGGGACGGAGGTATGGCACCTCAGCGCGGTCAACGGTCATAGGCTGCTGCCGATGAGCTGACCGATGCCGTACGTGACCGCCATGGCCAGCGCTCCACCGACGACGAGGCGCGCCACGGCTCGTCGGGTGCTCGCGGCGCTGAGCCAGGCGCTCACGGCCCCGGTGATCGCGAGCGCGAGCAGCACCGCGACGAAGGTGACGGGTACCCGCGCGTTGGCCGGCGGCAGGAGGATCGCCGCGAGGGGTAACAGCGCGCCGACGACGAACGCGATCCCGGACGCGCCGGCGGCCCGCCACGGACTGGTCAGCGCCGACGGGTCGATGCCGAGCTCCGCATCCGCGTGCGCGGCGAAGGCGTCCCGCGCGGTCAGCTCCTCGGCCACCGTGCGCGCCGTCGCCCGGCTCAGGCCGCGGGCGACGTACAGCCCGGTCAGTTCGTCCAGTTCCTGTTCGGGAAAGCGGTCGAGCTCGGCGCGCTCCTTGGCGAGCGATGCCCGCTCCGCGTCCCGCTGGGTGCTGACGGAGACGTACTCGCCCAGTGCCATCGACACCGCGCCGGCCGCCAGACCGGCGATGCCGGCGGTGAGGATGGCCGCGCGTCCGGAGGTCGCACCCGCCACGCCCACGACGATGCCGGCCGTGGACACGATGCCGTCGTCGGCCCCGAGCACACCGGCGCGCAGCCAGTTGAGCCGACCGCGGATATCGCCGCGGTGCGGCTCGTGGGGATGAGGGGGGAAGGCGCCGGCGCTCATGGGTCCTCGCACGTCGAAATGGTAGGGCGCAGGACGGTGAAGGCGGTGCCGTCGAGGAGCCCGACCGCGCACCGACCCGTCACCCGACCAGGGTGGCACGGTCGCCGGACGTCCAGGTCTACCGGGTCGGCGGATCGGGCGCCGGGGTGGAGCCGGGCACCGACACCCATGCCGCCGTGCGCAGGAGGCGCTGCAGGGCCGCTCCGGTAATCACCGAGGTGGTGGCGGCCATGAGCAGGCCGCCGGCGACGCCGATCGTGACGACGAGCGGCACCGGTTGGCCGGGGTGCCAGAGCGGCATGGTGAACGCGAGAAACACGCCCAGGCCGGCGAGCCAGGCCGTGGCGGTGGCGCCGATCCACCGGTAGGCCCGGCGGACGTGGCTGCGCAGCACGAGCCACTGCGCCGTCCCGATCGACGCCAGCAGCGCCGACCCCAGCAGCACACCGGCCACGACCAGGAGGATCGGCGGCCACGACGCGACCGTGCCGGCGAGGGTCGAGGGCGCGAGCCCGAGGGCATACGCGACCACCGCCGCGACAGACGTCGCCGCCGTCCAGCGTCGAGCATCCAGCGAACGGATGGCGCGGCGCAGCACCGCTGCCTGACCGGTGCCGAGGATGGCGCCCTCGACGGCTCCGGCAGCCAACACCGCCGGCACGGCGACCGCCGGTTGCGCCCCCGCGGTGACGGCGGCGACCACGGCCGGCACCACGAAGCCGAGGAACTCCGCGGCGGTGACGGTGCCGACCCACGCGCGCGTCAGTTCCCGGCCGCGCAGCGGGCGCGTGCCCGGCGGTGCCGCGTGGTGCAGGTCGGTCGTCACGGTCCCAGCGTGCGTGGTGCCGCCGTCGGGCGACACGGCCGCAATGGCCCGACCGACGGGACCTTCGGCCCTGTGACCGACCCGCGGCCCGGTGCAGTGTGGCGGTTGGCACCCGTCGGGCAGAACCGAGGCGGGGCGACCGGAAGCCAAGAGGCGGCACCGCGCCGCAAGACCCACCATCGCCAAGATGGTTCCGGCACCACCGCCCGTCAGCTCCCGCCGCGGGTGCCCTTGCCGTTGTTACGTGCGATCTATCGTGCCGCGCAATAACGGAGGGAGCTGCCGTGGATCTCGAGGGCCTCGGCCGGTTCGCTGACCCGGGCGTGCTGATCCTTACCAGCCTTGCCGGCGGCCCCAACCACGGCTATGGGCTGATCAAGGACATCGAGGACCTGTCCGGCGTACGGCTGGGGCCCGGTACGTTGTACGGCGCGCTGGGCCGCCTGGAGGAGCGCGGGCTCGTCGAGCCCGTGGCGGCGCACGAGCGTCGCCGCCCACACCGGATCACCGCCGCCGGTGCGCGGGCGCTGCGCGCCTACCTGGAGCACGCGGCGACCGTGGCGCGCCGAGGCCTGCGCCGGTTGGCGGTGCAGCCGTGATCGGCCGGCGACTCCTCATCCGGTTGTACCCGCGGCGGTGGCGCGAGCGTTACGGCGCCGACTTCGGTGCGCTGCTCGAGGATCTGGACGCCACGAGCCGGCGTCACGCTGGCGCCGGACCGTCGACATCGTCGCGGGAGGCCTCGACGCGCGGCGTGCCGTCATCGCCATGCGCACGATCGGGTCGTATTTCGTCGTGGACAACCGTTCCCCGTTTCCGGGCAGCCCGAACCGCCAGGGCTGCGTGTTGTGCACGGGCGGCCGTCGTCGCCAGGAGGCAGTCCCGCCTCGCGGGTCCCGGTCCGCCGTTCGCGTCGTGCCGGGCCGGTTCGCTCATACGGAGTGCGTCGCTCGCGCCGGGGCCGTCGGACCAGCGCCTTCGGCCCGTGAGTACGGGACGAAGGTCCCCACCCGTTCGGGAGCTTCGACCCGGGTGCATTCCCGCGCCGAAGACGAGGTTTGGCGTTGACGAAGACATCTCGATGGGAGGACGTCATGAGCAGCGCACGGACCAACCACCCCGTCGCCCACCCCGAGCTCGCCGACGCGCCGGGCTCGATGCTGACCACGACCGCCGCCAAGGCGCTGGCCGTGCTGCGCGTCTCGCTCGGCTTCGTGTTCCTGTGGGCGTTCCTGGACAAGACATTCGGCCTCGGCTACGCGACACCGTCGGCGAAGGCCTGGATCCACGGTGGATCGCCGACGACGGGCTTCCTCAAGTCGGTCGAGGTCGGGCCTTTCCAGTCCATGTTTCACTCGATGGCCGGCACCTGGTGGGCCAACTGGGCGTTCATGCTCGGTATGCTGGGCATCGGCGTCGCGCTGATCGCCGGCATCGGCCTGCGCATCGCCGCCGTCTCGGGCATGACGATAATGGCCCTGATGTGGTTGGCCGAGTTCCCGCTCGCCCGACACACCGCAGCCGGCGCGGCGAGCGGATCGAACAACCCAATCACCGACTACCACTTCATCTACGCGGTCGTGCTGGTGGTGCTGGCGCTGACGTACGCCGGCTACACCTGGGGCGCCGGCCGCCGGTGGGCGAAGCTGCCGTTCGTCCAGCGCCACCGCTGGCTCATCTGATCCCATCCGCACGCGGTGACGCGACGGGTGCCCGGCTCCGGTCGGGCACCCGTCGACGTGCCGAACGGCCCAACCATCTCGGCCTACCGGGTATCTCCACCCCTTCGTCATGCATCGAGCAACAGACATCAATGGCACCACGTCCCCGTCGACCGGGCGTGCTCCCAACGCGGCTGCACACCTCGCCGACCTCCAGCGTCGCCGCGGTAGATGCCGACAGCCCGCCGGGTGACGGCTCCGCCGCCGAGGGCGCGAGTCCACGCCCGAGGTCGATCCCGCTCATCCCTCCCACCTGCCGCTGTCGCCCGGCAGGCGCCTGGTGTCTCCGGGCCGAACGTCCCGCTCCTCGGGTCGGTCGGACCGACCCGACGGAGACCTGTGGTGGCCGGGCGGGTCGGACCGCCAGCGCTCGTAGGCCTCGACGGCCGTCGGCAGGGTCGGGAAGATGCGGTCGGCACCGACCGTGGCCGCGAGGCCGAACGCCTCCAGGTCGTCCAGGAGGTCCTGCTTGACCCGTGCCATCGCGAACACGATGCCGCGCTCTTCGAGCTCGCGGCGGACCTTCTCCACCGCGTCGAGGGCGGTGATGTCCACCTCGACGTTGGCCTCGGCGTTGAGCACGAACCAGGCGACCGGTCCGTGCTGGTCGACCGACGCCAGCGCGCGCCGCCGAAAGTCTTCCGCGTTGGCGAAGAACAGGGGGGAGTCGTACCGGTAGACGAGAAGGCCGGGCACCGTGCGCGCCTGCGGGTAGTCGTCCACGTCGTGCATGCCGGCGAGACCGGGGACGAGACCCTGGACGGCGTCGTGCGGCCGCGCGATGCGGTGGAGCATCTCGGCCACCGACAGGCCCACCGCGAAGAGGACCCCGTAGATGATGTCGAAGGCGAGCACGCCGACCAACGCGCCGAGGGCGAGGAGCAGTTCGCTGCGACGGAAGCGGGCCAGCCGCCGGAAACCGGCCAGGTCGACGAGCCGGACCGCTGCGTACACGACGATCGCACCGAGCGCGGCCACCGGGAACTGCCCGAGCAGCGGCCCGAGGAACAGCAGCGTGGCCACGACGAGAAGGAGCGTGACGACCGAGTAGAGCTGGGTTCGCGCCCCCGCGGCGCTTGCGAGCGCGGTGCGGCTGCCGCTGCTGCTGACCGGGAAGCCCTGCAGGAGACCGGCCCCGACGTTGGCGGCCCCGAGCGCGACCAGTTCCTGGTTGGCGTCCACGTCGCGGCCGCCGGCGAACGCCCGTGCGGTCAGGATGTTGTCGGTGTAGCCGACGAGCAGGACGCCGGCCGCTGGGAGGAGGAGATCCGGCAGCTGCCCGAACGGCGGGAGCGCCGGCTCCGGCACGCCGGACGGGACGGCGCCGATGACCCGGATGCCGTGGTCCGCGAGGTCGAACACGGCGACGGCAGCGGTGGCCAGCAGCACCGCCAGGAGCGGGCCCGGGGCGGCCGGCACGAAGCGTTGAGCGCCGAACAGGAACATCAGCACGACGGCCGCAAAGGCGACGGTGCCGGCGTGGGCCGTCGGCATCTGCGTCACGAACGAGGCAAACTGCCCGAAGAACGACTCGCCGCGCACGGTCACACCGGTGAGCTTGCCGAGCTGGCCGACGATCATGATCATGGCAACGCCCGCGAGGTAGCCGACCAGGATCGGCCGGGACAGCAGGTCCGCGACGAAGCCCAGCCGGGCCAGCCGCGCCACGAGGCACATTGCGCCCACCACCACAGCCAGCGTGGCGGCGAGGCCGGCGTACCGGGCCGGGTCGCCGGCGGCCAGCGGACCCACGACGACCGCCGTCATCAAGGCCGTCGTGGACTCCGGGCCGACCGACAGCAGCCGGGACGTGCCGAGCAGGGCGTAGGCGGCCAGCGCGGGCAGGATCGCCCACAGACCCGTCACCGGCGGGAGGCCCGCGACGGTGGCGTACGCCAGCACCTGCGGAACGAGGTAGGCCGCGACGGTGACACCCGCGAGCACGTCACCGCGCAGCCACCCGCGCCGGTACCCCGCGATCGACGCGACGCCCGGCAGCAGCGACGGAATCCGCGGACGTCTGGGCATCCCGTCATTGTGGCCGTCGCGGCGCACGGGTCGTGTCCGGATCGCGGGTCGACGGTCCCGGGAGCGCAGGTCGGTCGGCACTGCCGGCCGGCTCCCGCGTCACCGACGCTGAACGCAGGAGGTGGTGACGATGCTTGCCAACCATGGAGGACGCCTGTCCGACGCCGCGATGTTCGGCGTCGGGGCGCTGGCGACCGGTGTGATCGTGGCGTCCGCAGCCGTGCTGCCGCTCGCCGGCGGGTTCGTGGCGGCATGGGCCGGGCGCAAGCGCACCGAGCCGGCGGCCGCCGGCTCGGCGCGGTGACCGGTCGGCGCGCCCGGCGGACACTGGCCGCTTCGGTCGTGACGGCCTACGTCGGGCTCCAGGTCCTCGGCCGCACCGCGGGCACGACCGCGCGCGAGCGCCGCGCGCGGATGCCGGGCGACGACGTCGTCATTGCACCCACCATCGTGACCGACCACGCCGTCACCATCCCGTCCCCTCCGGAGCGGATCTGGCCGTGGCTGACGCAGCTGGGATGGCACCGCGCCGGCTGGTACACGCCGCGCTGGGTGGACCGGCTGCTGTTCCCGCAGAACTGGCCGAGCCTCGACCGGCTCGATCCTGAGCTGGTCCGCGACCTGCGGGTGGGCGACACCATCCCGGACGGTCCGCCCGGCACCGCCTGGTACGAGGTTGATCAGGTGAGCGCACCGCACACGCTCGTGCTGCACTCCACGACCCATGTGCCGGGCTCGTGGCGCGAGCGCTTCGGCGCCCGCATCGACTGGACCTGGGCCTTCGCGTTGCGCCAGAGCACGCCGGGTGCCACCCGGCTGCACCTGCGGGTACGCGGCCGGACCGCCCCGTGGATGCTGACCGTCCTCTACCAGGCAGCCGTCGTCCCGGCCGACTATGTCATGGCGGTGGGGATGCTGCGTGGGCTCCGGTCCCGCGTACGGGCCGACGCACCCACATCCGGAGGACTCCGAACTCGGCCATGATGCGCCGGTCGCGACCCCGGCCGGGCCACAGGTCCAGCGGTGGAGCCGAACGGCATCGGGTCGGGACCTTCGTCCCTGGGCGCCCCGACGCTGGTGCGCGACCGTGGCTTCATGGACGCGCGACGAGCCCGGCTCGCTCTCGCGCTGATCGCCGCGCTCGCGCCCGGCGCGATTCCGGCGTCCCCGGCCCGCTGCACGGCGAAGCCGTCCGCGCAGAGCACGTCGGCGACCGGCTCGGGGAAGCGCGCGCCGGCTTCGACCGCCCGATGGGTGGTGTTGACGGCGACCATGCCCGCCGCGGCGAGGTGCTGGGCCAACGGCGCGAGACCCGTACGGTCCGCGGTCTGCC
>DATDJX010000306.1:0-5080 GCA_036520275.1 Asanoa sp.
CCGGCCTCGACGCGGTCGCCCTCGAAGACCACCGGCTTCTGGTTGACGCACGAGCCGGAGTTGGAGCGGCGGAACTTGTGCAGCAGGTAGGTGCGGCGGTGACCGTCGTCCTGGTGCACCGTCACGTAGTCGGCGCACAGGTCCTCGACCACGCCGCCGACCTCGGCGACGACCACGTCACCGGCGTCGACCGCGGCCCGGTACTCCATGCCCGTGCCGACGAGCGGCGACTCCGACTTGACCAGCGGCACCGCCTGGCGCTGCATGTTGGCGCCCATCAGTGCGCGGTTGGCGTCGTCGTGCTCGAGGAACGGGATCATGGCGGTCGCGACCGACACCATCTGGCGCGGCGATACGTCCATGTAGTCGACGTCGGCCGGCGGGACGTTGTCGACCTCGCCGCCCTTGCGTCGGACCAGCACCCGGTCTTCGGCGAACGTGCCGTCTGCCTTCAGCGGCGCGTTGGCCTGCGCCTTGACGAAGCGGTCTTCCTCGTCGGCCGTCAGGTAGTCGATCTGGTCGGTCACCTTGCCGGCCTCGACCTTGCGGTAAGGCGTCTCGATGAAGCCGAACGGGTTGACCCGTCCGAACGTCGAGAGGGCGCCGATCAGGCCGATGTTGGGGCCTTCCGGGGTCTCGATCGGGCACATCCGGCCGTAGTGGCTGGGGTGCACGTCGCGGACCTCGAAGCCGGCCCGCTCACGGGACAGGCCGCCCGGACCGAGCGCGCTCAGCCGGCGCCGGTGGGTGAGGCCCGCCAGCGGGTTGGTCTGCTCCATGAACTGCGACAGCTGCGAGGTGCCGAAGAACTCCTTGATCGCCGCCACCACGGGACGGATGTTGATCAGGGTCTGCGGCGTGATCGCCTCGACGTCCTGGGTCGTCATCCGCTCGCGGACGACGCGCTCCATGCGGGACAGGCCGACCCGAACCTGGTTCTGGATCAGCTCGCCCACGGTGCGCAGGCGCCGGTTGCCGAAGTGGTCGATGTCGTCGGGCTCGTAGCCTTCCTCGCCAGCGTGGAGCCGGCAGAGGTATTCGACGGTCGCGACGATGTCGTCTTCGGTGAGGGTGCCCCTGTTGATCGGGATGTCGAGCTGGAGCTTCTTGTTGATCTTGTATCGGCCAACCTTCGCGACGTCGTACCGCTTGGGGTTGAAGAAAAGGTTGTCGAGCAGGGTCTGCGCGTTCTCCCGGGTCGGCGGCTCACCGGGCCGAAGCTTGCGGTAGATGTCGAGCAGGGCCTCGTCCTGGCTGGCGATGTGGTCCTTCTCGAGGGTCGTCATCATCAGCTCGGACCAACCGAACCGCTCGCGGATGCGCTCGGCGGACCAGCCGATCGCCTTGAGCAGGACGGTGACGGCCTGCCGGCGCTTGCGGTCGACGCGTACGCCCACCGTGTCGCGCTTGTCGATGTCGAACTCCAGCCATGCGCCCCGGCTGGGGATCACCCGGACGCTGGAGAGGTCACGGTCGGAGGTCTTGTCCGGCTGCTTGTCCAGGTAGACGCCCGGGGAGCGGACGAGCTGGCTGACCACCACGCGCTCGGTGCCGTTGATGATGAAGGTGCCCTTCGGCGTCATCATCGGGAAGTCACCCATGAACACCGTTTGGCTCTTGATCTCGCCGGTCGTGTTGTTGGTGAACTCCGCCGTCACGAACAGCGGTGCGCAGTAGGTCAGGTCCTTCTCCTTGCACTCCTCGATCGAGGCCTTGACCTCGTCGAAGCGCGGTGCGGAGAAGGAAAGGGACATGGTGCCGGAGAAGTCCTCAATGGGACTGATCTCTTCGAGGATCTCTGCGAGTCCTGAGCGGGCGTGCGGGTCGTTGGACGACCGGCCCTGCCAAGCCTCGTTGCCGACCAGCCAGTCAAACGACTCGGTCTGGATGGCGAGGAGGTTGGGGACCTCGAGATGCTCATTGATCCGACCGAAGGAAATTCGGCGGGGAGCGAAAGCGCTCGACGTACGACTGGTCTTCGCAGGGCGGGAAGATGCCAAGATGCGTCCTTCCGAGGACCGGTGATGCTGTGCGGCCGTTACGCGTGCACTCCGACGGACCCCACGCAAATCATCCTCGCGGACAATCCGGGCAGGGCTGAAGACGGAAGACACGGCAAACTAGCAGTGTAGCCGAAAGGCTAACCGCTGTCCAGCCCTCAACGCAGGGGGTCGCGGAACGTGCCACGGGGGCCCTGACGGGCACCTCCGGGCCGCTCGGAACGCGGCTTCCTGCGTCTCGGGTGGGGCTCGGAGACCGATACCCAACCGGTGGCCATTGCAAGCGCGCAAGGACTTGCTGATGTCAGCGTGCCTGCCAGGCCACTCCGCGTCAAGGGTTGTGACGCGGGTCCGCCAGGCATTTCCGAGATCGGCATGCGCGAAGGCGGCGATCCGCGACCGGGACCGCCGCCTTTCGCCGCACGTCGCGGCCTACGTCACTTGAGCGTGACCTTGGCGCCCTCGGCCTCCAGCTTGGCCTTGGCCTTGTCGGCGGCCTCCTTGTTGGCCTTCTCGAGAACGGCCTTCGGCGCGGCCTCGACCAGGTCCTTGGCCTCCTTGAGGCCCAGGCCGGTCAGCTCGCGGACGACCTTGATGACCTGGATCTTCTTGCCCCCGTCGGCCTCCAGGATCACGTCGAACTCGTCCTGCTCCTCGACCGGCTCGGCGGCCGCGGCACCGCCGGCCGGGCCGGCAGGGGCGACGGCGACCGGCGCGGCGGCCTGGACGTCGAAGGTCTCCTCGAACTGCTTCACGAACTCGGAGAGCTCGATCAGCGTCATCTCCTTGAACGCGTCGAGCAGCTCGTTGGTGCTGAGCTTCGCCATGGTGTGGCGTCCTTTCCTGACTTCCTGGGATGTGTGGTCTGTGTCGCCGTACCCGGGGCTCAGCCCTCGGCCGCGGCGCCTTCCGTCTCGCGCTTGTCCTGTAGGGCCGCGACCGTGCGCACCGCCTGCGACAGCGGCGCCTGGAACAGCGCCGCGGCCTTGGCCATGCTGGCCTTCATGCCACCGGCCAGCTTGGCCAGCAGCACCTCGCGGGACTCGAGGTCCGCCAGGCGGCTGACCTCTGCGGCCGTGATCGCCCTGCCCTCGAAGACGCCGCCCTTGATGACGAGGAGCGGGTTGGCCTTCGCGAACTCGCGCAGGCCCTTGGCCGCGTCCACGACGTCTCCGGAGACGAAGGTGAGCGCGGTAGGACCGGTGAACAGCGCCTCGAGGCCGTCGATGCCCGCATCCGCCGCGGCACGCTTGGCGAGCGTGTTCTTGGCGACCGCGTACGTGGCGTTGGTGCCGAGCGCGCGCCGCAGCGTGGTCAGCTGCGACACCGTCAGGCCGCGGTACTCGCTCAGCACGGTCGCACCGGCGGTGCGGAAGTGCTCGGTGAGCTCGGCGACGGCGTTGGCCTTGTCGGCCCGAACCGGCTTGTCCGCCATGTCCCTCCTTCCGAATGCTCTGAGCTGATCGGCTCCGGCATCGAAAACGCCCCGGCGCAGGGCGCACGGGGCGGGCGGCGGCGGCAGCCGCGACACGAACCGTCCATCCTGCGCGGGCCGCCCGCGGTGCGGGGCCTTCGACCGTGACGGATCACGGTGACCAGCGGTCTCTGGGTGAACTTCGCCGCCCAAGGTACAGGTGCCGCCGGCCACTCGCCAAATCGTCGTCACCGCGCCGCCGCGGCGGTTCGGGCGTACCGCCGCCGAGACCGGGATCGTGCCGGAACGCGGCCTGGCCGGGCCTGGCGTGCTCGCCCGGGTCGCCGCGCCGGCCGGCGCGCGGGGGTTGGTCGGCATGCCGCCGCAGCAGGGCACGCTTTTCGGCCCGTTGCCGGGCGTGGCTGGATCGCCCTACCGCCGCACGGTCAGGAGCGGGTGCGGCGCAGCCGGAGATAGATCGCGACCACGGCGGCCGTCCACGTCACCGCCTGAGCGGACAGCGCCGCGACTCCCGGGCCGTCGGGGCGGCCGGCCAGGTCGCGCGCCGCGGCCATGAGCGGCGGCACCAGCCACGGCGCCACGGACCCGCGCAGGCCCAGGACGATCGCCAGCACCGAGCCGGTGGCCAGCACCGCCACGCCGTTCAGGGCGGACCGGGTGACCGGGCGGCTGGCGAGCGCGCCGAGCCCGACGGCCGCGGTCAGCGCGGCGACGTGCGCCCACAACCCGAGCGCGATGCCGGTGGCCAGGGGCAGGTCGCCCGGCTTGCCCGGACCCTCGATCCCGCCGATGGCGAGCGCGCCGACGAGCCACGGCACGACCATCGCGAACGCGACGGTGGCCGCGCCGGCCACCGTCGCCGCCAGCAGCCCGGCGGTGATCTCCCGACGCGGGCCGACGGTCGCCAACGCGAGCCGGCGCTGCACGTCCGGCTCGGTGTCGAGCACGAGCTTGACCTGCCAGGCCAGGACCGGGAACAGGGCGACGGCGGAGAAGCCGTACGCCTCCCCCGCCTGGGCCTTCCCGCCGCCGTGGATCACCCCGAGGATCACGAGGCCGGCGAGCAGCGGCGGCAGCGCGCGTCCGGTCCGCACGAACGCGGCGAGACGCATCCGCACCAACGCGCGGATCACGGCTGCCGTACCCGCAGGATCTGGTGGCCCGCCGCCTTGAGCGTGGCCACGGTGTCGACCACCTCGGCCGACGGCACCGCGATCTCCACGACGCTCATCTCGTCGTCGCGGGCCGGGCGGCCGCGGGCCACGGTGCCCTCCGAGAGATGCCACGTCGTCGCGCCGGGCAGCCGGGCGGTCTCCCGGCGATGGTCGCTGGCGAGGACCGTCCCGCCGGCATCGAGCACCTCCGCGACCAGCTCGGGGACGATCTCCCGGGCCTCGGCGTCCAACCCCTCCCAGGGCTCGTCGAGCACGAGCAGCCGCGGCCTGCGCAGCAGGGCCTGGGCGAGGCCGACCTTCTGGGCGGTGCCCTTGGACACCTCCGGCAGCCGAACGTCGCGGTAGGGCGTCAGGCCCAGCCGCTCGATCCAGGCCCCGGCCTCCCGGCTGTCGACGGTGGCCAGTCGGGCCATGGCCGCGAGGTAGCCGTGGACGCTGAAGGGCTGGTCGGCGGGGAACCGTTCCGGCGC
>DATDJX010000307.1:0-7804 GCA_036520275.1 Asanoa sp.
CCCGCGTGCCCGCCTCGCCGAGCTCACGATCCGCGACGAGCACCGGCTGGGTCGCCGGATCGACGGCCTGCGCACCGTCCGCGATCCAGCCAGGCGCGAGGCTGCGAGCGCCGCGATCGACGCCGAGGTCGATGCGGCGAAGCGGCGGGTCGCGCGGCGCAGGGCCGCGGTGCCGGTCGTGCGCTACCCGCCCGAGCTGCCGGTCAGCGAGCGCAAGGACGACATCCTCGCGGCGATCCGCGACCACCAGGTGGTGATCGTCGCCGGCGAGACCGGGTCCGGCAAGACCACCCAGATCCCCAAGATCTGCCTCGAGCTCGGCCGCGGCGTGCGGGGCATGATCGGCCATACCCAGCCGCGCCGGCTGGCGGCCCGCACGGTCGCCGACCGGATCGCCGAAGAGCTGGGCACAGCGGTCGGCGAGGCAGTCGGCTACGCGATCCGGTTCACCGACCGGGTCGGCGCCGAAACCCTGGTCAAGCTGATGACCGACGGCATCCTGCTCGCCGAGCTGCAGTCCGACCGTGACCTGCTGCGCTACGACACACTGATCATCGACGAGGCGCACGAGCGCAGCCTCAACATCGACTTCATCCTGGGGTACGTCAAGCAGCTGCTCCCCCGCCGGCCCGACCTCAAGGTCGTCATCACCTCCGCGACGATCGAGACCGAGCGGTTCGCCGAGCACTTCGACGGCGCCCCGGTGGTCGAGGTCTCCGGCCGCACGTACCCGGTTGAGGTCCGCTACCGGCCGCTCGTCCTCGACGACCAGGAGACCGGCGACGATGACGAGGACGACGTCGGGCACACGCTCGTGCGCGACCCGATCCAGGCGATCGGCGACGCGGTCGAGGAGCTGTGCGCGCAAGGCCCGGGCGACATCCTGGTGTTCCTGAGCGGCGAGCGGGAGATCCGCGACACCGCCGACGCGCTGTCCAGGCTGGACATCCGCGACCTGGAGGTCCTTCCCCTGTACGCGCGGCTGTCCGGCGCGGAGCAGCACCGCGTCTTCCAGCCGCACACCGGTCGCCGGGTGGTGCTGGCGACCAACGTCGCCGAGACGTCGCTGACCGTGCCGGGCATCAAGTACGTCGTCGACCCCGGCACCGCCCGCATCTCCCGCTACAGCCACCGGCTGAAGGTGCAGCGGCTGCCGATCGAGCCGGTCTCGCAGGCCTCGGCCAACCAGCGCAAGGGCCGCTGCGGACGCACGTCCGACGGCATCTGCATCCGGCTCTACGACGAGCAGGATTTCCTGTCCCGGCCCGAGTACACCGACCCGGAGATCCTGCGAACCAACCTCGCGAGCGTCATCCTGCAGATGACCGCGATCGGCCTCGGTGACGTGGCCGCGTTCCCGTTCATCGACCCGCCCGACCGGCGCAACGTCGCCGACGGCGTCAACCTGCTCCACGAGCTTGGTGCGATCGACCCCGGCCAGAAGGACCCGCGCAAACGGCTCACGTCGCTCGGCCGCCAACTGGCCCAGCTGCCCGTCGACCCGCGGTTGGCGCGGATGGTGCTCGAGGCCGACCGCAACGGCTGTCTCGCCGAGGTCATGGTCGTCGCGGCCGCACTGTCCATCCAGGATCCGCGCGAACGGCCGGTCGAGCACCGTGCCCACGCCGACCAGCTGCACGCCCGCTTCGCCGACCCCGACTCAGATTTCCTCACCTACCTCAACCTGTGGCGCCACCTGCGCGAGCAGCAGAAGGAACGCTCGTCCAGCGCATTTCGCCGGATGTGCAAGGCCGAATACCTCAACTACCTGCGTGTGCGGGAGTGGCAGGACATCTATGCGCAGCTGCGGCAGGTCGCCCGCCAGCTGGGCCTCGCGGGGGCTCGCGACGAGCGCGCCGGCGCGGAGCCGGCCGACCCGGCCCGGATCCACCAGTCGCTGCTCGCCGGGCTGCTTTCCCACGTCGGCGTGCGCGAGGGCGACAAGCGCGAGTACCTCGGCGCGCGCGGCGCCCGGTTCGCCATCTTCCCCGGCTCCAGTCTCGCGAAGAAGCCGCCCCGCTTCGTCGTCGCCGCCGAGCTCGTCGAGACGTCGCGGCTGTGGGCCCGGGTCAACGCGCGCGTCGAGCCCGAGTGGGTCGAGCCCCTGGCCGGGCACCTCGTCAAGCGCGCCTACAGCGAGCCGCACTGGGAGAAGAAGCAGGGCGCGGTGATGGCGTACGAGCGGGTGACGCTCTACGGGGTGCCCCTCGTCGCGCGGCGTCCGGTGAACTACGGCCGCATCGACCCGGCGCTGTCCCGCGAGCTGTTCATCCGCCACGCCCTCGTCGAGGGCGACTGGCAGGCGCCGCACGCGTTCCTCGCCGCCAACCGCCGGCTGGTCGACGAGGTCGCGGCGCTCGAAGACAAGGTGCGCCGGCGCGATGTGCTCGTCGACGACGAGACCATCTTCGCCTTCTACGACGCGCGGATCCCCGGCGACGTGGTTTCCGGTCGGCATTTCGACAGCTGGTGGAAGAAGGCCCGACGGTCCGCCCCCGACCTGCTGACGTTCGACCGCGACCTGCTAGTCAACGCCGGCCGCGGCTCGGTGGACCCGGCCGCCTACCCCGACGTGTGGCGCTCCGAGTCGGTCGCGATGCCGCTGACGTACGAGTTCGCGCCAGGCACCGCGTCCGACGGCGTCACCGTCGACATCCCGCTGGCCGTGCTGGGCCGGGTGCGGCCGGAAGACTTCGACTGGCAGGTGCCGGGCCTGCGCGAAGACCTCGCGATCGCACTCATCCGCTCGCTGCCCAAGGCCGTACGGACCAACTTCGTGCCGGTGCCCGACTTCGCCCGCGCGGCGCTGGCCCGGATCGGTCCGCATGGCGCCGAGGGGGAATCGCTGGTCGAGGCGCTGGCCCGGGAGCTACGCCGGATGACCGGCGTCACCGTGGCACACGACGCCTGGGACGTGACGAAGGTGCCCGGCCACCTGCGGCTCACCTACCGGGTCGTCGACGGCGACACGGTCGTGGCCGCCGGCAAGGACCTCGCGGCCCTGCAGACGTCGCTGCGTGCCGAGGTGCGCGAGACCGTCACCGCCGCCGCGCCGGACATCGCCCGCGCCGGGCACACCACGTGGGACTTCGGGGCGCTGCCCCGGGAGATCGAGCAGGTGCGGGCCGGCTACCGGGTGGTTGCCTACCCGGCGCTCGTCGACGAGGGCGCGAGCGTCGGTGTCCAGGTCTTCGAGACGCCCGAGGAACAGGAGGCGGCGATGAGGGCGGGCACCCGCCGGCTGCTCCTGCTGTCGCTGCCGTCGGCGGCGACCTACCTGCAGGGCCGCCTCACCAACCAGCAGAAGCTCGCACTGAGCCGAAACCCGCACGGCAGCGTCCAGCAGCTGCTCGACGACAGCGCCGGCGCCGCGGTCGACAAGCTGGTCGCGGACGCGGGCGGCCCGGCGTGGGACGCCGACGCGTTCGCGGCGCTGCGCGACAGGGTGCGCGCCGATCTGGTCGACACCGTCGTGGCCGTCGTCGACCGGGTGCAGCGGGCGCTCGCTGCCGCACACGCGGTGGAGCTGCGGGTCGGCCGTACGGCCTCGTCGGACCTGGCGCCGTCGCTGGCCGACGTGCGGGCGCAGCTGACCGCGCTCATCCATCCGGGCTTCGTCACCGACACCGGGTGGGCGCGGCTGGGCGACCTGCCGCGCTATCTCGCGGCGGTCGAACGGCGGCTCGACCGGCTCGTTCAGGACCCGGCCCGGGACCGCGCGGGGATGGCCCGGATCGCTCAGGTGCGCAAGGAGTACGACGAGATGATCGCCGCGCTGCCGCCGGCGCGCCGGCGCACGCCGGCCGTCCGGGAGATCCGCTGGATGATCGAGGAGCTGCGGGTCAACGTGTTCGCGCAGGCGCTCGGCACCCCGTACCCGGTCTCCGAACAGCGCATCTACAAGGCGATGGACGCCGCCGAGGCGGCGTGACCGGGTCCGCGCCGAGCGGCTCTAACGTCCCCGGGTCAGCAGCGTCACGGTCGCGGTGTCGAGGTCGTAGCGGGCCCCGACGACGGTCAGCGCGCCGGAGGCCACCCGGCGGCGGACGAGCGTGCTGCGCTCCCACAGCGTGCGCAGCTGCCACGCGACGTTCGCCCGTACGCCGTTCTCGATCGCGTCGCCGGGCGCGGCGAGCGCGGGGACGATGGCCGGCCGCAACGCGTCGACCACGGCCGCGACGTGACCGGGCGGGGTGCCGCCGGTGCGGATGGCGTCGACCGCGGCCTCGACCGCGCCGCAGCGTTCGTGGCCGAGGACGATCAGCAGCGACGGCTCGAACTCGGCGAGCGCGTACTCGACGCTGCCCAGCACCACGTCGTCGACGACGTGCCCGGCGACGCGGATGTCGAAGATGTCGCCGAGCCCGTGGTCGAACAGGATCTCCGGCGGCACCCACGAGTCCGCGCAGGCGAGCGTGATGGCGTACGGGTGCTGTCGCTCGCCGAGGCGACGCACGTCAGCGGGCCCCCGGCGGGGATGGGTCGCCGCGCCGGCGACGAACCGCCGGTTGCCGGCAAGGAGGCGGAGCAGCGGGTCCAAAGTGGACGCAGCGCCGACTCGGTCGGACGCGACGGCGGCCGTCGGGCTCAGCGCGACCGCGGTGGCGAGGCCGCACGCGGTCATCAGCGAGCGACGGCGCAAGGACACCGCGTGACGGTACCGCGCGTCCCTGCGATCCCTCCGGAGGCGCGCTCGGAGATCAGCGCCAGCCGTAGTCGCGGCGCAGGACGCCGGCCATGGCCGCGAACCGCCCCGGGTCGAGGATCGTCCCCTCCCGGCGGATGCCGCTCTCGTCGACCTCGAGCACCCGGTCGAGGCGCACCCAGCTCGGCCTCTGCTCGCGGTCCCAGGCACCCGCGCCCAGCGCGTACCAGTGGCGCTGGCCCTGACGGTCGGCGTTGCTGGACAGCATGAGGCCGAGCAGCGAGCGGCCGCGGTGACCGACCACGACCACGGGGCGGTCCTTGCCCTGCCTCGGGTCGTCCTCGTAGGCCACCCGGGTCCATACCACCTCGCCGGGATCGGCGCGCCCGTCCAGCTCCGGGTTGTACTCCAGCACCCGCGTCGCGCCGGCCGTCGCCGGCGGCGGCGCGTCGGTCACCGCGCCCGGCCGCCGCGGCGGCCTTCGCAGGACCCGCGCGGCGAGGTCGCGGAAGGATCGCCTCACATCCGGGACTCTAGCTGCGCGCCGGCCGGGGGCCGGTGTCGGCGCGGATCATGTCGCGCAGGGCGCGGGCGGCGTGCGGGAGGCTCACGCCGCGGCGGCGGGCGAGCGCGATGGTGCGCCGCACGCCCGGTGGGGCGAGCGGCGTCGCGTACAGGCGAGGGCGGCCGGCGACCACCATCTGCGGCACGAGCGCAACGCCCAGGCCGGCCTCGACGAAGCCCAGCACCGTCTGGAGCTCACCGCCCTCGACCGCGAACGTCGGCGTGAACCCGGCCCGGCGGCAGGCGTCCAGCGCGTCGTCGCGCAGGTTGTAGCCTTCCCGGAACATCACCAACGGCCGATCGCGCAGCTCGGCGATCGGCATCGGGCCGTCGATCGGCGTTGCCGACGCGACGACCAGCGGCTCCCGCAGGATCGGCTCCGCCTCGAGGCCGGGCTCGGTGCCCTGCTGCGGCAGCACGATCAGCGCGAGGTCGAGCTCGCCCCGCCCGAGGTCGCGGACCAGGTCGTGCGACCCGCCTTCGCGGACGTGCAGCTCGATGCCGGGATGCGCGTCGCGGAAGCGGCGCAGCACCCGCGGCGCGAGCGACGTGCAGAGGCTGGGCGTCGCGCCGAGGCGGATCCGGCCGCGGCGCAGCCCCACCAGGTCCTGCACCTCGCGCCGGGCCGTGTCGACGTCGGCGAGCACCCGTTGCGCCAGCGGCAGCAGCGCCTCGCCCGCGGGCGTGAGGGCCACCTCGCCGCGGGTGAACAGCGGCGCCCCCAGCTCGTCCTCCAGGGCGTGGATCTGTTTGCTCAGCGACGGCTGGGTGACGCCGGCCGCCGCGGCCGCCCGGGTGAAGTGGCGGTGTTCGGCGACCGCGACGAAGTAGGTCAACTGCTCGAGGCGCATGACCATAGCCTATGGCTATCAAGATTGTGCTTCCAATGCATTGGATGCATCGAGCCCGGCCGCCTAGCGTCGATGCATGGCGACAGCCACCGCCGCCGCACGGACCGTACGGCCGGCCACCCGCTCAACCGTCGGTGCCAAGGCCGTGATGGCGGTCACCGGCGCGGTCCTGGCGCTGTTCCTCGTCGCCCACCTGCTCGGCAACCTCAAGATCTTCGTCGGCGCGGCCTCGTTCGACGGGTACGCGCACTGGCTTCGCGCGATCGGCACGCCGGTGCTGCCGCCCGGCTGGTACCTGTGGATCCAACGCACCGTCCTCACCGCCGCCGTGGTCGGCCACGTCGCGGCGGCGACGGCCCTGACCCTGCGGGCGCGGCGCGCCCGGCCCGTCCGCTACGCCCACCGCCCGGCGGTGCAGGGCAGCTACGCGGCTCGCACCATGCGCTGGGGCGGCGTGATCATCGCGCTGTTCGTCGTCTACCACGTCCTGGACCTGACCACCGGCACGCTCAACCCCATCGGCGACCGAACCGAGCCGTACGGCAACGTGGTCGCCGACTTCGCGCCGCACCGCTGGTACGTGACCGCGGCGTACGCCCTCGCGGTCCTTGCCGTCGGCCTGCACCTGCGCCACGGCCTGCACAGTGCGCTGCGCTCCCTCGGCCAGCACACCGCCCGCGGCGAGCGTCATGCGAAGGCCGCCGCACTCGTCGCCTCCGTCGCGATCTGCGGGGGCTACCTGGCCGTGCCGTTCGCCGTCCTGACGGGACTGATCCCATGACCGAGCGAAGCGAGGTCATCATGAGGCTCAGTCCGCCGGGTCATATCGCCTGCTCGCAGCCCGACCGCGGTACCACGCCGCCCCGCCCGAACGGCCATGGCTGGAGCGAGGAGGCGTCATGACCGACTTCACCGACGGCGCACCGATCGCGGACCGGGCCGCGCCCGACGGCCCGATCGAGACCCGCTGGGAGCGCCGCCGCGCCGGGGCGCGGCTGGTCAACCCGGCCAACCGGCGGCGCCTGACGGTCATCGTCGTCGGCACCGGCCTCGCCGGCGCCTCAGCCGCGGCGTCGCTGGGCGAGCTGGGCTATCGCGTCGAGAGCTACTGCTTCCAGGACAGCCCGCGCCGCGCCCACTCCATCGCCGCCCAGGGCGGCATCAACGCGGCCAAGAACTACCGCAACGACGGCGACTCGGTGCGGCGGCTGTTCCACGACACCGTCAAGGGCGGCGACTTCCGCTCCCGGGAGTCCAACGTGTACCGGCTGGCCGAGGTGTCCGTCGAGATCATCGACCAGTGCGTGGCGCAGGGTGTTCCGTTCGCGCGCGAGTACGGCGGCCTGCTCGACACCCGCTCGTTCGGCGGCGCCCAGGTGTCCCGGACGTTCTACGCGCGCGGCCAGACCGGCCAGCAGCTGCTGCTCGGCGCCTATCAGGCGCTGCAACGGCAGGTCGCCGCCGGCACGGTGCGCACCTACACCCGGCACGAGATGCTCGACCTCGTCGTGGTCGACGGCCGGGCCCGCGGAATCGTCGTGCGCGACCTCGTCACCGGTCGCACCACCACCGAGACGGCCGACGCGGTCGTGCTCGCCACCGGCGGGTACGCCAACGTGTTCCACCTGTCGACGAACGCCAAGGGCTGCAACGCCACCGCGATCTGGCGGGCATACCGACGTGGCGCGCTGTTCGCCAACCCGTGCTTCACGCAGATCCACCCGACGTGCATCCCGGTCTCCGG
>DATDJX010000308.1:0-22505 GCA_036520275.1 Asanoa sp.
CCGGGTCGGTGGTCCTCGGTGGCGAGACGGTTGCGCTGTTCCCCGACGCCCGGGTGGAGGTCGACGCGCAGGAGTTCCAGCGGTTGGCGGAGGCGGCCGTGGCCGCGGCGGATCCGCGCGCCGCCGGACATGCCGCGGACGTGTACGGCGGAGACCTGCTGCCGCAGGACCTCTACGAGTCGTGGACCGAGGCGCCACGCGACCGGCTACGGCTGCTGTACGCGCGGGTGTTGCGACTGGCGCAACGGTGGGAGGCCCTCACCGCGGCCGACCCCGGCGACGAGCACGCCCACCTCGCACTCATCCGGCGGCTGGCCGAAGGCGGCGACCGGCGTGCCGCGATGCGCCAGTTCGAGCGCCTGGAACACGGTCTGCGGCGGGAGCTGGGCGTCGCGCCGAGCGACACCGCCCTGCGCCTTCGCGACGAGCTACTGGCCGTCGACGGCGCGGCTCCGGTCCGCCGTCCGGTGGCGGTGTCTCTCGTCGGTAGGGACGGCGAGCGAGCCGGCGTCGGCCGGCTGCTGGAATCCGCCAGGCAGGGACGGGGACGGACGTTGTTCGTCGCCGGCGCCGCGGGAGCCGGCAAGACCGCGCTGCTGACCCGCATCGAGGCCGACGCGGGCGCCCGCCGCATGCGGGTCGGCAAGGGGACAGCGGCGATGATCGAAGGCGACTGGCCGTATGCACCGGTCCTCGATGCGCTCGCCGACCTGTGCCGGCACCATCCGACGCTGCTGGACGGGCTCGACGACATCTTCCGCAACGAGATCGAGCGGGCTCTGTCGGGTCGGCAGTTCAGCTGGGACGGGCAGGGCGCGCACCAACGGCTGTTCGTCGCCGCGACCGAGCTGCTCCGGCTGGCCGCCGCGAGCGCCGGAGCGGTCCTGATAATCGATGACGCGCACGACGCCGATGACGCCAGCCTGCGACTGCTGCATTACCTGGCGCGCAGCACCGTCACCGAGCGGCTCGTCATCGCGATCGGGCACCGGCCCGTGGCCGCCGGGGTGCTCGCCGACGTGCGTCGCAGCCTTCTCGAGCGCCGCAGCGCCGCCACGCTCGAACTGGGCCCACTGTCGCCGGATGATGCCGCCGCGTTGGCGCGGCGGCATACGGCCGCCGCCGACCCGGCCGTCCTCGACGCGATCTACCAGGGGTCCGGCGGGCTGCCGTTCGCCGTCGTCGAGCTCGCCCGCGCCGTCGCGGCCGACGGCCCGCTGGCGAGCGGAACGCTCGTCCCCGCGGGACTGTCCGCGGCGTCGCTCCGCGCGCTCACCTCCGCCACCGTGCTCGGCTCCGCCTTCGACACCGACGAGTTCACCGGCGTGACCGAACTGTCCGATGAGGACGCGTACGCGATACTGGACGAGGCCCTCGCCAGGCGGATCCTGCACCGCACGGACGGGGGCTACGCGTTCCGGCATGCGTTGGTACGCGAATCGCTGCTGGAGACCTCGAGCCTCGACGATCGGCGGGCCGCTCACCTGCGTGCCGCGCGGACGCTCGAACGGCTGGGCCGCTCGGCCGCTCGGATCGGCCACCACCTCGTCCAGGCTGGGCAGGAATCGTCAGCGGTGCCGTGGATCCTGACCGCGGCCGAGACCGAGGCGGCGCTGGGCGCGTACCGCGATGCGCTCGCGACGCTGCAGACGGTGCGTGCCGCCGCGTCCGGCTCGGACCTCGCGCGACTGCTCGCACTGCGGGCCGACCTCTTCAGTGCCTGCGCCGATCTCGGCGCCCTGAACGCGTACCGCGAGGCGTTGGAGGTCGAGACCGATCCGGCGGCCCGCACGCGCCTTCGGACGCGGCTCGCCCGGGCCGCGACCGTCGCGGGAGACCTGGAGACCGCGCAGCTGGCGCTGGCCGGCCTGGACCTCGACGGCAGCGACAACGACGCCGCGCTGCTCCTGGCCCGAGGCAACCTGGCCTTCTACCTCAACGACTTCACCACGGCGGACGCGGCGGCGACCGAGGCCCGGCGCCGGATCGCCCTCGGTGCGCGGAGCTGGAGGCTGTTCGACCTGGTCACCCTGCAGGGCCTGCTGGCCCATTACCGCGGCGAGTGGTTCCAGCGGCTGCGGGTCGAGCTGCGCAACGGGATGCGCCGACCGGATCTCGCGGTCGGGATCTTCGACTCCCACCTGTGCGTCGCCGAGTACCTGCTCTACGGCCCCACCCCGTACGACGAAGTGCTCGAGCTGGCGGCCGAACTGCGCGACACGGCCGAACGGGCCGGCGTGTTACGGGCGGTCGCATTCGCCATGGCGTTGCGCGGCGAGGCCGCACTCTTGAAGGGCGACCTGGATCTGGCGGAGACCGAGTTGAACGCCGCTGCCGACCTGCACCACGACCTCGAGTCGCCCGCTGGCGAGGCGCACTCCCTGCAGCGCCTGGCGGAGGTGCATCTGGCGCGCGGCGATCGAGCCGCCGCGAACCGCCTGCTCCAGCGCGCGCTGCCGCTGGCCCGCTGGTCCAGCATCGGGCAGCACCTGCTGCACCGCGTCTACGGCTGCATGATCATGGCGGCGCCGGACCAGGAATCCGCCCGAGCCGTTGTCGACCGGGCCGAGTCGACGCTCGGCAAGGAGGACAGTTGTATCTTCTGCTCCATCATGTTGGCGGTGCCTGCGGCCCAGGCCTGCGCCGACATGGGCGACCTCGACGAGGCCCGCCGCCATCTCCGGGCAGCCGAGCGCTCGCTGCTGCTGTGGGAGGGTACGGCCTGGGAGGCGTCGCTGCTGGAGGCTCGCGCCCACATCGCGCGGGCCGAGCGCCGTGACGCTGAGGCGCGACGGCTGTTCACCGACGCTGCGGTCCGGTTCGAGGCGGCCGGGCAGCCGCTGGACGCGCAGCGTTGCCGTACGCGACCGACGTGGCCCGAAGGCGGCGTCGAGGTTGTCGGACCGTGGCCCTCGACCGCAGTCCCTGCGGTGCGCGCCACCCCCGACGTGGATGCGTAAGCCTCCGGCCGGCAAACACCGCAACGATGAGGCCGGCGACCTGTCAACCCTTCGTCGAGCCGAGCGTCAGTCCCGAGATGAACTGGCGCTGCAGCAACAGGAACACCAGCACGGTCGGCAGCGCGATCAGGATGGAGCCGGCGGCGAGCAGGTTGTAGTCGGTGAAGAACTGCGCCCGTAGGTTGTTGAGCGCGCTCGTGATCGGGAACTTGTCGCCCGTGGACATCAGGATCACGGCCCACAGAAAGTCGTTGTAGATGAACGCGAACTCCAGCGTGCCGAGCGCACCCAGCGCCGGCCGTACCAAGGGCAGGATGACCTGCCGGTACTGTCGCCACACGCCGGCACCGTCCATGATGGATGCTTCGATGAGCTCCTTCGGCACCGTGTCCATGTAGTTGGCCAGGACGAACACGCAGAAGCCGACCTGGAAGGCGACGTGGATGAGGATGACGCCCCAGAACGAGTCGTACAGCCGCTCCGACGGCCAGCTCATCCACCACGGCAGCGGGACATTGCGGTACGTGATGTACAGCGGGGTCAAAATGATCTGGAACGGCAACAGGTTGCCGGCGGTGAACATGATGAGCAGGACCCGACGCCCGCGGATGCGCCGCCGGGAGATGAGGAACGCCACGAAGGAGGCGAAGAACAGCGTCGCGAGCACCGCCGGCACGGCCACGAGCAAGGTGTCCCAGAAATGCAGCGCGATCTGCCCCTCGGTCCAGGCCCGGCGGTAGTAGTCGAAGCTCAGGTGGCGCGGCCAGGACAGGTAGCCCAGCTGCGCGGTCTCCAGGTAGGGCCGCAGCGACGCGTACACGGCGAGCACCAACGGGATGAGCCAGCCGACCGCGACCAGGGTCAGGAAGGTGGTGGCCACCCACCGCCAGGGGTGCCGCCGCCGGCGGGTGCCGGCCCTCCCGGTGGCCGGCGGCGACGTTCGCCGAGCGGGCGCGACGAGGCTCATCCCCGGTCCTCCCGCATGACCTGGGTCAGGTACGTGACGATGAAGCCCACCGAGATCAGCAGCATCACGACGGCGATCGCGGAGCCGTACCCGATGAGGCTGGCCTCGCCGACGATGTTGTCGGTGACGAGCACGGACAGCAGCTCGAGACCGTTGCGCCCGCGGTTGATGGCGTAGACCACATCGAAGGCCCGCAACGCCTCGATCACGGTGATGACCAGCACGATCACGTTGACCGGCCGCAGCGTCGGGAACACCACGCGGAAGAACGACTGGACCTCGTTCGCGCCATCGATCGCGGCCGCCTCGCGCAGCTCCGGGTCGACCGCCTTCAACCCCGCGAGGTAGAGCAGCATCATGTACCCGACGTGCCGCCAGCCGACCGCGACGAGCACGGCCCACAGGTTGATCCGTGGGTTGCCCATCCAGTCGATCGGGTTGTCCTGGTTGCCGAGGATCGAGTTCACGATCCCGTAGTCGCGCGAGTAGAACAGCTGCGCGATGAAGCCGACGATCGCGAGCGACAGCACCACCGGTAGATAGAACACGGTCTGGTAGAAGCGGGTGAAGCGCACCTGACGGTCGAGCAGCACGGCGAGCAGCAGCCCGAACGGCGTGGCGACCAGGCCCAGGAACAGCAGCCACAGGACATTGTGCCGCAGCGCCGGCCAGAACGGCGGGTAGCTGGTGAAGATCTCCTGGTAGTTGCGGAACCCTACCCAGTCGGGTGGGTTGTTGAGCAGGCCGTTCCACGAACTGAAGGACAGCCCGATCGAGGCCAGCGTCGGTCCCCAGATCAACAGCACGTCCAGCAGCACCGGAGCGCCGAGCAGCAACGCCACGACGACGATGTCGCTGCGGGTGAACCGACGGATGCGCCGGCGCCGCGCGCGGGCGGGCGCGGGCGACGCCGGGGCACGGGTCGGTGTGAGGGTCACGAGGTTCGCCTCACTGGGTGAAGATGCGCTTCGCCTGTGCCTGGATCGACTTGCAGAGCCCGTCGACGTCGTTCGGCTTGTTCAGGAAGGTCTGCAGCGACGGGATCATCACGGTCGAGGCGAACGCCGGCGACGTGTCACGGTCGAGGAACTGGGAGATGTGCTTCGCGCCGCCGATGAGCTCGGCGGCCTTCTTCTGCAGCGGGGAGTACGTGCTGGTGTCGGCGGTGGAGTTCGTTGCGATGTTGTTCGGGTCGCTCTTGAGGTAGGCCTGCTGGGCCTGCGTGCCGGCGAGGTACTTCAGGAGCTTGTTCGCGCCCGCGAGGTTCTTCGGCGCCTTGGAGAGCATGAACCCGTCGATCGGGGCCTCGACGGAGTCCTGCGCGTTCGCCTCGGTGATCTGCGGGAACGGGAAGTAGTCCAGGTCTGCCCGGTCGGCGTCGCTGAACTGCTGGCCGACGAACATGCCCAGCACGTACATGGCGGTCTTCTTCTGTACGAGCGTCTGCGCGGCCTCCTGCCAGGTCCGGCCGTTAGCGCCCGCCTGGTAGTAGGGCAGGATCTCGCCCCAGAGCTGGAACACCTGCTTGACCTTGGCGTCCTCCCACGACTCCTTGCCCGCCATCAGGTTGATGTGGAAGTCGTAGCCGTTGAGCCGCATGTTGATGTAGTCGAACGTACCCATCGCGGGCCAGCCGTCCTTGTTGCCGATGGCGAGCGGGGCCATCCCGTCCGCCTTCACCTTCGCGAGCAAAGCCTTGTAGTCATCCCAGGTCTTCGGGATCTGGTAGCCCTTCGCGTCGAAGACGCTCTTGCGGTAGAAGACCGCCCATGGGTACAGGTAGAACGGCACGAAGTACTGCTTGCCGTCCGCGCCGGTGGACGCCGCCTTGAACGCGTCGGAGAAGTTGGCGCCGATCTCCGACCAGACGTCGGAGATCTCGTGCGCGAGCCCCTGCGCGGCGAAGTACTGCATCCGGTAGCCGGCGAACCAGGTGAACACGTCGTCCGGCGTGCCCTGCAGGTATCGGGTCAGGTTCTCCTGGAATGTGTTGTGGTCGATGGTGTTGACCTTGACGTCCTGACCGGAGGCCGTGAGAACCTCGGCGAGCGCCTTCTTGGGCACGGCGTCGGAGTAGTTCGAGCCGAACGTGACCGGTCCGGTGTCGCCGCCACCGGCACCGGTCCCGCTGTCCGGCTTTTCGCACGCGACAAGGGCGGCGGGCACGGCGAACGCGGCGGCGCCGAGTCCGGCGCCGCGGAGGACGGTACGGCGGGTCGTCGGGGGGACGGTAACCATGCTGGTCTCCTCCTCCGGAGAGGCACATCATCAAACATGACCGGAAGAAACTGATCACAGTTCAGCGTGGCCGGAAATAACTGTCAACCCTCTTAAGCGTTGCGGTATCGCATCCCCTGATGTCGGAGTCCATGACGGCGCTGGGCGCTGACCGTGTGCGGTCGGCGCCGGCCCGGGGCGCGGGCACCAACCTCCCACCGACGTGGGCATCGGCCCGTCGCCGGCGCGTGCGCCACGCGGCTCCGGCGGTCAGGAGTCCGGGCGGTCGGTCGGGGCAGGGTCGTGCATCGTGGCGACCATGGGCGACATGACGACCCTGATCGAGGCCGCGATCGGAATCGCCATGACGGCGCCCACGATGCCGAGCATCGTGCCGCCGATCAAGGCGGCCAGCAGCACGGCGACGGCGGGCAGGTCCACCGTATTGCGCATCACCCGCGGCGCGATCACGTAGTTCTCCAGCTGCTGGTACGCGACGAAGAACAGCAACACGATGACGCTTCTGGGCCAGATGCCGACGGTGAACACCGAGACGACGACGCATATCACGGCGCCGAGGGTGGCTCCGATCATCGGGATCAGGTCGGCGATCGCCACCGCCACCGCCAGCGGCAACGCGAACGGGACGCCAACCAGCTCCAGGCAGACCAGGCTGGCAACGCCCGCGAACAACGAGATGAGGATGTTTCCGATCATGTAGGCGCCGACCTTGTCGACGACCACGTCGGCGATCTCGCCCACCCGCGCACGCCGGCGCGGGGGGAACAGCCCGACCAGCCCGCGCTGCAGCCGAGGCATGTCGGCCATGAAGTAGGTCGCCAGCACCAGCACGGTCAGGGTGGATGCGAGAGTGCCGAGGAACCTCTGCAGGTAGCCGAGCGCGCCCCCGGCCAGCCGGCCCGGGAGGTCGGCGACCAGGCTGGTCAGCCGCTCCGTCAGGTGGTACCGGTCGGCGATCTCCCGCACCGCCCGGGACCGGTCGGAAAGCCTGCTCAGATATCCCGGGAGATCCCCGAACAGCCTGCCACCCTGCTCGACAACGGGCGGCACGATCGACCAGAGGAACCCGGAAAACAGCGCGACCAGTACGAGCACGACGACGGCGACGGCGAGCGAGCGCCGCAGCCCTCTCCTGACCAGCCATCGCACCGCCGGGTCCAGGCTGACCGCGACGAACAACCCGATCAGGACCAGCACGATGATCCCGCGAGCGGCATAGAACGCGTACGCCACCAGCAGCACCACGAGCACCCCGGCGGTGCCCACGACCGCCCACCGGAACACCAGCGCCAGCGGCACCCTCTCGGCGACCGGGACCGCCGCCGTCTGTTCGTCGCTGCCTTCACCGCGGGCCGGCTCGTCGCCGGCGCCGGACTCTCGATCACGGTCCGCCACAGTCCACCATGATGCCAGTCGATCGTCTCGGCTAGTGCTGGTACGGACCAGGCGCGGATGAACCTAAACGCCGAGCGAGAACCGTCGCGCTTCCCACGTCGGCCGACGCGGTGGTGCGGGATTCGGTCGTGCCTTCTGGCCGTGTGGCCGCGGCACGGAAGCGACCACCCCCTACCCGCCGGTGCCAACGACCCGTCGGTCGGGCACCGGGTCAGCTCACTCGCGAGAACAGGATCGTCAGCGGCGCATGCGGGTCATACCCCCACGGGGCAAGCCCATGATCGTGGTGGCGAGCCCGAGCACGACGATGACCCCGCCGGCGATGACGTTGCTGAGGATGACGGTGTCGGACGGGTCGGTGAGTACGATCCACGGCGCGACGATCGCCCACACGCCGATGATCGGGGTGACCCAGGACAGGCCGTGGGTGCGCCCGTAGGCCGCCCCATAGCCGAGCGCGAGCACCGCCACCGCCAAACCGGATACGAGGTTGACCGGGTTCAGGTCGCGAGTCGTTGCGCTGAAGTTCAGGATCCACGGCGACACCGCCAGGTAGAGGCCCGCCAGCAGGGTGAGGCCCTCCACCGACTGGACCGTCGGGGTCTGGGCGATGCGTTCGTAACGCGCCTGCATCTCGGCAATATCGGGATGTTGCTCCAGGGTGACGTTCTGGTGAGTCATAAGACTCAACCTCCTTTAGGACGTGCCCGTCGCATCGTGCCGGGCGATGCGCCTCAGTACGACGCTAGCGCGGCGTGCCGGTCGCATCACAGCGAGCGACGAGGACGTCCAACTCACCCCTTGACGGTGGCTAGATGCGGGCGCCAGCAGGGTTGTCGACCGGATGGGTTTATCAAGGGTGAGGCCTCCGGTGGGACGCTCTCACGATGGAAGGGCGCGTCAGCACGTGCTCGAGACCCTCGGGCGCGTCAGACTCATGCCATCAGGGATAGGGGCACGGGCATGACCAGGCGCGCACTCGTCACCGGCGGAATCAGCGGCATCGGTCTGGCGACCGCGAAGCGGTTACGAGCGGATGGAACCGAGGTGGTGACGCTCGACCGTGTGCAGGGCGCCGACGTGATCGTCGATGTCACCGACGAGGGAGCCGTCGCCGCCGCGGTCGCCGGATTGGGCGCGATCGACATCCTGGTCAACTCCGCCGGTGTCGTCGGGCCGAACCAGCCGTTGTGGGAGGTCTCGACCGCCGACTGGGACCGGACGTTCGCGGTCAACGTGCGAGGCACCTTCCACATGTGCCGTGCCGTCGTCCCCGGCATGCGGCAACGAGGTTGGGGTCGGATCGTCAACTTCTCCAGCATGGCCGGCAAGGACGGCAACCCCAAGCTCTCCGCGTACTCGGCGTCCAAGGCAGCGGTCATCGCGTTGACCAAGTCGCTCGGCAAGGAACTGGCCACGAGCGGAGTGCTGGTGAACGCGGTCGCCCCGGCCGTCATCGACACTCCGATGAACGCCACGACCGCACCGGATGTGCTTGCGCACATCACGAGCCTGATCCCGATGCGACGCGTGGGCCGAGCCGCCGAGGTCGCCGAGCTGGTCGCCTGGCTGGCCTCCGACAAGTGCAGCTTCTCGACCGGCGCGGTCTACGACATCAGCGGCGGCCGCGCGACGTACTGACCCGATGGTGGCCGGCGACGACCACGTCGAGGACCCTGGCGGCCAGCGGGATCGCTTCCCGCTCGCTATGCCGCGGCCGCATCCGGTTGGCGCAGGCGGCGGCCACGGACATTGGGCAACAAGAACACCACCAGGAAGCTCAGGCCGTAGACGGCCACCTCGTACCACAGGGCGCCCTTCATGGCGGCGACGAAGTCGCGCTCGCGCGCGTCGACGCCGGCGGACCGGAGCACCTGGCCGATCGCCTGCCCGCGCGGACCCTGGGCCTGGATCCGCGAGGTGGCCTGCCGGCAGCTCGCCGGGGTGGCCGAGGGGTCCTTGGCGCTTGCCCGGTCGTGGAAGCAGGTCGTGAAGCCGGCGATCGCCTGGTCCGCGACCGGCGCGGGCACCTGGGCCGCCCGGAGCTGGCTGCGCAGCCCCGGGACGACTGCCGCGACGGTGGGCGTGGCCTGACTGGACAGCAGCCCGAAGAAGATCACGCCGATGATCGCCACGCCCAGGGCGCCGCCGACCTGCTGGGTGGTCGTGAGCACGCCGGAGGCCGATCCGACGTTGCGGCCGCTGATGCCGGCCAGGATCACGTTGATCAGTGGTGCGATCGTGCAGCCGAGGCCGAGCCCGCACACCACCAGCGCGGGCAGAAGCTGCCAGGAGTGGACGGCGTCGCCGTAGTAGTCGATCGTCACGATCACCCCGAGCATGCCGGCGACCAGCAGCAGGCAGCCGAGGCTGAGGATCGCGCGGCCCAGCCGCGGCGCCAGCCACACCGACACGGCCGAGCCGATAGCCGTGCCAAACGAGAACGGGATCGTGGTCAGTCCGGAGTGCAGGGCGGTGAAGCCCAGCCCGATCTGCAGGAACAGCGAGAAGGTCAGGAAGAACGCAGCCGTACCGGAGAAGAACACCGCGCTGAGCAGCAGGCCACTCACGAACGCCCGCTCGCGGAACAGGTCGAGCACCACCAGCGGCGAGTTGTCCCTGCGGGTCTTGCGCCGCTCGTACAGCGCGAACAGCGCGAACATCGGCACCGACGCGGCCAGGAGCACGAACGTCCAGGGCGGCCAGCCGAGGGTGCGGCCCTCCACCAGCGGGAAGATCAGCATCAGCAGCGCGGCGCTCACGATCGCCACGCCGCCCGGGTCGAGGCGCAGCGCGCCTTCGGCCCTGGACTCGCGCAGCAGCACCGTCGCGGCGGCCACCGCGAGCACGCCGAGCGGCAGGTTGACCAGGAAGATCGACCGCCAGTCCAGCCCGAACAGGTTGCCGGCGATCAGCAGCCCGCCGACCAACGGCCCGGAGATGGTGGCGAGGCCGATGACCGCGCCGGTGATGCCGAAGGCGGTGCCGCGCTCCCGCTGCGGGAACTCGACCTGGGTGACCGACAGGGCCTGCGGGAACATCAACGCGCCCATCGCGCCCTGGAGAACCCGCGACGCGATGAGCATGGTCGGGCTCTGCGCGAAGCCGCACAGTGCCGAGGCGACGGTGAATCCGCTCACGCCGATCAGGAACAGCCTCTTGCGGCCGTAGATGTCGCCGAGCCGCCCGCCGGTGATCAGCACCACCGCGAACGCCAGCTGGTAGCCGGCCAGGACCCATTGCACCTCCGTGTAGCTGGCGTTCAGGTCGCGCTGGATGGACGGGATCGCCACGTTGACGATGCTGATGTCCATGAGCTGCATGAAGACGCCGATCAGCACGACCCCCAGAGCCAGCCAGCGGCGCGGGTCGAGCTGCTCGGCGGTGCCGGCGGCCGCTGTTCTGCCGGGCTCCGTCACCGGCTTGCCCGACGGTGCGCGCGCTCGACGTCGCTGCGGGAGGCCCCGCGCTCGCGCATGTCCGGCTTGTCCGCCATAGCCGCCAGTCTAGGAATCCGGGCGAAGCGACGGGCTCGTTCCGCTCGTTGACCCTTCGACGGGGCAGCCGTTCGACGGGTACGGCCCGCCCGACCGCTGGACCGCGGCGGACTCGAAGGCGCACGCCGTACCGGTGGCGCCAGGTGCATGCGGGCCGAGCCGGCGGTGTTACCGGCCACCGTGGATGGTCAGGACCACGTTCCCGGTCTTCTGGCGCGTCTCGACGTACCGTGTCGCCTCGACCACCTCGTCCAGCGTGTAGCGCCGGTCGATGACCGCCCGGTACCGGCCGGATTCGACGAGCCGCTTCAGGAGCAGGACGTCGTCCGCGGTGTAGCGGGGTGGCACGGGAAAGACCACCCTCTTGTCGCCGACCCGTGCGGTCCACCACGCCAGCACCAGGTTGGACAGGTGATCGGTGGCCAGGTAGGTCCCGCCCGGTGCCAGCGACCTCCGGCAGCGCCGGAACGAGTGCCTGCCGACGGCGTCGAAGATGACGTCGTAGGTCTTACCGTTCGCGGTGAAGTCATCGGACAGGTAGTCGATGACCTCGTGGGGGCCGAGCGACCCGACCGTGTCGACGTTCCTGGTGTCGCACACGGCGGTGACGTCGGCCCCGAAGTGGCGGGCCAGCTGGACGCCGGCGGTGCCGATCGACCCGGACGCGCCGTATACGAGGATCCGGTGCCCCGCGCGCAGGCCGGCCCGCCGGAGTGCGCCGAGCGCGGCGAGCGCGCCGTCGCAGACCGCCGCGGCGTCCTCGAAACTCGTCGCGGCCGGCTTGTGCGCGACGAGGCCGTCTTCGGGTACCCGGACGAGCTCCGCGTGCGCGCCGAGCGTCGGGACGAGGCCGAAGACCTGGTCGCCGACCGCGAAGCGGGTGACGGCTGCCCCGACGGCTTCGACGGGTCCGGCCAGCTCGCTGCCGAGGATCCGCTGGCGGGGCCGGCGAAGTCCGGCGATCAACCGCCACATGGCGGGGTCCGCGGCGCGCCGATGGCAGTCTGTCCGGTTGACGGTCGTGGCCCGGACCCGGACGAGGATCTCGTCTGCGTGGGGGATCGGGTTCTCGACGTCCTCGAGGCGCAGGACGTCCGGTGGGCCGTACCGGTCGTGGACAACCGCTCGCATCGCTCACCGCCGTGGGCACCCGGCCGCGGGGATTCGGGACCGGGTGTGCGGTCCAGCGTATGACGTCGTGTCGCGTCCGCTCGTGAGCCCGACGCCAAGGGTCCGGCGAATCGTCAAGCCGCCGGACCGGGCTGACGAGTTGCACCTGAGTACCCGTCGGCGCGATGCGACCGGGAAACGGGCGCCTCGTGAGCCGGCAGCCGGCGACGGCTAGGACCCACCGGTCCGCGGCCCGAGCCCCCCGGTCAACGGCCGCTGTCCCGGACCATGAGGCCGACGGTGGCCGGCAACACGAGGCCCTGGTCGGCGAGGGCGCGTAGCAACCGGTGTAGCTGCGGCCGGTCGAGGCCGCGGTACGCCGGCGGGTCCGGGTACGGCACCTCGAGAGCGCGCGCCGCCTGCGTCGCACGACGCGTGATCGCGGTCTCGAGGGCCCATACGCGCTTGGCCGGCGCCGCGACGTCCTGGCACCGGACGACCAGATCGTGCTGCCAGAGGAGGCGCCGCAGATCGGCGGCGACGCGCTCGATCGGCGGGTTGGTCGGCTGCGGGTGCGCGCGCCCGCGACGGTCGGCGATGAGTCGCCGCACGCCGCGAACACCGGACACCGCCGCGAACGCCGTGCCGGCGAGGAGCGCCGGCGTCAGGATGAGCAGCGCGGCCGTCGCGGGGGTCCCGACCCGGCCCGGCGGGAACCGGAGCAGCGTCAGGACCTCTCCGAGGGCGACCGGCGCCACCGCGGACAGCAGGAGGGCAGCGACTCGGTCGCGCCCGCCGGGCCGGCGCGTCCGGCGCGGCCAACGAAGCCCGCCACGTGGTTCGGTGGTCATCGCTGCTCCTTTCTCGGCATTTGCGCCCACGATGAATGCGGCCGGGGTCCGGTCGGCGCGCCACCAGCCGACTCGGGTACCCGCCGGCAGGAGTCCCGGAGTGGCGGATAGGCCGGCGCCGTGGGCGTCCGCCGGATCGCCGGGAATGCCGATCCACTCCACGGTTGCACAGCACGCCGGCGCAGGAGGCAGTTCCGCCGGGAGACCGCGGCGACATGTGCCGGCGGGCGGTTGTCCGGGCCCTACCGGTAGGGGTTCCGGTGAATCCCCCGACGGGGCGGCCCACGTACAACTGGTGCGTCGCACGGGTGATCTCGCCGGAGGGAGCCGGGCATGTCCACAGTCAGCTTGACGTCGCCTCGATGGTTCAGCGTCGCCACGATCAACGGCCGGGCCCACCGGTTCTGGCTCAACGCGTTCATGGCGGTCGTGGTGGCCCACTGGGCCGAGCACCTGGTGCAGGCGTACCAGGTCTGGGTGCTCGACCGACCGCGCCCGGCCGCGCGCGGCCTGTTGGGCCAGTTCTGCCCGTGGCTGGTGACGTCGGAGTGGCTGCATTACGGGTACGCCATCGTCATGCTGGCCGGACTGGTCCTGCTGCGGCCCGGCTTCGTCGGTCGGGCCCGCACCTGGTGGACGGTCGCGTTGGTGATCCAGTTCTGGCACCACATCGAGCACCTGCTGCTCCTGATCCAGGCGCAGACCCACACCTTCTTCTTCGGCGCCGGCGTACCCACCAGCGTGGCCCAGCTGGTCGTCCCGCGGGTGGAGCTACACCTGTTCTACAACTCCATCGTCTTCATCCCGATGGTCGTCGCCGTCTACCTGCACCTGCGCCCCAACGAACGCGAGCGGCGGGCCGCCTCGTGCGGCTGCGTCGACCGCCGCCCCGCCCGGAACGCCGCCCTGCCGAGCGCCTGATGTGCCGAGGCTGAGGCGGGTCACCGCGTTCACGGCCGCCGGCCTTCTCGGTGCGGTCGCGCTGGCGGTTCTCGCCGCGCGACCGCACGACCGTCCACCTCCTGCTGTCCGCTCCACGACGCCGGCAGCGGGCGCGACGCTCGCGCCCGCTCCCTCCGCTGTGGAGGTGGCGTTCACCGACCAGGTCGACACGAGCCGCTCGCACATCTCCGTCCGGGACGGTTCCGGCGCGATCGTCGCTGTCGGTGGGCCGCGCCTCGTCACGCCGCAGCGGCTGCTCCAGCCGATCCACATCGTGACCTCCGGCGAGGTGACCGTGGTCTACCACGTGACGTTTGTCGACGGTGCGAAGCTGGCGGGCACCCTGCGCTTCCGTGCCGTGCCGGGGCCTGCGGCGGCCGTTTCGCAGCCCTCGGCCGGAACGGTCACCGGCGATGCCGTGGCGGCCGCGGCGCACTCGCACGGCGTCGACCCGATCAGCGCGGCCCTGCTCGTGGCCGACGGCCTCGTCGCGCTCGTCGCGGTCATCCTGCTCGTGCGGCGGCCGCGGACCCGCACTCCGGACGGCGATCGATAGAGTCGGATGAATCTGCCGGCACCGCGGCCGGGGTATCACTTACGTGCATGAGCTGTTCCCCGGACCGGTGCTGTCGTCGCTGCGCGCGGTGCCCGGCCGCCCGGCGGTGGAGGTCGGCACCCGCAGCGTCGCGCGCGGCGACCTGCTCGCGATGGTGGGCCGGATCGTGCGCGGGCTGCGCGCCGCCGGACTGGGCCCCGGCAGCGGGGTAGGCATGGTCCTCTCGCTTTCGCCTGAGGCGTACGCGGCGCACCTCGCGGCGCACGCGCTGGGCTGCCGGGTCGCCGCCGCGCGGCCCGGGTGGAGCCCCGACCAGCTCGCCGAGGCGCTGCGGGGTCAGGTGGACGCCGTCGTCTCCGACGCGGAACTCGATCGGCCGGTGCTTGCGCTCGACGATCTGCTCGCACACGTCGACGGACCCGTTCCGCAGCTCGCCCGACCGGACGACATCGCGCGGATGACCTACACCAGCGGCAGCACCGGGCAGCCCAAAGCGTGCGCACACACCTACCGGGCGATCAGCCTGGCCTATCAGCCGGACCGGTGGGCGCCGGCGCTGGCCCGGTTGCTCTCGTCCTTCCAGCGCTGCCTGATCAACGAGAACCTCGCCAGCCCGGTCATGTTCACCTATCTCGGACGCTGCCTCGTGGTCGGGGGCACGGTCGTGCTTCCCGGTGAGCTCCCCCTGCCCGAGGCGATCGAGCGGCATCGGGTCACTGCCGCCCTCATGCCGCCGGCGCGGCTGCACCACCTGTTGGGTTCGCGGGCCGACCTGAGCAGCCTGCTGGCCGTGATGCTCGGTGGGTCGCCGGCCGGCCCGCAGCTCCTGCGGGCCGCGACCGAGCGGCTCGGCCCGGTCGTGTGGCAGGGGTACGGCCAGGGCGAGGCCGGCGTGATCTCGATGCTGACGCCCGACGACCTTGCCGACGGGCTGGTCACCTCGGTCGGCCGGCCGCTGCCCGGCGTCGAGGTCGCCATCCGCGACGGCGAGATCTGCGTGCGCAGCCCGCACATGATGGCCGGATACTGGAATGACCCGGTGCGCAGCCGGGAAGTGCTGCGGGACGGTTGGCTGCACACCCGCGACCTCGGACACCTGGGCCCAGACGGCATGCTCTACCTGACCGGCCGGGCGCGAGACGTCATCATGGTCAATGCGGAGGTGTGCTACGCCGGCGCGATCGAACGCGTGCTGACCTGCGATCCGCAGGTCGCACAGGCGTACGTCGTGGGCGCTCCCGACCCGGAGACCGGCGAGGCCATCCACGCCTTCGTCGTCCCGGCCGGTGACGCCATACCTGATCGCGAGCGGCTGGTAGGGCTGGTCCGAGCCCGGCTGAGCGCCAACAGCGTGCCCAAGACCGTCACGGCCATCCGGGACGTGCCGGTCAACGCCAGCGGCAAACCCGACAAGCGCGCGCTGCTGGGTCGAACCGGAGGCTCCCCGCATGCGTGATGTCGAGTGTGGAGCCCTCCGACGAGTCGCTCCTCGCTGACATGGCCTCCGGCGATCCGCACGCGATGGCTTCGTTCGTGCGCCGCTACCGAGCGCGGGTGTACGGGATGGCCCTCAGCGTCGTGGTGGACTCGGGCCTGGCCGAGGAGGTCGCGCAGGACGCGTTCATGCGGGCGTGGCGGTACGCGGCCACGTACGATGCGCGGCGCGGCCGGGTGAACACCTGGCTGCTGACCATCACCCGGAACCTATCGGTCGACGCGGTACGGCTGCGCCACGATCGCCCGATCGACCCGCAGCGGCTGATGGTCGCGCTGATGACCACCTCCGACGAGCCGGAATACGAGGGAGCCGAGCATCTGCGGGCCGGCCTCCGCGAGCTGCCTCCCGAACAGGCGCGGCCGATAGTCCTGGCGGCGGTCTATGGACTGACGGCGCGGGAGATCGCCGCGGAGGAGGGTATTCCGCTGGGCACGGCCAAGACCCGGATCCGGCGAGGGCTCGCGCGGCTGCGCCGGACCCTCGGGGTCACCGATGAAAGACCGGCCCGGCCGCGCCGAGACCGGTGATGGGTTGCCGGCTGTCATGGCCGTGTCTCGTTGATCCTCGCGTCCACCCGCGCCCAGAACCTCGCCGGATCGTTGAGGTGCGGGTACGGTTCGGCCGGCACCGGAACGCCGAGGAACGCACACAGCGGCCGCCACCCGGCCCCGGGCGTGATCGTGAGGAGCCGGTCGGCGGGGATCGACCGGCGTACCGCCCGGTTGTGCTCCACGTAGACGCGGATCGCGTGGTCCCGCTCGGCGAACCGGCCACCGAAGAAGCCGTCCCAGATCATCCGCCGGTGAAATGCGGTGAACGCGTCAAGCCCGGGCACGGTGCGACGGGCCTCGGCGACGCGGGCATCCGGCGGTCCGTCGCCGAACATCCGGAAGATGGTCCGGTCGACGCTGGCGTACCAGCTCTCCGCGTCCCGCACGGTGAGGATCACCTTCGCGACCGGAAACGCCTCCGTCAGCGGACGCCAGAAGGCGGCACCGGGCCAGTCCACACTGGACTCGTAGCCGGCGAACAGGGCGCCCCAGTCGACCCGCTCGCCGCGGGCGGCGGCCTGCCAGATCGGCAGCCGGTCCGGGTGATCCAGCACGTGCCGGCCGTGGAAGCACGGACCGAAGCCCAGCCGCTCCAGCGCGGCCTTCAACGACAGGGTTCCGGTGCGCCCTACGCCGACTCCGATCACCTTCACGGATCCACCTGGTCTCTGCTCAGGTCGGCAGGTGACCCGGCGCCCAACAGCGCCAAGGCGTTGGTCAACTCGCCGCGCAACAGCTCCAGGACGCGGGTGACGCCGGCCTCGCCCGCCGCGGCGAGTCCCCACAGCACCGGGCGCCCGACCGCGACGGCCCGGGCGCCCAGCGCGAGCGCCTTGGCGATATCGGTGCCGCGCCGTACGCCGCCGTCGAGCAGCAGCGGCAGGCGGCCGCCGACGACGTCCGCGATCGGCCCGAGCCGGTCGAGGGTCGCCGGCGTCGTGTCGAGCTGGCGGCCACCGTGGTTGGACACGATGAGCCCGTCCGCGCCGTGCTCGACCGCGATCCGCGCATCGGCGGGGTGCAGCACCCCCTTGAGCAGGAGCGGCAGCGTCGTCGTCCGGCGCAGCCAGTCGACGTGCCACCAGGAGATCTCGGGCGAGAGGACGACCTGCCGCACGTTGCCGTCGCCGCGCATGTTCGCGCAGGCGATGCCGGGCGGCAGGTCGTGGAAGTCGTTGCGGTCCCCGCGCTCGTTGCGGCCCAGCGCGGGCGAGTCGACGGTGATCACCAGCGCGCGACAGCCAGCCGCCTCCGCCCGTCTGACCAGCGACTCGGTGAACGTGAGGTCCGGTTGGATGTAGAGCTGGAACCACAGCTTCGCTCCGGTGGCCGCGATCTCTTCGATCGTGACGGTCGACAGCATCGCCGCCATCATGATGACGTCGGCGGCGGCGGCGGCGCGGGCGGTGGCCACCTCGGCCTCGGGGCAAGCCAGCCGGTGGAACGCGGTCGGCGCGATCAGGACGGGCATGGACGCCGCCTGTCCCAGCACGTCCGTCCGCAGGCGCGGCGGTCCGCCGCCGCGCAGGACGCGGGGGATCAGGACCCGACGACGGAAGGCGGCCTCGTTGGCCGCGACCGTGATCTCGTCCTGTGCGCCGCTGGCGAAATAGTCGCAGTAGACCGGGTCCAGCCGGCCGCGGGCCGCCTCCTCCACGTCGCGCAGGTTGACCAGGGCGTGCCCGGCCTCGATCGTCATAGCGTCTCCCGCACGCGCAACGACTCCGCGATGAACGCGCGCAGCGGGTCGCGATAGAGCCTGTCGTCGGTCCAGTCGTTGCAGATGTCCTCGGGCAGGCGGCGGGTGGCGACCACCGTGTGGTTCCGGCGCCACCGGATGACCGGGTGCAGGTACCGGTCGTCGTGGGATTCGTCGGCCTCCCACAGCCGTCCGGCCACCACGTCGAACGGATCGATCGCGTCGTGGCCCGCGCCGTACTCCAGGCTGATCGTGAAGCAGTCGGCGAACGGCACATAGTCCAGCGGCATTTCCTCGTAGTACCGCCCGTCGGGGGTGATCACGTCGCAGAGGAAGCCGAACTGCTGGAAGAGCGCCGACGTCCGGTTGATCCGGGCCAGCACGGCGTCCGCGAGGCCGTCGACCGGGACGGTCCGGTGTGGCCAGTCGATCCAGTGGTACTTCTGCTCGAGCATGTGGACGAGGGCGCGGATCCCGTACCGGAAGCCGTGGATGAACGCGCTCGTGTGCTTCTTGAAGTCGCGCGACTGGGTCAGCGTCCCGGCGAAGTAGAGGTGGGGCACGTTGACCGACTCCCACTCGGCGGTCAGCGCGGGGAACCGGTCGTTGATCGTCAGTTCGGGCCGGCACTCGGCGGCGAAGATGGACGGGTCCATCCGGAAGCCGGTGCACGTGATGACCCGGTCGTACGCCAGCCGCACCACCTTGTCGCGCCGGGCATACGCGAACGTGACGACGTAGCCGTCGGGGCCCCGCTCGATCCGCAGAACATCACCGTCCAGCACCATGTTCTGGGTCTTGAGCTGGTACGTGTCCAGGAAGTTGTTGTTGACCGCTCGCAGGTGACCGATGAAGTGCGTGCGCCAGGCGAAGGTGATCGACCGGGGCCCGGCGACGTGGATCACGGCCGCGTATTCGGTCAGGCTGTCGGCGGTCTCGAAGGCCGAGTTGCCCTTACCGATGATCAACACCCGCTTGTCGACGAAATCCTCGGGATCCACCGACACGTCCCAGTAGCGCTCGGTCGTCTCGATGCCGGGAATCGGGGGGACGTTCATGGCGCCGAAGCCGGTCGCGACGATCACCCGCCTGGCGGTGAAGGACGCGCCGTTCTCGCAGGTCACGTCGAACGCTCCGGCGACCCGGGCGACGCGGCATCCGTACCGGATGTTGAGGCCGCGACCGAAGTCGGCGAGGTATCGCAGGTAGTCGTCCGCGTGCGGGAAGTAGCGGCCCGTGTAGTGGGTGAAGCGCAGGTTCGGATCGTCGGACAGCAGCGAGTTCCAGTCGACCCGCAGATCCTTTTCCGGGTCGTGCCAACCGGTATGCGGCTTGTTGATCGAGATCATGCGCCGATGCCGGGGGAAGGTGCGGAAGAACGTTCCCGGGGCCGGCCCTGCCTCGAGGACCACGTAGTCGCGCCCGGACCGCTCAAGGTAGTAGGCCACCTGCAGGCCGGCGGGCCCGGCGCCGATCACGACGTAGTCCATGCCAGGTATACCGCGTTCCCGGCGCCGCAGGATTCCGTGAATCTCGGTTCCCCGCCCGCCCTGTACTACCGGGCGTGCTGCTCGTGATCGCGCTCGGCGGGCTACTGCTGGCGAGCCTGCCGTACTGGCTTCCCCGTCTGGTCGTGGCCTTACGGACGTGGCTGTTCGCCCGGATCAACGGCCCCGAGGGCATCGCCGTACCCGGGGACCTGGTGGACGCCTCGGACTTCCTGGCGGTGTACTCACATCCGGCCGCCGGCGGGCGCAGCCGCGGCGCGGCGCTGTCCGACCTGTTCTGGTACTGGCTGTCGCCGGGCGCCGAGGTGCATCAGGAACACCTGGAGCGCGGACCTCGCTACGACGAGGTCGCCCGCTGCACCCGCGGCATCCTGGCGATGCCGCGCCCGGCAGCGGAGGCGCTCGCCGCGGAATGCGTACGGGCGGCGCTCCCGCCGCGGACCGGCTTCGTCCGCGTACGCGACCTGGTCATGCCGGTCTGGGCGGAGTTCTACCACCGGGTCGTCTTTCAACGACCCGCGTCCGACGCCGTCCGCAGCATGATCGTCGCGAATGCCGACGACGTCGTCACGGCCCTCAAGTGCTGCGGGCTGCGGCACATGCGGCGCCGGGACCGGCTGACCGCGCACCTCGCGCACACGCTCGACCAGGTGCCGCACCACCTGCCCACCCTGCTGGATCGCCGGGAACAGGCGCTGTATCTGCAGGGGACGTTCTTCAACACCGCGGTGGTGCAGAGCGCCGAGGCGACCGCACACCTGTTGATGGTGCTGGCCGCGGACGAGACGCTGCAGCGCACGGTGCACGACGACGGCGTCCTCGACCGCGTCTTCAAGGAGACGCTGCACCGCTACCCGCTGTTCGGCGTGTCGCACCGGATCACCACAGTGGACATTGCGCTGCCGCAAGGATCCGCCATCCCGGCCGGCTCCGTGCTGTGCTTCAGCTATCCGGAGTTCCACCGGTCCGGCGGCGACATCCCGTTCGGCGTGGCCGCCAACCGTCCGTGCCCGGCCTGGCGTCTCGCTCCGATCACCGTGAACGCGGTGACCCGGGAGCTGATCGCCGGCTACGCGTTCGTCACGACGGCGGCACACACCCGACCCATCCCGAACCGCGGGCCGTGCCTGATGACACCCCGTGGCACCGCGCCGGCCTTCCGCACGCCGGCCCTGGTGTTCCTTCGGCTCCGTGACCGGTGGGAGGACGTCTGGCGCAGCATCGTGCAACTCGTGCTCGGCACCTACATGGTCTGGGACGCGCGCCGTCTGCGGCTCTGCGAACGACACTTCGAGGAGATCCGGTCGCGGGATAACGGATCGTGAACACCAACTCACCCTGTCGTCCAGGGCCGGAGTTTCTCCGGGTTCAGTACCGCCCAGATGTGCTTGATCCGGTCGCCCGCGAGGTGGAACGCCATCACCACCACGGTGACGCCGTCTTGCTGCGCAACCAGACCGGGCTGACCGTTGACCGTCCGCTCCAGGAACGTCACGTTGCCGGGTGCCCTGCCGGCGAGATCGGCGAAGTAGCGGGCGACCTGCTCGCCGCCTTCGATCGGCCGCAACGCGGCGCTGACCAGGCCGCCGCCGTCGCCGATCGCGGTGGCGTCGGGGTCGAGCAGGCCGATCAGGGCGCCGATGTCCTTGGCTTCCCAGGCCCGCTTGAAGTCCCTGACGATGGCGGCCTGCCGGGCCGGCGGGGTCGCCGGGGCCCGTGACGCGCGGATGCGGCGGCGGGCCGAGGCGGCCAGCTGGCGGCATGCCGCCGGGGTACGGCCGACGATCTCGGCTACCTCGGCGAAGGGGTAGCGGAAGACATCGTGGAGGATCAACGCGACGCGTTCGGCCGGGGTCATCGACTCGAGCACGACGAGGAAGGCCATGCTGATCGACTCGTCGAGGGTGACCCGGTCGGCCGGGTCGACCGTGGTGCCGCCCGGCTGCCCGCCGGTCCACTCCGTACGGCTGGGGAGCGGCTCCGGGATCCATTCGCCCACGTACCGCTCCCGCCGGGCCCGCGCCGAGCCGAGCAGGTCGAGGCAGACCCGACTGGCGACCGTGGTCAGCCAAGCGCCGGGGGATTCGATGGCTGCCTGCTGCTGGGCGGACAGGGCGTACCAGCGGGCATAGGTCTCCTGTACCACGTCCTCGGCGTCGGCCAGCGAGCCGAGCAGCCGGTACGCGAGATTGATCAGCTGGCGCCGCTCGCTCATGATCACGCTCAGGGCCGGATCGGGCCGGCCGTGTCCTGGCTCGGATCGGGTGCTCATGGTGTCGCCGACTCCCCTGCTCGCAGCTGCCCTCTCGGGTTCGACGAGACAGCGCACCGAACTGTGAGGTTGCCGCGTCGCCTTACATTCCGCTCGGTTGTGTCGTCGGACCGCTGAGACGAACACCACCCAGCGAAACCGAAAGCTCGGCGATCATGACCGGCTTCTCCGCCCCCCGATCGCGCCCGACCGGCCCAGACCTCCCGTCCCGACGACACCGACCACAGCGCCGGCGTGGATGCCTTCGACACCACCATCCAACACCGGTCCGACGCGTTTGTGCGCGAGGCCGCCGAGGCGGACGTCGTCGAGACCGTGCGAAGCGCCCGCGCCGAAGGCATGCCGCTCCGGCTCCGTGCGACCGACAGCGCACCGTCGCACCCTTCGGGACACCGTGGGCGCCCCACCGGCCTGGTCCGCCAGATCGGCTTCGCCCACGGTCCGCGCCTGGCCACCTTCGC
>DATDJX010000309.1:0-9181 GCA_036520275.1 Asanoa sp.
GGCGGGGACGTCGTCCGTGGCGTCCAGGGTCGCCCACAGCTCGGTGCGACCGGATCGCAGCACCGCGTCGGCCGCCACCGGATCGACGCCGATGTTCCACTCCGCGACGGGCGGACCGGAGCCCACCGGCGGCATGTTGCCGGGTTCGTCGACCGCGCCCCCGGAGACCACGATCCTTGGCCGGGCGGCCGCGAACGCGGGTCGGCGCAATGCCAGCGCGAGCGTCGTCAGCGGGCCGAGCGCGAGGACGCGCAGCCCGGGATGGTCGTGCGCCGCGTCGGTCAGCAGCGCTACGGGGTCGGCAGCGGCGGCCGGACCGGCGGGCGCCCGCCAGCCGGTCATCCCGTACAGCGCGTCTGACCGGTCCCGCCAGGAGGAGGGGAAGGCGGCCGTGCCGGCCAATGGTCGGTCGGTCCCGCACGCGACCGGGATGTCGGGGCGGCCGGCGGCCGCGAGCACCGCCCGGGCGTGGACGCCGCCGACCGGGCACCGAACCAGGCCGTCGCCCACGACGGTGACGGCGACGACGTCGACGTCGCGGCGTCCCAGCAGGTACTGCAGGGCCACGAAGTCGTCGGCGCCGAGGTCGGTGTCGACGGCGACGGGCATCCGGAGGGGAGCGGACGCGTCGGGTCCGGCGCCGCACGCGGCCGGCGTGCCGGCCACGGCCAGCGCCAGGACGCCGCAGACCGCGCGCAGGATCGGCGACCGCGCTCCCACGCCCCACCCACCGGGTGTCCGACGTGGACCCCTCGGGGACGGCGGCCCGCCCCGCTGCCAACCGGGCAGGACCTCGGGCGGCACGGGTCCGCTCCCTACCGGATCGCGAGCATGCGGGTCAGGTCGACCAGCCGGTTGGTGTAGCCCCACTCGTTGTCACACCAGCCGAAGATCTTGACGAGCGTGCCCGAGGCCTGGGTGAGCTTCGCGTCGAAGACGCACGAGGCCGGGTCGCCGACGATGTCCCGCGAGACGAGCGGGGCGTCCACGTAGGACAGGATGCCGGCCAGCTCCGCGGAACCCGCGCGGGCGAACGCGGTGTTGACCTGCTCGGCGGTGACGGGCGCGGCGAGCCCGCACGCGAGGTCGACCATGGACCCGTCCTCGACGGGGACCCGCAGCGCGACGCCGTCGAGCCGCCCCGCCATGTCCGGGATCACGAGGCCGATCGCCTTGGCGGCGCCGGTGCTCGTCGGGATGATGTTGACCGCGGCGGACCGGGCCCGGCGGAGGTCCTTGTGCGGCGAGTCGATCAGCATCTGGTCGTTGGTGTACGCGTGCACGGTGGTCAGGAAACCGCGTGCGACACCGAGGGCGTCGTGGAGCACCTTGACCATCGGGCGCCGCGCAGTTCGTCGTGCAGGAGGCCGCCGACAGGATTTCGTGGCGGTCCGGATCGAAGGTGCCCGCGTTGACGCCGGGGACCAAGGTCGCGTCCACGCCCTTGCCCGGAGCGGAGATCAGCACCCGGCGGGCGCCAGCCTTGAGATGCCGGGCCGCGTCGTCGCGGGTGCGCAGCTTGCCGGTCGCCTCGATCACCAGGTCGACGCCGAGCCCGTTGATCGCTACGTGCAGCATCTTCTTCTCCTCGCGTGCGGCCGTCGGCTCCAGGCTGGGTCCCGAATGACGGAAAACGCAGAGGCGAAGGTCCCGCCGACGATGGGTCTGGGGGCCCGCGAGGGTGCGGACCAGTGCCTCTGCCGTCGACCCTTCGATGAGCGTGGAATCGATGTGGGTCCAGGGAGGGCCTGCGCGAGATTCGAAAGGACGTGGGACGTCATGACCGCGATTGCAGAGCGGCCCAGCGCGAAGACGACCGCTCCGGCGGTCCCCGAGACGACCGCCCAGAAGGCGGCCCGCTACGTGTTCGCCGGTGTGCGCCTGGCTCTGGGATTCACTTTCCTGTGGGCGTTCATCGACAAGATCTTCGGATTCGGCTTCGCCACCCCGAGCGGTAAGGGCTGGATCGACGGAGGCAACCCGACGAAGGGCTTCCTGAGCGGCTCGGAGGGCCCGTTCGCCGACTTCTACCACAACCTGGCCGGCACCGGGTTCGCGAACTGGGCGTTCATGATCGGCCTGCTGGGCATCGGCCTGGCGCTGTTCTTGGGCATCGGGATGCGGATCGCGGCGGTCGCCGGTACGGTGCTGTACCTGATGATGTGGTCGGTCGCGCTTCCCCCGACGACCAACCCGTTCCTGGACGACCACCTCATCAACGCCGGCGTGCTGGTCGGCCTGGCGCTGATCGGCGCCGGCAACACCCTCGGCTTCGGCACCTACTGGGCCAAGCTGCCGATCGTGAAGCGCCTGCCCTGGCTCAAGTAGCCGGGACCCGCACCATCCGCACCGAACCGACGGGGCACCGCCACGGGCGGTGCCCTGGCCGGCACCGGCCGGCACCGTGTCCGTCGACGGTGTCAACAGCGACGTCGTCCCACGGAAGATGCGCGACGTCGCGATGGTCTTCCAGAACTATGCGCTGTATCCGCACATGACGGTCGCGCAGAACCTGGGCTTCGCGCTGCGGCTGCGCCACGTGCCCGCCGCACAGCGGGCGGCCAAGGTCCGCGAGACAGCGCGCATGCACGAGATCCCCGACCTGCTCGACCGCAAGCCCGAGGCGTTGTCCGGCGGTCAACGGCAGCGCGTCGCGACCGGCCGGGCCATTCTGCGCACCCCACGGATCCTGCTCATGGACGAGCCCTGTCCAACCTGGACGCGAAGCTGCGGGTGTCCATGCGCGCCGAGCTGCGGCGGCTCCACGCGACCTACGGCGCCACGACGATCTACGTCACGCACGACCAGGTCGAAGCGATGATCATGGGTGATCGGATCGCCGTGCTGCTGCACCAAGGACGGATACGGCAGGTCGGCGCCCCGCACGACCCTGTTCGACGCCGCAACCGGTCTGGCGTTGCCGATCGCCGGCGCTGTCGGTATCCCGGACCGGCGTTGGCGGCATAGCGACCGCATGGGCTGTCGCCCCTGTCCGTAGCGTCCTCGGACCCTCCCGACCTCGACGACCCGGCGGCGCCGATCGACGTAGACCCGCCTCATTCGTGACGGTGTCGCGGATACCCGTGACCCGGACCGCGGCACCCCGCGGCGGGGTACGTTCGGCCTGGATGCTAGGGACCGACGGCTCTGCCTTGGGGTATCCGGCGGACCGACGGTGGAGGAGTCGGAACGGGTCGTTCCGGCCGTAGCCGATAAGGAGTTGATCCCCATGACAACACAGACCAGCCGCCCCGACACCGCCGTCATGGACGCCATCCGGGAGGTCGTGGATGGCACGACGGCGGGTCGCGTCTTCGGCACGCCGATCACACACGACGATCTCGTCGTGCTGCCGGTCGCCAAGGTCAGCGGCGGAGCCGGCGGTGGAAGCGGCACCGGGCCGGCCGAGGAGGGCAAGGAGACGGGCGGAACCGGTGGTGGCGTCGGCCTGTCCGCCAAGCCCCTGGGTGTGTTCGTCGTCAAGGACCGCAAGGTCACCTGGCAGCCGGCCGTCGATGTCAATCGGGTCATCCTGGGCGGTCAGGTCATCGCCGTGGCCGCTTTGCTGGTCGTGCGGGCGCTCATCAAGGCGCGCCAGCGGCGCTGACGACTCTCGGCAGGACTGGCGATCCCGCCCTGCTACGAGCTCGCGCCAGCTCCCTGGGTCGCATGCCCGGCATCGGACCCGGTTCTACGGGCTGAGCGAAGGGATCCCCGCCGCGACCGCCAGGTCGCGCAGCTCGTCCTGAACGCTCTCGGCGAAGACGTCGAGGTCGGGGTGGGCGTCCCGGTCGGCGACCACCATGATCTCGAGCTGTCCCGCGTATGACATCGCTCCCACGGCCAGCGACACCGTTGCGATCAGCGGCACGAGCGGGAATACCTCCAGCAGGCGGGCACCCGCGAAGTGCAGCGGCACCTCGGGGCCGGGAATGTCGGCGCTGGTCACGTTCACGTGTTGGCGGGCCAGGAGCGTCAGGAACGCGCGTCCCGCGATACCTCGGCGCGGCAGTTTGCCCAGCGACGGCCGGCTCCGTTTCTTGCGCCTGGCCGTGTCCTGGGCGATCAGCCGAAGCCTCGCGCCGGGATCCGCGACCCCGACCGGGACCGGGACGACCAGCTGGCCGATCGAGTTTCCCCGTGCCTGCGTGCGCGGCTCCCGATGCAGGGACACCGGCACGTAGATCCGCAGCACGACGCCGTCGACCGGCTCACCGCGGGTGGTCAGCAGCGCGCGCAGGCCGCCGCCGATCATCGCGACGAGGACGTCGTTCACTGTCGCGTCGTGGGCGTGCGCGACCTTTTTGACCAGGTCGAGGCGGCTCCGGACGAGGGCGAGGCTGCGGCCCGGGCCGACGACGCGGTTGAGGTTGGTGGTCGGCAGTGGCCGCGCTGCGAGGAGCTCCCACATCGACGACCCCGCGGACCACACGCGTCGCACGGCTCTCACCGGGTGCGCCGGCGATGCGAGCGCCTGGCGGACCTGCCGGAGTTGCCGGCGCCACTTGTCGGCGCGGAGCTCGTCCGGCGTTGGCGTCGGCGCCGGTGCCGGTGACCATGGTCGCGGGGGCACGGGTGCGTAGTCCGGAGTTGGGTCGAGGAATGCCGAGGCGGTGGCTACGGCCGCCATGCCGTCGGCCATGGCATGGTGCATCCGCACGAAGAGCCCGACGTGTCCGTCCCGCAGGCCAGTCAGGAACCACATTTCCCACAGCGGGCGCGACCGGTCGAGGCGGCGCCGCCGCAGCCGCTCGACGGCGTCCAGCAGACGGGCGTCGTCGCCGGGCGGCGCAAGCGCAAGCACCGATACGTGGTCGGCGACGTCGAACGCCGGTGCGTCCACCCACAGCGGGCCGCCCAGCCGTCGCGGGCGGGACGCACAGAAGCTGCCGGAACCGGGGCACGAGATGGAGCCGGCTCGCGACCGCGCCGCGCACAGCCTCGACGCGGAGGCGACCGGTCGGGTCGATCAGGCAGGCGCCGTCGAGCACCGCTACGGCGCCGATGTCCTGCGGCCACAGCGCGTCCGGCCACAGCATGAGCTGGTCCGTTGCGGTCAGCCTCTCCATCGGGATCACCCCTGCTCCCTGCGACCAGGATCGGGCAGCGCCGCGGGCATTCGACAGGGACCTCCGTCCCGTCGTACGGGTCGGACGACTCCTTCGGCGCGGTCCGGATCGGAGCACAGTCGAAATGGAGGCCCTTCGCAGTCGAAGATGTGGCCCGGGCCAGCCCGGAGCCGTTGAGGGGGAGCCATGCCGGGACTCGACCAGTGGCAGATGGCCGGCAGAGTCGCCGCGATCCGCAACCGTTGGCCGGCGGTCGGCCTGGCGGTGGGCGTCGTGCGCAACGGGGCGTTGGAGTTCTTCTCCGGACAGGGGCTCGCGGACATCGCGTCGCGGACACCGGTCACCGAGGACACCGCCTTCCGGATCGCGTCGATCACCAAGACGGTCACCGCGATCGCCGTCCTGCAGCTGTGGGAGCAGGGCCAAGTCGATCTGGACGGGCCGGCCAACGACTACCTGCGCGCTTACCGCCTGGTTCCGGCGAAGGCCGGTTTCCGGCCGGCGACCGTACGCCATCTTTTGACCCACACCGCCGGGATCCGTGAGATGTTGCATCCGTCCGGTCTGCTCCGGATGCGGGATCTGGGCGAGACCGTCCCGTCGGGACGGCCGGTGCCGTCGCTGGCCGAGTACTACCGGGGTGGCCTGCGCATCGACGCCGAGCCCGGCACCCGGTTCATGTACACCGACCACGGGTTCGCCACCCTCGGCCAGCTCGTCGAGGACGTGACGGGGCAACCGTTGAACCGCTATCTGCGCGAGCACGTCTTCGCACCCCTCGGCATGGCGCACACCGACCTCGTCCGATCCGAACGCGTCCGGTCGCGGCTCGCCACCGGGTACGAGCTGCGCCCGCACGGCGCCGAGGCGGTCCACGACTACGAGGTGGTCACGGCCGGCGGGGGTGGCGTGCAATCCACCCCGGTGGACATGGCCCGCTACCTCGCGGCGTTGCTCGGCGGCGGCGCCAACGGCCACGGCCGGGTGCTGGAGCCGGCAACCGTGGCCACCATGTTCCGGCCCCACTACCAGCCGGATCCCCGGATACCCGGGATGGGGCTGGCGTTCTTCCGGACCGACACCGGTGGCCACCTCGCCGTCGAGCACGACGGGATCCTGCCCGGCTTCGACGCGCAGATCCTCCTGGCTCCCGACGACGGGCTGGGTGTGATGGCGTTCGCGAACGGCGCCCGGCGGGGCATGCACTGGCTCGCGCCCGAGGCAGCGGGGCTGCTGAACGAGCTGCTCGGGGTGCCCGACGCCGTGATCCGCACCGACATCGCGCACCATCCGGAGCTCTGGGCGGACCTCTGTGGTCGGTACCCGTTCTCCGCCCACCTGACCGATCCGGCGAAGCTGGCGATCGGTGCCGGCGCCGAGGTCATGGTGCGACGCGGCCGGCTCGTGATGCGACTGCTGAGCCCGATACCCGCGCTACACCGCGGCTTCCTGCTGCATCCCGACGACGAGACGGACCCGTACGTCTTCCGGGTCGAACTGCCCTGGTTCGGGATCGGTACCACGCGCGTCGTGTTCAGCCAGGCGCCCGCGGGCGGCACCACGGCCCTGCACCTCGAGGTCGGCCCGGTGTCGTTCCAGAAGAAACCGACCGCGAGGAGCCCGCGGGCGGCGGTGAACGGCGCGCTCGGGGCGCGTGCGCTGGCCGCCACGGCGACGGGCGTGGGGCGGCCCCGCCGGCGGCGACGCTCGGTGGCGTCGACATGACCGTCACGACGGCCGCCACCCTGGTGGGGCCGATCGATCCAGACCGAGAAGGAGAGTGACAAGCCATGCCGAGAATGTCGATTCGCGGTGTCAGCCTCTTCGTCGAGGTCGTCGGACACGGGTACCCGTTGTTGCTGATGCACGGCGGGCCCGAGGCGGATCACTGGACGATGCTGCCGTTGCGGCGGTGCGCGGACCGGTTCACCCTCATCTTCTACGACCACCGTTGCAACGGACGTTCAGATGGCGCTCCCGTATCGTCCATGACCTGGGACAACCTGACCGCGGACGCCGACGAGCTGCGGCAGAGACTGGGTTTCGAGCGGTGGGCGGTGCTCGGCCATTCGTTCGGCGGGCACGTCGCTCTCGAGTACGCCCTGCGGTATCCTGACAGCCTCTCGCACCTCGTGCTGCTCGACACCGGCGGCGACAGTCGGTGGTCACGAGAAACGCGCCGGCCCTCCTCGCCCGGCGAGGCTTCGATCCGAAGACCGTGGCGCTGGCTCAGCGCTTCTTCGCCGGGCAGATCGCGCCGAAGGAGATGGTGCCGGCGCTCGTGAGGCTCGGCGGCGCCTACTACCACGATCCCAGCCTCCTCAAGGTCGCGGGCGAGATGATCAGGGGCGGATGGCGCGTGAAGATTCGACCCGAGGCGCTCATCTTCGCCGGCCGCCACCTGCTCGACGGCTGGACGGTCATGGATCGGCTCGGCGAGATCACGGTCCCGACGCTGGTGATGGCCGGACGGGACGACTTCCTCTTCCCGCCCGAGCATCAGCGCGAACTCGCGGCTGGAATATCCGGCGCCTGCCTGCGGATCGTCGAGGGCGCCGGCCACAACGCGCACACCGAGCAGACTGCCGAGGTCGTAGGGGCCATTCGACACTTCCTCCGCGGCGTCGCCGACACCGAACCAAGCCGTTTCGAGGCGAGGTGATCCGGGATCCCGACCGGCCGGCCCCGGTACCCCCGACCGGTTCGCGACAGCACGCCCGGTGGTCCGGTCGGGATCTGGGCCCACCGGCGATGTCGACCTGCGCGCAATGGCTCGTCGGGAGACACCGTCATTGCTGGCACCAACCGCCACATTCTCGGCGCCCTCACGGATTGTCAGCTTCGGCACAGCCTCTTGCGGCCATTCGGACAGCGTGGCCCGTCAGGGTGACCGCAGTGTCAGCACGAGGCTCGTGCCGCGAGCCCGCTCCCGGCACCGGTCATCCGAGGTGGCTGGCCACGAAGGCGAAAGCCCGTGCGTGGAAGTGCGCCCGTCCGCCTTCGTGGCCGTCCCACTCGTACACCTGGATCTCTTTCGGCCCGGCATAGGCGTGGAAGGCGGCGAACACCGTCGAGGGTGGACAGATCTCGTCCTGGAGGCCGACCGCGAACAGCGCGGGCGCGTTCGCGCGCGGCACGAGGTGCACCATGTCGACGTGGTCCGTCGTGGCCATCGCCGCCGGCGCGCGGTCCGGATGGACGCGGCAGAAGCGCACCAGTTCGGCGTACGGGTCGGCGTCGGTGATGGTGACCGCACGGCGGATGTCGCACAGGAACGGCACCTGCGACACGACCGCGGCGATGCGGTCCGGTGCGAGCGAGGCGGCGGCCAGCGCGAGCGCGCCGCCCTGGCTCCCGCCGACGACCGCCAGCCGTGTGGCGTCGACGTGCGGGAGCTGCGCCGCGGTCTCCACCGCCCGCACCGCATCGGTGATCAGCCGGCGGTAGTAGTAGCCGCGTGGGTCGAGGACCCCGCGGGTCAGGAAGCCGGGCGCGGAGGGACCCGAGCCGGCCGGGTCGGGGTCGGGCGTGTCGCCGCCCCGCCAGGTCCCGCCCTGGCCACGGGTGTCCATCACGACGTGCGCGTAGCCCGCCGATGCCCACAGCAGCCATTCGAACGGCAGGCCGCGCCCGCCGCCGTACCCGATGAACTCGACGACCGTCGGCAACGCACCGGCGGCGTCGGCCGGCACGTTGAGCCACGCCTTGACCGGGTCGCCGGCGAAGCCGCTGAAGGTCACGTCGTACGTGGTGATCCGTCGCGTCGGCGTCTGAATCGGTACGGCCTCGGTGGCTCGGGCGGCGGCGCCCGCTTCGGCCAGGGTCGCGTCCCAGAACGCGCCGAGACCGTCCGGCGGGGCGGTGGTCGCGCGGTAACGACGAAGCTCATCGAGCGGAAGATCGAACTGGGCCATGGCCAGAGGCTAGCGCCGATCCGCCGCGGGTAGCCGGGATCACGTACGCCTGGCACCCGGCTCGGCGCCATGGTCCACAGTCGGACGAGCGTGTCGGAAAGCGAGAGATGTAACACGAACGATACAGTGATGGCGTAACAAGTACGAGACACACGACGTTCTTGAGGCCGTAGGAGATGTCTGCGAGGACGATCCGGG
>DATDJX010000310.1:0-2963 GCA_036520275.1 Asanoa sp.
ACTGGGACCCGGTCGCCGCCGTGGCGCTGACCACCCCGTCGGTCGTGACCGTCCGGACCGCGCCGTTCCTCGTCACGCCGGACGGCCGGACCGCCGAACGCCCCTCCGGCACCCCCGTCGCGGTGACCACCCGGGCAGACCCGGCCGCCGTCGCACGAGCGATGCTCGACGCCTACGGCCGGGGCGACGCCACCGCCGGGGCCCTATTCAAGCCCGGCGCGGCAACCGTGGAGGTCGTCGGGGAGATCGGCACGTTCCGCATGCACGGACCCGGCACCCTCGCGCCGGGCGACACGACGATCCGTTTCGACGCCTCGCACGGCCCGGGCTTCGTCGCCCTCGTAGGCCGGCTCACCGGAGGGCACCGGTACGCGGAGGTCGAGGCGGCGGTGGCCGCGGGGGTGACGCGGGTACCGCCCTGGTTCACGCTCGAGGCGACCGCCGAGGTGCCGGCGGGTTCCGCGCCGACCTGGGTGGTCGACCTGCCCGCCGGCGAGCACGCCGTCGTCGCCGGCAACCCGGACGGCACCGCGGTCACCGCCCTGGGCCTGCTGGCCGTGCGTTGACCCGGCGACGTCACGTCGTCTCGAGGACCTCCGCGACGTCGCGGCGCGGCGTCGGGAACCCCGGCTGGCCGTAACCGATGCGCATGACCATCTGCGGCGTGCCGTACCGGCCAAGGGCCAGGCGGAGCTGCTCGCGGGCGGCCGCGACCTCGATCGGCTGCGACAGCATCGACGCGGCGAGGCCGGCGTCGGTCCCGGTCAGCAGCACCCGCTGCAGCGCCTGACCGGCGTTGACCTGGTCGGCGTCGGTGTCACCGGCGCTTCCCAGCACCGCCACCAGCGGCTCCGGCTCGTAGTCGCGGCCGGGTGCGCGCGTTCGGGCGCCGAACGCACGTTGCGGCAGGAGGTCCTGCGGTTCGGTCGCGTACCCGGCGGCTGCGACGGGCACACCGTCGCGGGCCGGCTCGCGACGGGTCCACCTGGCGATTTCGTCCAGGTAGCCTTGCTCGCGGTCGAGCACCCGGTTGGCGGCATTGATGATCTCGGCGATCGCGCCGACCGCGCTGGCACCGATCACCATCTCCAACCAGGCGCCTTCGGCACGGGCGGCCTGCACGAGGCGGAACCGGACGTCGCCCGGCACGGGCGTGGCCCAGAACGGCGCCCGGTTGCTGTGCCGCCGCTCGATGGCGTCGTACAGCGTCTGCTCCATCCGGGCCGGCGGCCGCGCGTCGTCCGGGACCAGGTGGGCAGCGACGTCCGCACCCAACGGGTACGGCCGCAGGCGTACCACGGCCGGTCTGCCGGCGACAGCGAGCGCGAGCCGCAGGTTGAACACGGCGGCGCCGCAGCTGATCCGGGCCGCCCACTCGCGCGCCGGGATGGCCGGCAGCCGGTCCCGGTCGATGCAGACGTCGATCCCGCCGTCGCGGAGCCGGAAGCGCCACGGCTGGCTGTTGTGCATCGAGGGTGCCCGCACCGCGGACTGCGCCGCCGACCGGAGCTCGTCCATCGTGTATGCGTCCGTCATCACCGTTCTCCTTTCATCAACGCCACCCGGTGGCCGCCCAGCCGGGCGCGGGTGATGGCGACGGCCCGCGCCGGTGGCGGGTCGCACAGCTCGAGCGGCCCGACCGACGGACCGCCGGCGACGTGCGCCAGCGGCGACTCCGGTGGGCAGGCGTGACACGGCAGCGCTCGGGCACCGCTGGCCGCGGCATGCTCGCTGGCCAAGGCCAGCGCGTAGCCTCCGTAGGTGCCGCCGAGCCCGACGACGACCGCGCGTCTCGTCGCCGCCGACCCGCCACCGCCACGGCTGCGAGTTGAGAGCCGACGGGGCGCGCAGCGCCAGGCGGGCCGCGGCTTCGGTCGCCGTGGCGGCGGTCAGCGAGTGGGACGTGGTCATTACGGGTCCTCTCGGCGGGAAGCTTCGCTCGACCTCCAGCGTCGCGGCGGCGGCCGCGCGGGATCAGGGGCGGAGGTCCCGAGGCGTGCGGGACAACAGGAGCGATTCGGGGGTATTGGTCGGGACCTTCGTCCCGATGACGCAGGGCGCTTGTCACGGTAGAAATGAGGACATGATCCGCGTGTTTCTGCTCGACGATCACGAGGTGGTCCGCCGAGGCCTTGCAGACCTGCTGGAGAGCCAAGGCGACATTGAGGTCGTCGGCGAGTCCGGCCTCGCGCAGGAGGCGACCAACCGCATCCCGGCGCTGCATCCCGACGTGGCGATCCTCGACGCGCGGCTGCCGGACGGCAGCGGCATCGACGTGTGCCGCGACGTGCGGACCGTCGACTCCTCGATCAAGGGTCTGATCCTGACCTCGTACGAGGACGACGAGGCGCTGTTTGCGGCGATCATGGCGGGAGCGTCGGGTTACGTGCTCAAGCAGATCCGCGGCACCGACCTCGTCGACGCCGTGCGCCGGGTCGCCGCCGGCCAGTCACTGCTCGACCCGGCCGTCACCGCGCGCGTCCTGGAGCGGATCCGCAGCGGCGTCGAGCAGCCACGCGAGCTCAAGTCGCTCACCGAGCAGGAGCGCCGGATCCTGGAGTACATCGCCGAGGGCCTGACCAACCGCGAGATCGCCGGCAAGATGTTCCTCGCCGAGAAGACGGTGAAGAACTACGTGTCGAGCCTGCTCGCCAAGCTCGGCCTCGAGCGACGCACGCAGGCGGCCGTGCTGGCCACCCGCCTGCTCGGCCAGCACCCGTGACCGTGCGCCGCCTCATAGCGGCGGCAGCTCGTCGGCGATCGCGCCGGCCCACGCGCGAATCGCGACCCAGTCGCGGAAGTCGCCTTCGGGCGCGCGCAGCGCGACCACGATCGCCTTCTCTCCGAACGACAGCCGCTTGCGGTCGAGGCGACCGGCGAAGACGGTGTGACCGGAGGCCCGGCTCGCCTCCATCATCGGCTCGACGTCGACCGGCAGCTCGTCGGGCTTCGGCGGGTCGCCC
>DATDJX010000311.1:0-3623 GCA_036520275.1 Asanoa sp.
CCCGCCGGATCTTGTGGAGCCGCCGGATCTTGTGGAGCCGCCGGACCTTGTGGACTCGCCGGATTTTGTGGAGCCGCCGAGCCGGGCGGAGTTGGCGAACTGCCGGGAGACGCCGGATGGTCCGTAGCGGCGGCACCGTCCTTTGCGGCCGGAGCCCCGGCCTTGTCGGCAGCCGCCGTCGGGCGAACGGGACTGGCCGCGTTGGCGGAGGCGGCCGGGCCGGCGGGAGCGGAGGTTGCCGCTGCGGCGGCCGGTGCAGCCGGGGCGGGCTGCTGCGCGGCCGGCGGGGCCGGCGGGTCCGGCAGCTCGCCCGACCGGTAGGTGGTGCCGGCCGCGGGCTTGGGGAGGGCCGCCAGGTCGTCGTCGCTCGGGGCGGCGCTCGTCGGCACCGACGCGCGGCCGCTCGCCGCGCGGGCGGGCGTCGGCGTGCGCCCACCGACGGCGATCAAGGAGATCTGCTCGACCGGCGTCGGGCTGGTCCAGCCCGGGCGCGGCGCGCCCGGCCGCGGCGCCTCGGGGACGTCTTCACCCGGCCCGGCCCCGGGCGGCGGCGCGCCCACCGACGGGGGCGGCGGCAGCGGCGGCAGTTGCCCGGCCGGGTCGCCGGCCGGCGGGTCCTGCTTGTGGTCCATCGCTGCCTCCCCGTCTCTCACCGTGACACATGGTGGCACAGCCGCACACCGGTCGCGGGGGGTCAGCTCCCCGAGGTCGTGGTGCCCGCCGAGGCCGTCCCGGACGCATCGGTGGCGGAGCTCGACGCCGCGGTGCTGCTCTGCTGTGTGCTTGGTGCGGGCGTGGGATCCGACGGTGCCGGGGCGACCGGCGGCGTGGTGTCGGTGGCGGTCGCGGTGGTCGCGTCGGTCGGCGTCGGTGTCACGGTCGGCGTGGGCGCGGGCGCCGTGGTCGGCGCGGGTGCGGTGGGAGTGGGCGTCGCCGAAGGCGCGGTGGAGGGCGCGGTGGTAGGCGCGGTGGACGGCCTCGTGGACGGCCTGATGGACGGCCTGATGGACGGCCTCGTGGACGGCGAGGCCGACGGGGTGGGCGTGCGGCCGGGCGAGCTCGTCGGCGCGTTGGCGGCCGGGAACACCCGGGTCGCCGCGTAGAAGCGCGACCACCACACCGTGGACACCTTCACCACGTCGCCGGTGGTCGGCGCGTGCACCATGCGGCCGTTGCCGAGATACATGGCCACGTGATGGATGGTCGTCCAGCTCGACCCCGACGCGAAGAACAGCAGGTCGCCGGGGAGCAGCGCGGACGGGTCGACGGTCATGCCCCGGGTCGCGTAGTACTGATCGCGGGACACCCGAGGCAGCGTATAGCCGGCCGCCTGGTAGGCCGCGAACATCAGCCCCGAGCAGTCGAAGCTGTCCGGACCCTCGGTCGCCCAGACGTACGGGTCGCCGAGCTGGGCCAGCGCGTACCGTACCGCCACCATCGCCAGGGGGTTGGCGGTCCGGCCGCTGATGTTCTCGCCGCTGATGTAGCCGGCGCCCAGCCGCTGCTCAGCCGCCTCCTGCTGGCGCTCGATGAGGGCGAGCTGCGCGGCGTTGTCGTGCTTGAGCTTGAGCAGCGCCGCCTCTTTGGTCTGCCGGGTCTTCTCCAGCGCGGTGACCCGGTCGACCATCCTCTGGTGGGCGGCCTGCATCGCCAGGTAGTAGGACCGGGCGTTCTGCTCTCCGATCCGGGCGCGGGTGACCTCGGCCGCCGCCTCGTCGGTGCGCGGCGCGACCTCGCCCCCGTGCAGGATGCGGGACAGCGCGTCGAGGTCGGTCAGGTCGGAGTCGAACGCCCCCGGCGGCAGCGCCGCGGCGGCCTTCAACGCACCGGCTGCCGCCGAGTCGGCCGTGGCCTGCGCCGACGCCAGCGCGTCCTGCGCCTGCCGCAGGTTGGTCTCGGCGAGGGTGAGATCGGCCAGCGCCTTGTCCCGCTGCTGTTGGAGCTCAAGGACCTGGTCGCCGAGGGTGGCGACCTCGGTCTCCGTGGCGTAGATCCGGGTGGCGAGCGGCCCGTTCACGACGGACGGCACCCGCGAGGTGGCGGGTCGGGCGATCGGCGTGGTGCCGGCGCCGGGCAGCGTCAGCGCGCCGGCCGGGATCGGCCGGGCGCCGGAGTCGGGAACGACCGAAGGCAGCGCCGGGTCGGCATAGGCGGGGGTGCCGAGCGAGGTGGTGGCGGCCGTCGCGGCGGCGCCCAGCAAGACGGACCAAGCCACTGTTCGCGTGGTCCGCACCGTCCTGTGCGGTCGCTGCTTGTCGGTCATGCCTCTCCCGGTATGCCCCTAACCGGCCGCACTGTGTGGCGCGTCCCACTCTTTGTTACCGCAATGCGTCCCTGATGTCGATGCGGATGGCGATAACAGGACGCTGAAAGCCGGTGAACGCCGGCGACCGCCCGGGCGCCGACCGGCACCGCGACGTACGCTCGCGAGCATGGACGCCGGACTCAAGCGCGAGCTGGAAGACAAGGTCTACGCCGGAGAGCGACTCAGCCGCGCGGACGGCACCGCCCTGTACGACAGCGACGACCTCGCCTGGCTCGGCCGGCTGGCGCATCACAAGCGCACCGAGATCAACAGTGACCGGGTGATGTTCAACGTCAACCGGCACCTCAACCTCACGAACGTGTGTTCGGCGAGCTGCGCGTACTGCTCCTTCCAGCGCAAGCCGGGTGAGAAGGACGCCTACACGATGCGCATCGACGAGGCCGTACGCAAGGCAAAGGAAATGGAAGGCGAGCAGCTCACCGAGCTGCACATCGTCAACGGCCTGCACCCGACGCTGCCGTGGCGCTACTACCCCAAGGTGCTGCGCGAGCTGAAGGCCGCACTCCCGTCGGTCAACCTCAAGTGCTTCACGGCGACCGAGGTCCAGTGGTTCGAGAAGATCAGCGGCCTGCCGGCCGGTGACATCCTCGACGAGCTGATGGACGCGGGCCTCGAGTCGCTGACCGGCGGCGGCGCCGAGATCTTCGACTGGGAGGTCCGGCAGCACATCGTCGACCACGACTGCCACTGGGAGGACTGGTCGCGCATCCACCGGCTGGCGCACGCCAAGGGGATGAAGACGCCGGCGACGATGCTTTACGGCCACATCGAGGAGCCCCGGCACCGCGTCGACCACGTGCTGCGGCTGCGCGAGCTGCAGGACGAGACGGGCGGTTTCGCGGTGTTCATCCCGCTGCGCTACCAGCACGACTTCGTCGACTCCAAGGACGGCAAGATCCGCAACCGGCTGCAGGCCCGTACGACGATGGCGTCGCCCGCCGAATCGCTGAAGACGTTCGCCGTGTCGCGCCTGCTCTTCGACAACGTGCCGCACGTGAAGTGCTTCTGGGTGATGCACGGCCTGTCGGTGGCGCAGCTGTCGCTGAACTTCGGCGTCGACGACCTCGACGGCTCGGTGGTCGAATACAAGATCACCCACGACGCCGACTCGTACGGGACGCCGACCACCATGCACCGCGAGGACCTGCTCGACCTGATCTGGGACGCGGGCTTCCGGCCGGTCGAGCGCAACACCCGCTACGACGTCATACGGGAGTACGACGCGCCGCCGTCGCTCGCCCAGCGGCGGGCCGAGCCGCAGCAGGTCTGGGCCTGACCGCCGGCGCGCGGATTCGGC
>DATDJX010000312.1:0-2008 GCA_036520275.1 Asanoa sp.
CGTACATCTGCACGTTGGCGGGCAAGCTCGTGACGAGCGCCGCGTCGTTCGGGCGCCTGGTGACCGACGTCGACCTGACGATCGACACCCGGTCCAAGGCGATCACCACCGCCACGGCCACCAACCGGATCGTGACCCAGAACGTCACGCCCGACCCGGCGGCGCAGGCGATCCTCGACAAGTACACCGCGCTGTCGGCGCCGCTTGCCAACCGCGTCATCGGCAGCATCACCGCCGACATCCGCTCCGCGCGTGACATGCCGAGCGGCCAGAACGCGGCCGGTGAGCAGCCGATGGGCGACGTGATCGCCGACGCGATGCTGGAGGCGACGAAGCCGACCGACTTCGGCGGCGCCGTGGCGGCGTTCATGAACTCCGGCGGCGTCCGGGCCGGCCTGCTGTACGGCCAGATCAGCGGTGGCGAGCAGCCCGGGGAGGTGACGTACGGCGAGGCGTTCACCGTGCAGCCGTTCGGTAACACGCTCGTGGTCAAGACCTGCACCGGACAGCAGATCTACGACGTGCTCAACCAGCAGTTCAATAACCCGTCCGCCGGGTCCAACCGGATCATGCTGCCGTCGGCGAACGTCCACTACCAGTGGACCACGGTCGACGGGCCGCACGTCGTGGACGGGACCGTGTCGTTCGACGGCGGCACGACGGTCATCAACAAGGCCGCCAGCTATCGCGTCGTCGTGAACAACTTCATGGCCGACGGCGGCGACAACTACACGGTCTTCCGGTCGTGCACGGAGCCGCTCGGCGGCGACGTCGACCTCGACGCGTTCGCGCGCTACCTCGGGGCGCACTCGCCGCTGGCGCCGCCGGCCCTCACGCGCATCGAGAAGGTCGGGTAGCCCAAGCGTTCGGACGGCCGCCATCCGGCGGCCGTCCGAGGACGCCTCAAGCGCACGGCTGGACGTCCGATGTCATGGGGGATGCGTCTTCTGCTGCTCTCCCTGACCCTCCTCGCCGTCGTCGCGCCCAGCGCCCACGCCTATACGAAGCTCCCGCAGCCGCTCCCACCGGTGAAGGACAACCCGGCCGACCGGCTCGCCGACCAGCCGATCGAGGACTCCGCGTACGACATCGCGACCCGCTGCAAGAACCAGCGGAATGCCGGTATCACCGCGCTGGCCGACTGGCTCGCCGCCAACACCCGCGGCGTCTTCTGGGGCTCCTATCGCTGCGAGAAGTGGGGCAAGCACTCGGCGTCGCTGCACGCCGAGAACCGCGCGATCGACTGGTACCTCGACGTCGCCGACAAGGCCGACCGCAAGGCCGCCCACAAGCTCATCCGCCTGCTGCTGGCGCCCGACAGGCTCGGCAACCCGCAGGCGCTGGCCCGCCGCATGGGCGTGGAGGAGCTGATCTGGGATTGCGGGTACTGGGGTGCCGGGATGGCCGACTTCGCCCCCTACAGCGTCTGCTACAAGCCGAACGGCAAGAAGCGCAAGCGCTTCGACCGCACCGCCGCGCACCAGGACCACATCCACATCGGGATGACCAAGGCCGGCGCCAAGGGCCGCACGAGCTTCTGGACCCAGTGAGCGAGCGACGCCGCCATACTCGTCTGATGCGGAGAGGCGTCCTGCTCGTCCTGCTCGCCGGCGTGGCCGTGCTTGTCGTGGCCGCGCTCTCGTCCGGCAGCGAGCCCAAGCAGGCCCCGGCCCCCACGCCGGTCGCCGAGGAGGCCGCCGACCTCCCGCCGCTGCCGGAGAAGATGCGGCCCAAGGTCGTCGAGCCCGTCGCGGGCAGCGGCGGCACCTCCGAGGAGGCTGTCACCGATCCCGGTCTCGAGAACGTCGGGCCCAAGCCGACCGGCCCGGCATCCGCCGGCACCAAGCGCCAGGGCGGCGCCGGCTCGACCGACATCACGAAGGCCACGGCGCTGGGCAACGGCGTCGCCCTCCCGCCGCTCGAGGCGCCGGAGGAGGTCAAGCAGATCATCGAGGCCGGCAACATCATCGCTCGCACGCCGTACGTGTGGGGCGGCGGCCACGGCAAG
>DATDJX010000313.1:0-13415 GCA_036520275.1 Asanoa sp.
TCGACGAGGTCGACCGGGTCACCCGCGGTGAACGTACCGTCGACCGCCGTGATGCCGGCCGGCAGCAGCGACTTGCGGCGGTTGACGACCGCCTGCACGGCGCCCGGGTCCAGGTGCAGGCGCCCGCGCGGCGAGGTGGCGTGCGCCAGCCAGAACAGCCGGGCGGTGGGCCGCCGGCGTACGGGCTGGAACAGCGTGCCGACCTCGGCGCCCTCAAGCGCTTGTCGAGCCTGCGCCGCCGAGGTCAGCACCACCGGGATGCCGAAGCCGGTCGCGATCCGGGCCGCCTCCACCTTGGTCACCATGCCCCCGGTGCCCACGCCGGCGCCGGTGCCGCCGAGGTCCACGGTCCGCAGGTCTTCTTCGCCGCGCACCACCGCGATGCGCCGCGCGCCCGGCCTCATCGGGTTGCCCGTATAGAGGGCGTCGACGTCGGAGAGCAGGAGCAGCAGGTCGGCCTGGACGAGGGCGGCGACCAGCGCGGCCAGGCGGTCGTTGTCGCCGAACCGGATCTCGTCGGTGGCGACCGTGTCGTTCTCGTTGACGATCGGGACGGCCTTGACGTCGAGCAGCTTGCGCATGGTGCGGTAGGCGTTTCGGTAGTGGGCGCGGCGGGTCACGTCGTCGGCGGTGAGCAGCACCTGGCCGACGGTGCGACCGTGGCGGGCGAAGCTCGCGGCGTACCGGCCGATCAGCAGCCCCTGCCCGACGCTGGCCGCGGCCTGCTGGGTGGCCAGGTCGCGTGGGCGGCGGGTGAGGCCGAGCGGCGTGAGGCCCGCGGCGATGGCCCCGGAGGAGACCAGGACGACCTCGCTGCGGTCGGCCTGGTCGGCGAGCGCCTCGACGAGCGTGTCGACGCGGGCGCCGTCGAGCTCGCCGCCCGCGGTCGTCAGCGAGGACGAGCCGATCTTGACGACCACGCGCCGCGCCTGGGTCACCTCATCCCGCACGCGACCATTGTTCTCCGATGACATAACGTCCGGGTGCGTGACCCCCGAGGAGTACGTCGAGGAGGTGCTCGCCCTGGTCGAGCGCATCCCGCCCGGCCGGGTGATGTCCTACGGCGCGATCGCCGACGCGCTGTCCGCGAGGTCGGGCCGCACGTCCGCCCGCCTGGTCGGGACGATCATGGCCCGGCACGGCGGGGCGGTCCCGTGGCATCGGGTGGTGGCCGCCAACGGTCGGCTGGTGCCTGGCCACGAGGCGGAGGCGGCGGCCCGCCACGTCGGCGAGACCACCCCGATGCTGCCGGACGGCCGCGTCGACATGCGCCGCGCGGGCTGGTCCCCCGAGGACACCTGACCTGACCGCTCCCGCCAGCAAACACCGTCGTCGCCGGAGTCGCGCCCGCCATGCCCGCACAACAGTGTTTCTGTCGGTGGGGTGTCCCGGTTACAGCAGGTGGCCGGTGCCGCCGCGGCGGGGGTCGCCGCCCGCGCCGGCGAGACCGACCGCACTCACCCCGCCGAAGTAATGGCTCAGGTGGTCCCACCGGTTGACGGTGTAGCCGGCCGCCGCGATGGCGGACAGCTCGTCCTCGGGGTAGCCGAGCTCGCTGTGCACCGCATCGTCGACCACGTGGAACCGCGGGCGTCCGATCGCCGCCGTCACGTCGAGGCCGTCGACCAGCACGCCGAGCAGCGTGTCGATCAGCGCGGTCCGGATCCGCGAGGCGCCGGCGGACCCGGCGGCCAACACCAGCGAACCGTCGTCGTCGACCACCACGAGCGGGCACATCATCGACTGCATCCGGCGGCCCGGCACGAGGTCCGGCGTGAGGAGCTCGCCCTCGCCGAGCATGGAGTTCAGGTTGATGCCCAGGCCGGGCAGCCACACGCCCGCGCCGATTCCGAGCGTCGTGGTGATCACGCAGGCGTTGCCGTCCGGGTCGACGACCGAGACGTTGGTGGTGTCGCCGAGCCGCTGCCGGCCGTGCGTCCGCAGCGCGTGCGCGACCGCGACCGCGCGCGACGGCCGGGACAGCGAAGACAGCGACGGCGGCAGCGCGCGCAGCGTGGCCACCGTGCCGTTGAGGTCGTTGCGGGCGTAGACGTGGTGGCCGGAAAGCACGGCGTGCTCGACCGGCTGCTCGAGCACCCGGTAGGCCGACAGGTCGGCCGGGCCGAGGGCGCCGCCGGACCCGCGCACGGCGTCGACGACGACCTTGCCAAGCTTGCCCGTGTAGAAGACGTCCGGGCCGTCCTCGGCGAGGCTCTCCAGCGACCGGTCGAGGCCGGGGTGGAAGAGCCGGTCGCCGCCCCGCAGCAGCGAGCCACCCGGCGAGTAGATCTCCGCGCCGTCGCCGGGCGTCAACGCCGGCGCGACCGACACGAGCGTCCGGGCCTGCGCTTCGGGCAGTGCGACGCCGGTGCGGGCCAGGGAGATCGCGGGTGCGACCACGTCTTCCCAGGCCAGCCGGCCCCAGCGGCGGTGGACCTCGCCGCAGCCGGCGGGCACGCCCGGGATGCCGACCGACGCGCCGCCGATCTCGTACGGCATCGGGACGCCGCCGAACGCGATCTCCACCGGCGTCATCGCGGACGGTCGTACGTCGCCGTCGAGCCCCGGTACGGAACAGAAGAAGTCCAGACAGGTCACGGAACGTGATGTCGCGTCGTAGTAGGTGGCAAACCCACCACCGCCCAGACCGGTGAGCACACTCTCGGACGCCGAGCAGGCGAGCACCGCGGCGACCGCGGCGTCCGCCGCGGAGCCGCCCGAGGCCAGCGCGCGCAGGCCGACCTCGGTCGTCGCCGGATGCCCGGCCGCGACACCGGCTGTCACCCGCATCCCCTCCCCACCCGGAACCACCGCGACCCCGGGAACGTTTCCGTTACGCGCCGTAGCCTAGAACCAACCGTGACCTCGCCATGGCCGGATCGCCTACCATCCCGCAGTTGACACGGCTTCCGGGGCCCTCGACCGGACAATTCCCCCTTCCGCGTCGGCTTCACGGCGCTGCCGGCGTTGATCGTCGGGCTCGCGGTGCTGCCGATGCGCGGGTACGACCTGACCGAGGAACGACTGGCCGATACGGCGACGGCGGCCGGTGCGACGGTAACCTCTTGAGGTGTGATCAGCGCGCTTCCCGCGTACGGCCGCACGGCTGCCCAGGTCCTCGCCGAGATCCGCGCGCTGCGGGCCGCCGACCAACCGACCCACGGCGGACGCCTGTCCGCCTACGTCTACGACCCGGGCGTCGACGGGCTCGACGCGCTCGCCGCCGAGGCGTACGCCATCGCGAGCCAGGTCAACGGGCTGGACCCGACCGCCTTCCCGTCGCTGCTGGTCATGGAGAATGCGCTGGTCGGGGCCGCCGCGATGGTGCTGGGCGGCGGTCCCGACACGGCCGCGCCCCACGTCGTCGGCAGTGTCACCAGCGGCGGCACCGAGTCGCTGATCCTCGCGGTCAAGACCGCCCGCGACGCGCACCCGGAGATCGCGCGGCCACGGCTGGTCATCCCCGAGACCGCCCACGCGGCGTTCGCCAAGGCCGGTGCCTACCTCGGGGTCGCGGTCGACGTGGTGCCCGTCGACCGGGCGGCGCTGCGACCCGATCCCGCCGATATCGCCTCCGCGATCACCCGGGACACCGTGCTGGTGGCGTGCTCCGCGCCCTCGTACGCCCACGGGGTCGTCGACCCGGTCGGTCCGATCGCGGCCGCGGCGGCCGCGGCCGGGGTGCGCTGCCACGTCGACGCCTGCTTCGGCGGCTGGACGCTGCCCTACCTGCGCCGGCTGGGTTCGCCGGTGCCGCCGTTCGGCTTCGACGTCCCGGGCGTGACCAGCGTGAGCGTCGACCTGCACAAGTACGCCTACGCGGCCAAGGGCGTCTCGGTGCTGCTGCACCGCGACGCCGACCTCCGCCGGCCGCAGTACTTCGCGTACGGCGACTGGCCCGGCTACGCCATGATCAACCCGGTGATCGCCTCGACCCGGTCCGGGGGCCCGATCGCCGCGGCGTTCGCGACGGTGCAGTTCCTCGGCGACGACGGCTACCTGCGACTCGCCGCGACCACCCGCGAGGCGGTCGAAGGCCTGGCCGACGCCGTACGGTCGGTCGACGGCCTACGGCTGCTCGCCGAGCCGGAGTCCACAGTGGTCTGCTTCACCGGCGACAACGTGTTCACGCTGGCCGACGAGCTCGCCGGGCGCGGCTGGCACACCCAGCCCCAGATGGCGTACGGCGGCCTGCCCGCCAACATCCACCTGACCGTCACCGCCTCGGTCGCGATGCAGGTCAAGAACTTCCGGCCGGCTCTCGCGGAGTCGATGGCCGCGGCGGAGGCGGCCGGGCCGGTCGTGCTGCCGCCCGGCCTGGCCGAGGCGGTCGGTGCGATGACGCCGGAGTCGCTTGGCGCCGATACGGTGGCCGGTCTGGCGGCGGCTCTCGGCATCGGCGGAAGCGACGGCGGGGCGCCGCTGCCGCCGCGGATGGCGCCGGTCAACACGGTGGTGAACGCCGCGCCGCCGGCGGTGCGGGAGCGGCTGCTGGTCGAGTTACTCGGCATGCTCCAACGGCCGGTCTACGGGCCGGTCCGCTAGGCCGCGGTCTCCAGCAGCTCGGCGAGGCGGGCACGCCCGCGATACAGCCACGACTTCACCGTGCCTTCCGAGACGTGCTCGCGCAGCGCGATGTCTGCCACCGACATGTCGTCGAGGTGGTGCATGACGAGGGCCCGGCGGTGGCGGTCGGGCAGCGCGGCGAGCGCCGTCGTGAGCAGCACCCGCTCCGGGCTCGGCCCGGCGACATGCTGCGCGCGCTGCCGGCCCAGGTAGTCGCGGGCGATCCGGGCCCGGCGCCACCGGCTGGCCGCAAGGTTCCAGGCCACCCGGCGGACCCAGCCGGCCGGGTCGCCGTACGTGCTGATCACCCCCCATCGCGCGTACGCCCGGCAGAAGGCCTCCTGGACCAGGTCCTGGGCCAGCGGCAGGTCGCCGGTGTATGCCCAGAGCTGTTGCGTGAGCCGGCGTCGATGCGCGCGGTACACGGCGTCGAAACCCGGCGGCGTCGGTGTGTCCGGCATGGCGACCCCCGTGCGGCTGTGCCCGTCGCTGACCCTCGTCATGCTTGCCTACGGGCGCAACACCGCCGCTGTGGTTGACTGGGATCATGCAGGTGCCAGGGGTGCTCGGCGAGCCGATCCGGTTCGTGCTCAACTGGGGCCGGCGCTACTCGCTCTGGGTCTTCAACTTCGGCCTGGCCTGCTGCGCGATCGAGTTCATCGCGACGTCGATGGGTCGCCACGACTTCATTCGGCTCGGCGTGATCCCCTTCGCTCACGGGCCACGGCAGGCCGACCTGATGGTCGTGTCGGGCACGGTGACCGACAAGATGGCCCCGGCGATCAAGCGGCTCTACGACCAGATGCCCGAGCCCAAGTACGTGATCTCGTTCGGCGCCTGCTCCAACTGCGGCGGACCCTACTGGGACTCGTACTCGGTCACGAAGGGCGTCGACCAGGTCATCCCGGTTGACGTCTACGTGCCGGGCTGCCCGCCCCGGCCCGAGGCGCTGCTGCACGGCATCCTGCGCCTGCAGGACAAGATCGCCCGCGAGCAGTCCGGGCTGGGCGGCGTATCCCGGCCGGACCCGCTGGTGTCGCCGGTCGACCTGCCGGTCTCGACCGCCGCGCTCACCGCGCCGCTGGTGACCCCGCCGAGCGGCCACGCGGCCGCGCCGGTGGGCGTCGACTGGTCGCGCGGCGTGCCCGGGCCGGTAGCTGCCCCGGTGGACGCCGACGGGCGGCTGCCCGTACGCGAGATCACCGGAGATCGCGCCGGCGCCTCGTCGCCGTTCGGCGACGACCGGGCGTTCCCGCTGGCCGACCCCGACTATGTGCCTCCCGCCGCGGAGCGCGACGACCGATGAGCCGGATCTTGATCACCGGCGCGTCCGACGGGCTCGGGCGCGCGCTCGCCGAGGCGCTCGCCGGCCACGGCCACGAGCTGATCGTCCACGGCCGCGACCCGGACCGGCTCGCCGCCGTGGCCGAGAAGACCGGCGGCTTCCCGATGCGCGCCGACCTGTCCGACCTGTCGGCCGTGCGCGACCTGGCGCGGGCGGTGAGCGCGCGCTACGACGCGCTGGACGTCCTGGTCAACAACGCCGGCGTCGGGTTCGGGGCGCCGGGCGTCGGGCGGCAGGTCAGCCGCGACGGCATCGAGCTGCGGATGGCGGTCAACTACCTCGCCCCGTACGTCCTGTCCCGGTCGCTCGTGCCGCTGCTGAAGGCCGCCGCGCCGGCACGCATCGTCAACGTGGCCTCGATCGGCCAGCTCGACGTCGACCTCGACGACCTGATGAACGAGCGCCACTACAACGGCACGTCGGCGTACCGGCGCTCGAAGCTCGCGCTGATCTGCGACACCTTCGACCTTGCCGACGAGCTCGCCGGCACCGGCGTGACGGTCAACGCCGTCCACCCGGCCGCGCTGATGCCGACAACCATGGTGCGTGAGGCGCAGCGCGGCACGATCGACGCCCTGGAGACCGGGCTCGCCGCCGTACTGCGGGTGGTGGTCGACCCGGCGCTCATCTACGTCACGGGCCGGTACTTCGAGGGCGGCCGCGAGGGTCGCGCCCGGGACCAGGCGTACGACCGCTCGTTCCGCGCCGCCCTCCGCGCGCGGGCCGCACAACTGGTCGGATAGGTGGCACTGCCGCCGGTGGCGTCGGGCCGCTAGCGTCGCCCTCATGACCAGCGACCAGCGCGCCGCGCACATCATCGACGTCCTCATCACCGAGTTCGGTGAGCTGATGGCGCTGGACCCGGCGGCGTTCCGCCGCAAGTTCCGCAAGATGGCGGCCTCGCCGTTCGCGTTCTATCGGGGCAGCGCCAGCCTGTTCTACGCCGACATGCGCGGCGCGTACGCCGACGAGCGGTTCCTCGACGAGCGGACCAGCCGGGTGTGGATCCACGGCGACCTGCACGCGGAGAACTTCGGTACGTACATGAACGGCTCCGGCGAGCTGGTGTTCAACGTCAACGACTTCGACGAGGCATACGTCGGGCCGTTCTCCTGGGACCTCAAGCGGTTCGCTGCCAGCGTGGCGCTGATCGGCTACGCCAAGGCCCTGTCGGACGAGGTGATCAGCGACCTGGTCACCCGCTTCGCCGACGCATACCTCACCGAACTGCGCGCGATCGCGGCCGGCGGCGACGACGCGATCGGTTCGATCACACTGGCCAACGCGACAGGCGTGCTGCGGCGGGTGTTGCACGAGGCACGCCTCAACACGCGTGTGGCGATGCTGGACGCCCAGACGGCGATCGACAACTACGACCGCCGCTTCTCCCTCGGCGACGGCGTCTTCGAGATCGACGAGGCGCGTCGCGAGCAGGTGTGCGGCGCGTTCGAGCGCTACCTCGAGACGCTGCCCGCGCAGCTGGCCCACCAGCGGCCGGTGGCGACGCGCATCAAGGACGTCGTGCTGCGCAAGGGCGTCGGCATCGGGTCGGCCGGCCTGCCGTCGTACAACGTGCTCCTGGAAGGCCACACGCAGGCGCTGGAGAACGACGTCGTCATCTACCTGAAGCAGGCCCAGGTGCCGGCGGTGGCCCGGCACATCCAGGACAGCCGGGTGCGGGGCTACTTCAAGCACCAGGGTCACCGTACGGCCGAGTCGCAGCGGGCGCTGCAGGCGCACGCCGACCCGTGGGTCGGATACACCGAGCTCGACGGCGTGGGCCAGCTCGTGGCCGAGGTATCCCCGTACGCCGCGGACCTCGACTGGTCGGACGTCAACGAGGCCGACGACCTGGCCGGCGTCGTGGGCGACCTCGGCCGGGCGGTGGCGCGCATGCACTCGGTCGCCGACGACGAATCCAGCCACGACCTCGTCGACTACTCGACCGAAGAGTCGATCGTCGCCGCTGTCGACAAGGACGAGCCCGGCTTCGTCGGCCACCTGGTCGAGTTCGCCCACGCGTACGGCGTGCAGGCCCGGCAGGACCACCAGCTCTTCGTGGACGTCTTCCGCAATGGCCGCCTCCCCGGGCTGTAGACGCAGCGGGGCCGCCGGCTGGGCAGCAGCGTCGCGCGTCGCACGGGTTGCTACTCGGCAATGCTACTTGACACTGCATGGTAGCGCGCCCATCATGGGCTTGTGCAAGCGACGACCGGTCACGACAGCCAACTGTTGAAGGGTGTGCTCGTCCTCGTCCTGCTTCGGCTGCTCGACCGGCGGGAGTCCTACGGCTACGAGCTGGTCACGAGGGTCCACGCCGCCGGGCTGACCGCGGTCGCCGAGGGCTCGATCTACCCGGCGATCGCCCGTCTCGAACGGGATGGGTACCTCGTGGCACGGATGGCGCCCACCCAGTCCGGTCCGGCTCGCAAGTACGTGCGCCTGTCGCCGGCCGGCCGGCGCTTCATGCACGAACGCACCCAGGCCTGGCGATCCCTCGTCGCCGTGCTGGATCCGCTTCTCGCCGACCACGACAGCACCCTGCCGGAGGTGACGCGATGACCGGTGTACGCACCCAACTCACGCTGCACAGGCTGAACCGCTTCCTCATCCGACGCAACGTGCCCTATCGGCAGCGCCGCGGCATTCTGCGCGACCTGCGCCGTAACGTCCGCGACGCCGCCGAGAGCACCGACGAGCACACGGCGCTGAGGCAGCTCGGTGACATCGAAGACATGGCCGACGCCTACTGCGGCGCCGCCGACCGGCGACGGCCGCGGACCAGGACCGCCGTCATCGCCGCCATGTGGACGCTGGCGGCTCTGGTGGCGCTGGCTGTGGTGCGGATCCCCACGTTCGGCACGATCGACGTCTTCGACCGGTACACCGGGGCGACGACATGGCACATCCAGCTGTGGCGGCTCGGCGAGATGGGCGGCGACACGACGTCGCAGACCCTCCTCCACGCCACCGTCTACAGCTACGCCTACCTCCTGTTCCCCGCCCTGGCGTTCGTCGTCGCCGCACGGCCGTGGCGCCTGCTCAGAAACCGGCCCAGCGGCGCGCGGTCAGGTTCGCGAATGCCGTCGTCTTAGCCGGGGAAGCAGAACTCGACGACGACCTTGACGTCGCCGTCTCGACGGGCGTACGCGTCGGCATAGGACTCGACCGGCACGCGGCGGGTGATGAGGTCGCCCAGCCAGGCGCAATCGGCCTTGGCCAGCGCGTCCGCCGCCGCCGACCAGTGCCGACGGTTGGCGTTGACCGAACCGAACACCACGTTGTTCTCCAGCACCAGCGAACGGTTGAGCGCGCCGCCGTCCAGCGGCAGCGTGCGGCCGCCGGTGGATACACCGGCGAGGCAGACGACACCGCATGGTCCGACCTTGTCCATCGCCGCGAAGACCACCTCCGGTGCGCCGGTGCACTCGAGCACGAGGTCGGGCTCGAAGTCGAGGTCGTCGACGCTGCCGGAGTGGTACGTCGCGCCGAGGCGCGCGGCGAGTGCGGGCTTGGGCCCGTCCGTGGCGCGGTCGAGCAGGTGCACGTCGAGCCCGCGCTGGGCGCCGAGCGTCCCGGCGAGCAGCCCGATCGGGCCGGCGCCGGTGACGAGGACGTTCTCCGGCTTCCACGGTTCGCGGTGGGTCAACCGGTCGACGTGCTCCCACGCCTTGGCCACGACGCTGGTGGGTTCGAGCAGCACGCCGACGGACTCGAGCGACGGGTCCAGGCCTGCCGCGAACTCGGGCGGCACCCGCCAGCGGTCGCGCGCGAAGCCGTGCAGGCCCTTGATGCCGTGCTCGGTGTACTTCCCGTTGCGACACATGTCCCACTCGCCGGCGGCGCAGTTCGGGCACGGCACCGGGTCGGGGTAGCGCACGATGCCGGCCACGAGGTCGCCGGAGTGGAACGTGCCCGTCGGGTCCTCGAGGACGCGGCCCAGCGACTCGTGTCCGACGACCAGGTCCTTGGCGCCGGGCGGCGCCTCGCCGTAGTCCGCCGCGATGATCTCCCGGTCGGTGCCGCAGATGCCCACGGCGAGGGCCTCGACGAGAACCTTGCCGTCCTCGACCGGCGGCTCCGGGAAGTCGTCGACCAGGCGGAGCGAGTTGACGATGCCCGGTTCGACGATCAGTGCCCGCATGGCGTCATTGTCAGCCTCGTACGGCAATCCCGCCGAACTCGCTTGCGCGCGTCCGCTCCTGACGCCTAGCCTTTGACTGAGTCAAAGAACTTGTTGAGGTGGGCAATGACTACCACGCTGACCCATGCCGACCCGCAGGTCGACGCCGTCCGTTCGTTCAACCGCTTCTACACCCGTGTGATCGGCGTCCTGCAGGACGGGCTGCTGCACACGCCGTATACGCTGACCGAGGCCCGGGTGATCTTCGAGCTGGCGCAGCGCGATCGGGCCGAGGTGACCACGCTGCGGCGCGACCTCGGGCTCGACGCCGGCTACCTCAGCCGGATCCTCGCGCAGTTCGAAACCGCCGGACTGATCATCCGCGAGCGCTCCGCGACCGACGCGCGGCGGCAGCTGGTCGCCCTCACCGACGCCGGCCGCGAGGTCTGGCGCGACCTCGATCGGCGGTCGGCCGACGAGGTAGCCGTGCTGCTCCGACGCCTGGGCGACGTCGAGCGGCAGCGGCTGCTCGGCGCGATGGATTCGATCGCACGACTGCTGTCGGCTTCCGAGTCGCAGCGGGCGCCGCTGGTGGCGCTGCGCCCGCCGCTGCCCGGCGAACTGGGCTGGATGGTGCAGCGCCACGGCGAGCTCTACGAGCAGGCGCACGGCTGGGACGCGAGGTTCGAGGCGATGGTCGCCGCCGTCGTCGCCGACTTCGGCGCGGGGCATGACCCGGCTCGGGAGGCCGCGTGGATCGCCGACATCGACGGCTGCCCGGTCGGCTCGGTCCTGTGTGTGCGACGTGACGACGAGACCGCGCAGCTGCGGGTGCTGCTCGTCGAGCCGGCCACGCGTGGCATGGGCCTGGGCACCCGGCTCGTCGACGAGTGTCTGCGCTTCGCCCGGCGTGCCGGCTACCGGCGGATCGTGCTGGCCACGTACTCGGCGATGGTCGAGGCCCGGCGCATCTACGACCGGGCCGGTTTCACCGTCACCTCGGCGACACCAGTGCGCCACTTCGGCCAGGACCTGGTGGAGGAGGAGTGGTCGCGCGAGCTTTAGATGGTCTTCGCGAAGAGCTCGGGAAAGACTCTGGAGACCTTGGCCAGCAGGTAGTCGCCGTACGTCCCCCGGTGTCCGGGCGCCGGCGCGTGGAAGTCGGGGTCGAAGAAGAACGGGTAGGAGAGCCGTTCGTTGCCGCTCGTGTTACGCACCCGGTGGGGCGTGCTGCGGTAGCGGCCGCCGGACACCGCCGCCAGCATGTCGCCGATGTTGCAGACGAAGCTGTGGGCGAGCGGAGAGGCGTCGACCCACCCACCGGGCGTACGGACCTGCAGGCCGCCGTTCCCGTCCTGCGCCAGCAGGGTGAGCAGCCCGTAGTCGGTGTGCGCACCGACACCCCAGTCGTCGCTGTCCGGCGGCTGGGGCGGGTAGTGGAAGATCCGGAAGAGGATGGTCGGGTCGCGGTAGAGCTCGTCGTCCGGCAGGTCGAGCGCGATCGCGATGCCTCGCATCACGTCTCGGGCCAGCGCGGTGAGGGCGTCTTGATACGCGAGGACCGCGGCCCGCAGCTCGGGCACCTCCTCCGGGAACAGGTTGCGACCGTGCAGCGGCTCGTCGGAGTCCGGCTCCTCGGCGCCGAAGTAGAGCCCTTCCTTGCGGTCGGGGCGGCCGTCGGTGAGCTCGTCGCCGACCGGGAAGAAGCCGCGCCAGGCCTTGCCACCGTGAACCATCGCGATGCGCATCTTGGTGGCCTCGGGCAGCGCGAAGAACGCGCGGCTGGCCCGGTCGAGGCGGTCGAGCAGTTCCGGCGGTACGCCGTGGCCGGTGACGTAGAAGAAGCCGACGTCCCGGCAGGCCGAGTCGATCCGGGCGGCCACGCCGTGCGGATCTCGCCCGTCCCGTAGCGGCCCGACATCGATCACCGGCAGGCTGCCAATCGTCATGCCGCCCACCCTATTGACCCGGACCCCCGCACTCCGCGATCTTGTAGTTGTGGCCCCCGCAAAGCGCGCGAATCAGGACACGGGACGGGCCACAACTACAAGATCGATGAGGGTGGGTGCCGCGAGGCCGCGGATGGGGGAGATCTCGTGTCGATCAAGTCGCTGGTGCCGCCGGCCGAGACCGCTGTCGCGCAGCAATCGCGCCACCTCGCCGCGATCTTGTAGTTGTGGCCCCGGCAAAGCGCGCGAATCAGGACAGGGGACGGGCCACAACTACAAGATCGACGAGAGTCGGTGCCGTGAGGCCGCGGTTGTTTGCATGCGCGGCTGGGACGGCCGCGACGGGTTGCGGCAGACCCTAGGATCACCGCATGACTCCCGAGGAGATCGGATCGCGGTTCGCCGCGCTGCTCGGTGCGGGCGATGCGCTCGATGCGGAGGCCGGCCCCCGCGCGGTCGCGCAGACCGACGTCGAGGCCGCGGGCACGGCCGACGTGGCGTCGGTGAGCGGTCCGCTCGACGCGCCGCCGGCCGCCGCGGCGGATGTCGTGAGCGAGCGCGAACGCGAGGTCGCCGACACGCCGCGCACCGATGTCGCCGGGGGCCCGATCGAGGTCGCCGGACCGTCCGGATCCGCCGGCGCCGTGGACGCCGATCGCGACGTACGCATCCAGCGGCGGGAGCCGCCGGCTGCCGGCGCGGAAGGCGGCGAGGGCACGGGCGGGGATGAGCGGGCGGAGCGGGTTCGACGGGCGCAGGAGGAACGGGCGGCGCGGGCGGCTGATGCGGGTGAGCAGGGTGGCGGCCCGGCGGGCGGGGATGAGCGGGTTCGGCGGGCGCAGGAGGCCCGGGCGGCGCGGGCGGCTGATGCGGGTGAGCAGGGTGGGGGCCCGGCGGGCGGGGATGAGCGGGCGGAGCGGGTTCGGCGGGCGCAGGAGGCGCGGGCGGCACGGGCAGCGGCGGCCGGCGGCCAAGGCGGCGAGGGCACGGGCGGGGATGAGCGGGCGGAGCGGGTTCGGCGGGCGCAGGAGGCCCGCGCGGCTCGGGGGCGGCCCGCGGCCACCGCCGCTGGACGGGACACCGGCGTGCGTACCGTCGGGGACCTCGGGCTCAGCGTCTCGGGCGGCGCCGACCATGCCAGGGCCACCATCGACGTCCCGCCGGCGAGGTGGGCGGAGGCCATCCGGGCGGCCCGGGACGACCGGGATCTCGCGTGCGACTTCTTCGACTGGCTGTCCGCCGTGGACGAGCTCCAAGACGGCTTCGCCGTCGTCGCGCACCTGTGGTCCATCACGAAGAAGCACGGCGTGCTGGTGCGCACGAGGATCCCGCGCGCGACACCCACCGTCGACACGATCATCGACATCTACCCGGGCGCGGCGTGGCACGAGCGCGAGACCCACGAGATGTTCGGCATCGACTTCGCCGGCCA
>DATDJX010000314.1:0-2590 GCA_036520275.1 Asanoa sp.
GCCGAGCGTCTGGAACAGCCAGCTCGCCGGGCGCAGGGCCGGCACCGTCTCCAGGGGACTCTGCACCCGCAGGGCGCGGTCGGATCCGAGCACGATCGCGGTCACCAGCCAGTGCCCGAGCACCACCCCGCCGATGGCGACCGCCCGGACCGCGTCGACGCCCCTGTCCCTCGTCGCCGTCGCGTCGATCGTGCGGGGCGTTGCCTTGATCAACGTCGTGGCGGTCATCGAGTCACCAGCTCGGCCACGGCGGGGAGGGTCTGCGAGCCCGCGGCCAGGTAGCCGTCGTGGGCCCGCACGCCACCGGTGGGCAGCGGTTGGGAGCCGAACGAGGGCGTGGATGGCCGGGTGCCGAGCCCGAGCCCGAGGATCCGCACCTGCGGCACCCGATGGATCCAGTCGGCCGCGGCGAGCGCCGACCACACCCGGGCGTGGGTGCGCAGGTCGGCGGCGCGGTCGACGCTCATGCCCGGCGCGCCCAGGGTGACCAGCGCGTCCACCTGGCGCGGCGCCGCGTGGGCGGCGAGCCCCACGACGATCGCGCCGTAGCTGTGCCCGATCACGGTGATCCGAGCCCCCGGCCGCTGCACGGCGAGCCCGTCGAGGTAGGCGTCCAGTGCCGGCGCGCCGGCCCTCGCCCGCACCTCGCGGGCCGCCTCGAGGCCGAGCCCCTCCGGCGGGTCGTATCCGAGCCAGGCGACCACGGCCGTGTGCCCTTCGGCCGCGGTCGCGGCGTACAGCGCCCGCACCTGCGCCTCGCAGCGGCCGAAGTCCTGCGGCGTGGTGTCGACGCCGGGCACGAACACGGCGATCCGGTCTGCGGTGGCTAGGTCGCCGAGCACGTCGATGCGGGTGCCGTCGGCGGGTGCCGGCGCGGCGGCGGCCGAGGACGCCGGCACGAGCAGGACGGGACCGAGCAGGACGGCGGCGAGGATGCGCTGCAACATGCCCCGGAGGTTCGAGGTACGGCCTGCCGGTCGTCGTCGTACCGGAGCGCTGCCTTCGCCGTGCTACCGGGGTACGACCGCGTCCCGGGGGTAGCACCCGGCCTACTCGCCGGCGGCGACCAGGCCGGTCTCGTACGCCAGCACGACGGCCTGGGCCCGGTCGCGCAGGGCGAGCTTGGCGAGGATCCGTCCGATGTGCGTCTTCACCGTCTGCTCGGCCACGACCAGCTCGGCCGCGATCTCGGCGTTGGACATGCCGCGGGCGATCAGCCGCAACACCTCGGTCTCCCGCGGGGTGAGCGCGTTCAGCGCGGTCGGCCGGGCGCGGTCGCGGCCCGGCCGGGCGGCGAACTCGGCGATGAGCCAGCGGGTCACCGAGGGCGCCAGCAGGGCCTCGCCCGAGGCGATCACCCGCACCGCGTTGACCAGGTCGGCCGCGGGCGCGTCCTTGAGCAGGAAGCCGCTGGCGCCGGCGCGCAGCGCCTCGTAGACGTAGTCGTCCAGGTCGAACGTGGTCAGGATCAGCACCCGTGGGCGCCCCTCGGGACGTCCCGCGAGCAGCCGCCTGGTGGCCTGCAGCCCGTCGAGCACCGGCATCCGCACGTCCATGAGCACCACGTCCGGGTCGAGCCGGCGGGTCTCCCGCACGGCCGCGGCGCCGTCGGCCGCGTCGCCCACGACGAGCAGGTCGGGCTGGGCGGCGAGCAGCGCGCCGAAACCCTGGCGCACCATCGCCTGGTCGTCGGCGATCAGCACCGTGATCAATCGGGCCTCCGGTCCGCGTCGGGCAGCGTCGCCGATACTACGTACCCGCCGTCGTCGGTCGGTCCGGCCCGGAATGCGCCACCGAGAAGCGTCGCACGCTCACGCATGCCCTCGACGCCGTGCCCCGGACCGGTCGTCGGGTCCGGCGGCGCGGTTGGCGGTCCGTTGTGGACACGCAGGCGCAGCGTCCCCTCGGTCAGCTCGACGCGGACCAGGACCGGCGCGCCTGGCGCGTGGCGGGCGGCGTTCGCGAGCGCCTCCTGAACGATCCGGTAGACGGCCAGGCCGACCGGGCCGTCCACGTCGGGCGGCACCGGCGGGTCGAGGGTGACCGCCATGCCGGCACGGCGGGCGGCGGCCACCAGCTGTGGCACGTCGGCGACGCCGGGCTGCGGCGCCGTCAGCGCCGCGTCGGTATCGCTGCGCAGCACGCCCAGCAGCCGGCGCATGTCGACGAGCGCCGTCCGTGCCGAGCCGGCGATCGAAACGAACTCGTCGCGGACGGCCTCGGGCAGTTTCGGCAGCCGGTACGGCGCGGTCTCGGCCTGTACCGCGATCATCGACATGTGGTGGGCGACCACGTCGTGCATCTCCCGCGCGATCCGGGCCCGCTCCTCGAGCACGGCCCGCCGCGCCTTCTCCAGCTCGGACAGCTCCTCCTGCTCGGCGAGGGCGCGCTGGCTCTGCCTGCGCCGGCGGATCTGGTCGCCCGCGAGGAACACGACGGCGAACAGCACGGCGACGCCGTACGCGTTGGCCGGGTGCGAAAACTGGAAGACCGGGATCAGCGTCAACACGCCCGCCCAGGCTGCGACGGCCCCGTCCACACGCGCGGACAGGACGCCCACGACGAGCAGCGTCGCCAGGATCTGCACCGG
>DATDJX010000315.1:0-27380 GCA_036520275.1 Asanoa sp.
TTCGCCGCGAGCCCGACGGCGAATGTGGGCGCCCGACTCGTCACGGCGCAGGGAGGTCGGGGCGCAGGGGAGGTCGGGCGGTGAGCCACCATCACGCGGTCCGCCGTCGTCGCGCCGCTCCACTTTGGCGAGGCCCCGGGCCGGCCGGTTGGACAACGTCACCGACATCGACGTGGCAGGCATGACGGTCGGCCCGCACGCCGTAGCGGCATGGCTCGTGAGCTCGACGGTTCCCACTCCACGCGGGGTCGCGTTCCAAGGCCGGCCGGTTCTGCAGCGTGACCGGCGTCGACGTGTCGGCTGACCTTCGGCCCGCACGCTCGCTCGGTCGGTGCGATCCGTTCCGCTCAGGCGGCATTGCGTTTCGCGAGGCGGTGCGCGGCTACCGTGGCCGAGGTCGATGCAATGCTGGGCGTTCGGCGTGGTCATGTCAGAGGTCCCGTCGCTGGATGACGAGGACGGCGAGCAGTACGGCCGCTAACGGCCAGGCCGCGTAGACGATCCAAGAGCCCGTGATCGTCGCGGGATAGGGGGAGTAGAACGCCTGCAGTGCGGAGGGCTCGACGAGGCGTTCCCAGGCGGCGAGCGGGAGGGTGTGGTAGACGTCGGCCTTCCACCGGCGGTCTTCGTCGAAGGCCGTGGGCAACAGCAGCAGGATGGCCACCGCGGTGACGATTGTGGCCGCCGTATGACGGATCAGCACACCGAGGCCCATACCGACGAGCGCGCACAGTGGCGCGAGGAGCGCCGAGGCGGCGATGGCGCGCAGCACGCCGGACCCGCCGAGGGACGTGTCGGCCTGGCGGCCGGACAGGATGGCCTGCGAGACGGCGAACCCCGTCACGGCGGCGATGGCGCCCACCGCTGTCATGACCGTGGCGACCACGACGAGCTTGGCGGCGACGACCGAGCGCCGTGCCGGAACCGCGGCGAACGTCGTGCGGAGCAGGCCGGTGCTGTATTCGCCGACGATGGCGACGGCGCCCACGCTGGCCGCGGCGAGCATGACGAACACATAGGCCTGCTCGGGAAAGGCGTCGCGCAGTGGGTTGAACAGCGCGCGTCGCTGCGCCCCATAGGTCGGCCAGTTGTGGTAGTCGGCCGAGGCGGCGTAGGCGCTGAAGACGATCGCCGCGCCGAGGATGAGCGCCATCGAACCGTACGTCGAACGCAAGGACCAGAACTTGATCCACTCGGCTGCGACGAGGTCACGGAACCGTGGCCGCGGGGCCGTGGTGCGGCCGGCCAGGGTTGTCATGCCTTGCCTTTGGCTCGGTGGTCGACATTGCCGGCGGTGAGCCTCATGAATGCCTCCTCCAACGAGGCGGTGCGGGTGGCCAACTCGTGGATGCGGATCCCGCGGACATGGGCAAGGTCGCCGATGCGCGCGGCGGTCAGGCCGGTGGCCACCAACCCGCCGTCATCCGCGCGGACGGATCCGCCGTCCGCGGTGACGGCGCAGGCGAGGACGGAGGCGTCCGGTGAGCGGACGGTGACCGTCAGAGGTGTGTGGCGCGCGGCGAAGTCGGTCAGGCTCTCGTCGGCGATCAGCCGACCGCGCCCGATGACGACGAGGTGCTGGGCGGCGTGTTCCATCTCGCCCATCAGGTGGCTCGAGACGAGGACGGTGCGGCCCTCTGCGGCCAGCCGGCGGAGCAGCGCGCGCACCCAGAGAACCCCTTCCGGATCCAGGCCGTTGAACGGCTCGTCGAACAGGAGCACCGGTGGGTCACCGAGCAGCGCTCCGGCGATACCGAGCCGCTGCCTCATGCCGAGGGAGAAGGTGCCGATCCGGCGGCGGGCCACCCCGGCGAGGCCGACCTCCTCGAGCACCTCGTCGACGCGGCGGCGGGGGACCCGATTGCTGCGGGCCAGAGCAGACAGGTGTGCCCCGGCACTGCGACCGCCGTGCACGTCGGCGGCGTCGAGCAGGGCCCCCGCATGCCGGAGGCCGCGTGGTCGGCTGCGGAACGGGACGCCGTCGACGGTGACGGCGCCCGAGGTGGGGCGGTCGAGCCCGAGGACGAGCCGCAACGTCGTGGACTTGCCGGCGCCGTTGGGCCCCAGGAATCCCGTGACTCGGTCCGGCCGCACAGTGAACGTGAGGTCGTCGACGGCGGTGGTGGTGCGGCCGTAGCGCTTGGTCAGGGCGTCGAGCGCGATCACGGGACCAACGCTCCCGCACCACATCGTTCGGGACATCGGGCCGTGGGCCACGGTTGGGGCTTGCGGGTTGGCCGACGGGCGTACGTCCACAGCCCAATGTCCGCCGCCCGCCTCGCCGCTACGGTGAACGGGTGGACGCCATCCTGCCCCTGCCTCGACGGCGCGGCCTGCCGCCGGCGGCCCCGGTGGCATTGGCCTGGTTCGGCGCCGTCGGCTTCCTGGCCACCGTGACGCTGGCCATCCTGTCCCGGGACGACGTGATCACGAACGTGCTGCCGGTCGCCGGCACCGTGCTCCTGCTCGGTCTCTTCCGTCGCCTGGCTTGGGCGGCGACCGCGCTGCTGCTCGCCGCTTCCGTGGCAGTGGTGACCACCGCGAGCTCGCCACAGGTCGGTTACGCGCAGCTCGTGCTTGTCGGCCTGGTCGTGTGCGTGCTGGCCGCCACCCGCCCGCTGCGGGTCTCGCTCATCGCTGCCGTCGCGGCGCTCGTCACGCAGATGGCGTGCACACCGTTCTACACGAGCGGCAACAGGTCGTTCGTCGACGCCTTGACCTACGTCGTGCTCGGCATGGTCGCGGTCTGGTCGCTCGGGTTCGTCATCGGTCAACGGCGCCGCTACGCCGCCGCGCTGCGGGCGCAGGCCGCGGCACAGGCCGTCACCGACGAGCGGCTACGGATCGCCCGGGAGCTCCACGACCTCATCGCGCACAGCGTGGGCGTCATCGCCATCCAAGCCGGAGTGGGCAGCCGGGTCATGGACACCCAGCCGAACGAGGCCCGCGCCGCGCTCACGACGATCGAGTCGACCAGCCGGCAGACGTTGGCCGAGCTGCGTCGCACGCTGGGCGCGCTGCGCCGCAGCGATCCGGCGCCGCTGGTGCCGAGGCCCGGACTGGCGAACGTCGACCGGCTCATCGCCACCACGAGGGACGCCGGCATCCACGTCGACGTCCGGCATGTCGGTGACCGACGATCGCTGCCGGCCGACGTCGACCTGTCCGCCTACCGCATCGTCCAGGAGGCGTTGACCAACGTCGTGCGCCATGCCCGGGTTTCGAGCTGCGCGCTCACGCTCCACTACCGGGCCGACGACCTCACGATCGAGGCGATCGACGACGGACGCGGGCCGGCCGAGCCGGGTGCGGGGTACGGGATCGTCGGCATGCGCGAACGGGTCGCTCTCCTCGGTGGCGACCTCGTCGCAGGTCCACGCCCCGAGGGCGGGTTCCGCGTCGTTGCCCGGCTGCCGTTGCCCACCGGCGATCCGCCATGACCCCGCATGGCCATGCGTAGTCTGCTCGGCTCCGGCGTGTCTGATCACCGACTCGTCTCTGCGCACGACCGGCTCTGGGCCGGCGGCTTGCGTTCGGACAAGGGTTTCCGGGTCGACGCCGGGCCGCCGGGGCCGCGGCGTTCGATGGTGCTCGGTCGGCGCGGCGCGGACGCTGCGGGGTGCGTGTCCCGGACGACGTTGCCCGAGGCGGGTGGGCGGCGATGACGGTTCGGGTGGTGCTGGCCGACGATCAGCCGCTCGTGCGGGTGGGGCTGCGGGTGCTCCTCGCCGACACGACCGACCTCGACGTGGTGGGGGAGGCGGGCACGGGAGCCGAGGCGGTGCGGCTGGTGCGGGAGCTGCAGCCCGATGTCGTGGTGATGGACCTGCGTATGCCGGGCATGGACGGCATCGAAGCAACCCGGCTGATCACGGCGGGCGGCGGTTCGACGCGGGTGCTGGTGCTGACCACGTTCGACGACGACGACCAGGTCTACGGGGCCCTGCGGGCGGGCGCCAGCGGGTTCCTCGTCAAGGACATGGCCTTGGAGGAGATCCTCGGCGCGATCCGTGTGGTGGCGGACGGCGACGCCCTGCTGGCGCCGGGCGTGACGCGGCGGCTCATCGCCGACTTCGCCCGACAGCCGGCGGCGGGCAGAGCCCGAGCCGACACGAAGAGGCTCGACGGCCTGACCGACCGGGAGCGAGAGGTACTCACGCTGGTCGCCCGCGGCCGGACCAACAGCGAGATCGCCGCGGAGCTGTTCGTCTCGATCGCGACGGCCAAGGCCCACGTGGCACGTCTCCTCGACAAGCTCGCGGCCCGCGACCGCGTCCAGCTGGTGATCATCGCGTACGAGCTCGGGTTGGCGTCAACACGACAACCGGATTAGGGCGCCGACCGCACGGAGCGCGGCCGGGCGTGCGCTGCGCGAGGCTCGCGGTCGTTCCCGAGGCATCCGGCGATACCCTGGCCGAGCAGCGCGAGAAGCGACTCCGCGTTGCGGACGGCGTTACCGGCACCGTCGTTGTTGAAGTACGCGTAGACGTCGCGGCCGCCGGCGGTCCACTCCCGGATCCGATCCGCCCACCAGCGCAGGTCGGCGTCGGGATAGGACCCGGCGTAGAGGTGCCCGGCGTCCGGCCCGTGCAGGCGGATGTACACGAAGGGCGCGGTAGCCCTGAGCACGCACGGCAGGCCGGCGCCGCTCATCACGGCGTACGCGACGCCGTGCCGCTCGAGCAGCGCGTACACCACGTCGTCGTGCCAGCTGGGATGCCGCAGCTCGACCGCCGTGCGGATCCACGGCGGCAGGCGCTCCAGGAAGTACCCGAGACGGGCGTCGTCGCGGGCGAGCGTCGGCGGCAGCTGGACGAGCAGGACGGCCCGCTTGTCGGCGAGCGCGTGCCAAGCGCTCGCGATGCGGCCGAGCCAGACCTCCGGGGCGTACAGCTTCTTCGCGTGGGTGAGGCCGCGCGGTGCCTTGACCGACAGCTGGAAGCCGGCCGGCAGGCGGCGCTGCCAGCCGGCGAAGGTGGCCTCCCGCGGCCAGCGATAGAAGCTGGCGTTCAGCTCTACCGTGCCGAATCGCCGGACGTAGTGCGCCAGCCGCTCGCGGGTAGGCGTCCCCGGCGGGTAGAGGATGCCGTCCCAGTGGTGGTAGCTCCACCCCGACGTTCCAACGTGGATGGTCATGGATGTCGAGCCGCTAAGCGGGCGAGGCTCAGGTCTCGACCCAGAGGCAGAACGGGTGGCCCGCCGGGTCGAGCATGACCCGCACGTCGTCCTGAGGCTGGAAGTCGGCGAGGACAGCGCCGTGCGCCCGCGCCCACGCGACGCCATCGGCCAGGTCGTTCACCTGGATGTCGAGGTGGATCTGCATCTGCGGATCGCCGTCGCCGGCTGGCCAGACCGGCCGCACGTGGTTGCGCTCGGTCTGAAACGACAGCCCGACGCCACCGTCCGGCGGCACGAGCGTGACCCAATCCGGCTCGTCCGAGCGACGCGGCCAGCCCAGGAGCCGTTCCCAGAACGCGGCGAGCTGTTGGGCGTCGGGCGAGTCGAGGACGACGCCGTTCGGGCGCAGAAAGGGTCGGTCCATGATCCGACCCTAGCCTCCACCGATCGGGGCCGCACGGTACGGAAATCGCGGTCGGCCGGTCTCGGCTGCCGGCCCAGGTCCGCGAGCCGGGCGCCGTCCCCACCGCCGGTTGGACCGGTCGACCGAGCAGCACCGGACCTCCGAGAGCGGTTCGGGGGTCGCCGGGCGACGGGTATGGCCGGCGCCGCCCGACGAGCGGGTGGACGAGGTCCGCCGGGCGGCGGTGCCGCGGAAGAGATCGCCGCGGTACCGCCGGTCCGCTACTGTCGGTCCCGGCTCGCGGGATTCGAGGACCGCGGGAGGTGTTCCCGGAAGGGCGGGCGAACGGCCGACCACGGCAACGGGCAAGGGTGATCAACGTGATCGCACGGGTGTGGAAGGGCGCGGTGCGGCCCGAGGACGCGGACGTCTACGCGGACTACGTCCGGGCGACGGGCTTTACCGCATACGGCGAGACGGCAGGCAACCGTGGCGCGTGGCTGATGCGGCGCGACGAGGTCGACCGTACGGAGTTCGTCACGCTGTCGTATTGGGACTCGGTCGAGGCGGTCCGCGCGTTCGCCGGCGACGACATCGAGGCGGCCGTGCTCTACCCGGAGGACGAGCGCTACCTCATCGACGGCGAGTCCTCGGTGTCCCATTACGAAGTCATCGACGAGATCGCCGAACCTTAGGCCGCCGATCTGGGGAGATCGCGCCCGAGCGGGGGCGAGGGCGAGGTCAGGCAGATATGAAGGCCACCGCCGCCGACATCGTGGGTAACCGCGGGGTGACCGCCCGGCCGCCCAACCGCCGGGCACGTATGTGCGGCCGGCGCCGGTGTCGTCGTCGCCGACGACCGCCAGGGTCTCCTCGGGCCGCGGTGGGAAGTCGCAGCCGGGCGAGGCGGCCACCCGCCCCTACCGGTTGATGGGGCCGCGCGCCTCCGACGCCCCGTGGGGGGTTCCACTGGTCGACCGGCCGCGCGAGCATGGGATACCCCACCGCCCCCGATCCGCCGGGGCTCCGCGCCGACCTCGCCGCGTGCCTGCCCGGCATCCCGCCCTAGGAGGCCACCATGTCCGTCCTCGACACGTTCCGGCTCGACGGGAAGGTCGCCGTCGTGACGGGCGGCAACCGGGGCCTGGGGAGGGCGTTCGCCCAGGCGCTCGGCGAGGCCGGCGCCATCGTCGCGATCCTCGCCCGCGACACCGCCCGGACCGACGACAGCGTACGGGCGTTGACGGATGCCGGCGTGAGCGCGCACGGCTACCACGCCGACGTGCGCGACCGGCCGTCCGTCGACGAGGTCGTGGAACGGGTGGTCGGCGACCTCGGCGGCGTGCACGTGCTCGTCAACAACGCCGGCGCTTGCATCCACCGCCCGGCGCTGGACGTGCCGGCCGACGAGTGGCACGAGGTGATGGACGTCAACGTGACCGGTGTGTGGCACTGCTGCCAGGCGTTCGGTCGGCACATGACGGGCGCCGGCGGTGGCAGCATCGTGAACATCGGCTCGATCTCGGCGCAGATCGTCAACCGTCCACAGTGGCAGCCCGCGTACAACGCCTCCAAGGCGGCCGTACACCAGCTGACCAGGTCGCTCGCCGCGGAGTGGGCGCCGTACGGCGTCCGGGTCAACGCGCTCGCGCCCGGGTACGTGAAGACCGAGATGGCGCCGGTCGACCGGCCCGAGTTCCGGCGGCATTGGATCGAGGACGTCCCGATGGTCCGGTATGCGACGCCGGACGAGATCGCGCCCAGCGTCGTGTTCCTCGCCAGCGAGGCGTCGTCGTTCATGACCGGCTCGGTGCTGGTCGTCGACGGGGGTTACACGGTCTTTTAGATCGGGCCCGTACGAGAATCGGTGGTGTGGTTCGGCATCATCGCGCTCGAGAACTACTGATAGGCCTTGCCATCGGTGATTGTCGGGACTAACGTACAACCGCATGGTTGTAGGTCACCCGGGCGAGGCGGAGACCGACCGCGTCTTCCACGCCTTGGCCGACGCCACCCGGCGGGACATCATCGCGCGGGTGATCCGCGACGGGCAGTCGGTGTCCGCCCTCGCCCGGCACTTCCCGATGAGCTTCGCGGCGGTGCAGAAGCACGTGGCGGTCCTGGAACGGGCGGCGCTGGTCACCAAGCAGCGGCGCGGCCGGGAGCAGGTCGTCCACGGCGACGTCACAGCACTGCGCCGCGCGTCGCGCCTGCTCGAGGCCTACGAGCAGATCTGGCGGGAACGCGCCGGTCGGATCGCGCAGATCCTGTCCGAAGACCGGGAAGGGTGAGCCCATGACCGTGATCCGCGCGCACCGCGACGACCAGGCCCTGACGCTGACGTTCGTCGCGGAGTTCGACGCCAGCGTCGAGCGCGTGTGGCGGATCTGGCAGGACCGTCGCCAGCTGGAGCGGTGGTGGGGGCCGCCCACCTGGCCGGCGACCTTCGAGCAGCACGACTTCGTGGTCGGTGGCCGGTCCCGGTATTACCTGACCGGCCCAGAGGATGAGAAGTCTCGCGGCTGGTGGACGATCACCGCGATCGAGCCGCCGCACCGGCTGGAGTTCGACGACGGCTTCGCCGGTGAGGACGGCGAACCGCTGGCTTCCGAGCCGCCCACCCACACCGTCGTCACGATCGAAGCGGCACCCGCCGGGGCACGCATGACGACCGTCACGACGTTCACCAGCATCGAGCAGCTCGAGCGGGTCGTGGCGATGGGCGCCGTGGACGCCACGCGCCTGGCGATGGACCAGATCGACGGCGTGCTCGCCGACGACCGACGCTCACCACGATGAAAAAAGGAGATCGGACATGAGAGAGCTGATGGTTACCACCTTTCTCACCCTCGACGGGGTCATGCAGGCCCCGGGCGGTCCGGGCGAGGACGACGACGGAGGCTTCGCGCACGGCGGCTGGTCGGTGAACTACTGGGACGACACGATGAGCCAGGTCATGGCCGAGGCGACGGGCACGCCGTTCGCCATGGTGCTCGGCCGCCGCACCTACGACATCCTCGCCGCGTACTGGCCGAACGCCCCTGAGGAGGCCGGCGGCAAGGTGCTCAACGACGCCACCAAGTACGTCGCGTCGCGTGGCCGTCCGGCGCTACCGTGGAGCAACTCCGTCCTGATCGAGGGCGACGCCGCCGACGGCATCGCGGCGATCAAGCGCGAGGACGGCCCGCAGCTGCAGGTGCACGGCAGCGCCAACCTGATCCAGACGCTGCTGCGGCACAACCTCGTCGACCGGTTCCGCCTGTGGGTCTTCCCCGTCGTGGTCGGGTCGGGCAAGCGCCTGTTCGCGGACGGCACGACCCCCGCCGGACTGAAGCTCGTCGACAGCACGGTCTCCACCACCGGCGTGATGATCGGCACATACGAGCCGGCCGGGGAGCTCGTCACCGGCACCTTCGCGCAGGGTTGACCGGCCCGCGGCGCCGACGGTGGGTGGGGAGCGCCACGACGCCGTCGGTTGGATCGACGAGTCGCCCGCCGTCGCGCCGCCGCACGTGCGTCCGCCGAGGTGCGGGGGGCCGAGACGTACCCGACCGGGCTTTGACCTGGCATGGTTGGAGTCATGTGCAGGAACATTCGCGTGCTCTCCAACTTCCAACCCCCGGCCACGGACGACGAGATCAAGGCGGCGGCCGTGCAGTACGTGCGCAAGGTGAGCGGCTCGACGAAGCCGTCGACCGCCAACCAGGAGGCGTTCGACGAGGCCGTACGGGTCGTCACGGAGGCCACCCGGACGCTGCTGGACAGCCTGGTGACCAAGACGCCACCCCGCGACCGCGAGGTCGAGGCCGCGAAGGCCAGGGCGCGGTCCGAGGAGCGGTTCGGGCCGCGGGTGGGCGCTCGGGCGTAGCGGGTCCCCGACAGGTATTCGATCGGTCGATGTCCGCCGGCCGCAGCTGGGGCGGCCAGCTGCCGATTCGGCCGCCCTCGATGTGGCAGGCGTCGGCCCCGCCGGACCGCACGGCCGGCTCGACCGCCAACCGGAGCACGGCGGGCTGCGCCGCGAAGCGGTACGAGCGGTCGCCGGCCCGCGGAACATCCCGCCGGCACCGCCCCGCGGCACGGGCAGTACGGTCTGGCGCGGGAGGGACACAGTGGCAGGTACCGACACAGCGCCGGCGGACGCCAAGGCGGCCGCGGACAAGCTGCGTGCCGAGGCGGACAAGGCGCGCGGAGGCTCGCACGGCCGAGCTGGGTCTGCAGCGGGCACGGGTCGAGGCCGCGATCCCCGCGCCGGCGACCGCGGGCGCCGCCGGCGGCACGGCGATGGGCGAGGGCACCGGCTTCATCGCCGAACTGCTGGCGTACGCCCAGGCACAGCGGGCGTGCGCCGACATCGCGGCCATAGTGGAGCACCGGACTCCGGCCGCGCGGGTGCTGGTCGTCGAGGACCGTGCGCTCTCGTCGTCGAGCTGGGCGTACGCCATGGTGGCGCCCGCGCTGTCGCGCTACCACGAGAAGCTGACGTCGATGCTGGACGCGGTCGCCGTCGAGCTGGACCAACCGCCGGTCGTGGCCCCCGAACCGTGGCCGCCGGCCGATCCGGGCACTGCGAATGAGATGACGTTCGGGCCGGCGGTGGGCGCCGTCGCGGGCTCGGTGGTCGGCGCGGGCATCGACCTGTACGCCCTCTTCCGCACCGACCATACGGTCAGCGCCCGGACCGTCGCGTTAGGATCGACGCCGCTGGTCGTCGGCATGATCCGGGAGCTGTTGAGGCGCCGGATGATCGTCGGCTCGGACACCTCCCGTGCGCTGTGGGACAGCCCGATCGTCACCACCTTCCACGAGGCGCAGCTGCTGCGCGCCGAGCTGCTCGAGTGCCGCAACCGGCTCGCGTCGCAACGGATCGCGCCGGCACAGGCCCGGCTCGACGCGCTGGTCCGCGAGCACGCCGACACGAGTGCCCGGGAGGCGCAGGCCGACCGCGACCCGCTGTTGCGCGAGTTGGTCCGGCGGATCGGGGAGCTGACGGGGGCGCTGGGCACCGCCAAGGCGGTGCTCGCCACCGTCGACGCGTTGCTGGCCGGCTTCGACGCCTTCGCCGCGGCCGCCACCGCCGTATCCGAGCACGGGCCGGCGCCGTTGCAGGCGGCCGCCCTGCGCGAGACGCTCTGCGACGCCGAGCCGACGTACACCCACGTGCTGTACGTGGGAATGGAGGCCGCCGGCGGCGAGACCGTCGTCAAGAAGGGGTTGTTCCGCCGCTCCGGGCGGGTCGGCTATCTCGGCGGCTGCCAGGTGTCGTACCTGCTGGCGACGCCCGACGGAACGCCGGCCGCCGCCGGCAGCCGGTCGTACGCCGCGCACCTGACGTATGACCTGGACACGGGCACCGCGAACGCACCGAGCGTCGTCGAGATCGGGCCGGGCCGGCCGCCCGCGCAACGCCGCCCGCAGACGTTGTGGACACCGTCGGCGTGAACGGCGGCCGTCCGGGCGGCTGACGGGATACCGTTGACCGATCAAGTACCTGATGTGCGCGTGACGGACCGACGACGGGAACCGGCATGGACGGGCTCAGGCTGATGACGGCGCCACTCGTGCCGGAGGTGCGACTGTTCCTCGCGGAGGACCCCACGATCCTGTGGGCGCGCCTCGAGGCGGGCGCGGGCAAACGGCTACCCCCGCCCTACTGGGCGTCCGCGTGGATGGGCGGCCAGGCGGTCGCGCGCTACGTGCTCGACCATCCCGAGCTCGTGGCCGACCGGAAGGTGCTCGACCTCGCGTCCGGCTCCGGCATGGTGGCCATCGCGGCCGCGCTGGCGGGCGCGGCGACCGTGGTGGCCAACGACGTGGACGCGTACGCGGCCGTGGCGATCCGGGCCAACGCGCACGCCAACGGCGTACGGGTCGTCCCGCTGGTCGAGGACCTGCTCGACGGCCGCCACGACGGTGCCCGGCAGGCCGACGTCGTGCTCGTCGGTGACGCGCTCTACAACGACGGCCTCGCCGGCCGGCTGCTGCCGTTCCTGACCGTCCTCGCCCGCGGGGGCGCCCGGGTCGTCGTCGGCGACCCCGATCGCGGGTGGGTGCCGCGGGCCTCGTGGGACACGCTCGCGACGTACGCGCTGCCCTCCGCCGGCCCGGGCGAGGACGCGCAGCGCACCGAGACCAGCGTGCTGATCCCGCGCGGCCAGCGCTAGCCCGGCAGCGCGTCACCCGGGAAGCTGCGGCAGGAGTGCAGCTCGTAGGCGAAGACGCCGGCTCGTACGCCGGGGTCGTCGTCCATCACCGCTGCCGTCTCCTCGACGCCGAGATTGAAGATGGCGATACCGTCGACGTCGCTGCCGTCGTCGACCGGGCACACGATGGACAGCAGTCCGTCGGCGCGCAGCCCGAAGTTTCGCCGGCCGTGCTCCCAGACGACGGCGTCGACGCCGTCCATGTTGCGCTGCGGACCGGCCTTGAGGATCATCGCCGTGTACGGCCGTGTCGTGGGCAGCAGCGCCCGCATCTCGTCGTCGCTGAACCGGGTCGTCATGCGCCCATCCTGCCGCACCCGCGACCGCCTTGGGCTCGGACAGCCTGCTGCCGAAAATCTCGACGTCGCCTGTCGAAAAGCGTGCCGGGCGTTCGAGCAGTAGGTGAGGGGCCGGACGGACCGGCCGCCATCACCACCGGGAGGCCACCATGAGCCAGCTCGTTCTCGACACCGCCGGATGCGACCGCGCCACCGCCACGACCCGCAGCCTGCTCGGGTACGGCGTGGTCGCGGGCCCGATCTACCTGACCGTCTCGCTCATCGAGGCGTTCACCCGCGACGGTTTCGACATCACCCGTGACGCGTGGAGCGTCCTCGCCAACGGCCCGTACGGCTGGATCCACGTCGTCAACCTCATCGCCGCCGGGGTGATGACCGGCGCCGCGGCGTACGGCATGCGGCGCGCCCTTGGCCCCGGCTGGGCGCCCCGCCTGATCGCCGTCTACGCGGCGTCGCTGGTCGGTGCCGGCATCTTCCGGGCCGACCCGGTCGACGGGTTCCCCGCCGGTGCGCAGGCGCCGGCGACCATGTCCTGGCACAGCGCCGTGCACTTCGGCTGCGGCGCCGTGGGCTTCACCTGTCTCGCCATCGGGGCCTTCGTGCTCGGCCGCCGGTTCGCCCGGGAGGGCCGCAAGCGGTGGGCCGCGTACTCCGTCGCCACGGGTGTCGTGTTCCTCGCCGGCTTCGCCGGCGTCGCGACCGGGGGCGGCAGCGCGGCCGGCACCCTCGGCTTCGGCGCGGCGGTCGTCCTGGTCTGCTCCTGGGTCTCCGCCGTCTCCGTCCGCCTGTACAAGACCACGGCCCGCTGAGAAAGGATGACCGTCATGCGATACCTCGTTCTGCTCAAAGGAGCGCAGCCCGACACGCCGCCGCCGGCCGCGCTGATGGCCGCGATCGCCCGGCTCGGGGAGGAGGCGACGAAGGCCGGCGCGCTGCTCGACCAGGGCGGCCTCGCGCCGAGCGCCGCGGGTGCCAAGGTCGTGCTCGCCAAGGGCGAGCTGGACGTGACCGACGGCCCGGTCGCCGAGGCCAAGGAGATGATCAGCTACGCGCTCTGGCAGGTCCGCACCAAGGAGGAGGCGGTCGAGTGGGCCTCCCGCTTCATGAAGTTGCACCGCGACCTGTGGCCCGGCTACGAGGGTGAGGCCGAGGTGCTCAAGGTCTTCGGCCCGGAGGACTTCGCCCCTCCGGCGGCCTGAACGACTCAGGAACGGATGCGAGGATCGGTAGCCGTGCCGGCTACCGATCCTCGTCTTGCCACGCACCGTACGGTCGAGGCCGTCTGGCGGATCGAGGCAGCCCGGCTGATCGCCGGCCTGGCCCGGGTGGTCGGCGACGTCGGCCTCGCCGAGGAGCTGGCCCAGGACGCGCTGGTTATCGCGCTCGAGCAGTGGCCCGAGCGGGGGATCCCGGACGACCCCGGCCCGTGGCTGATGGCGACCGCGAAACACCGCGGCATCGATCAGATCCGAAGACGTACGCGTTACCATGATAAGTTGGTGCTCATCGGCCGCGAGCAGGAGATCCGCCAGGAGTCGGCGGAGGCCGAGCTCGACGCGGCCCTCGACGCCTACGTCGAAGACGACCTGCTCCGGCTGGTCTTCATCGCCTGCCACCCGGTGCTGCCCATGCCGAGCCGGGTCGCGTTGACCCTGCGGCTGTTGGGCGGGCTCACCACCGACGAGATCGCGCGGGCGTTCCTGGTGCCGGAGAGCACCGTCGCCCAGCGCATCGTCCGCGCCAAGCGGACCCTCACCGACCGGCGGGTCGCCTTCGAGCTGCCGCCGCCGGGCGAGCTGCCGAGCCGGCTCACGGCCGTGTTGGAGGTCGTCTACCTGGTCTTCAACGAGGGCTACAGCGCCACCGCCGGCGAGGACTGGATGCGCCCCTCGCTGTGCGAGGAGGCGCTGCGGCTGGGCCGGATCCTCGCCGGGCTCATGCCGCGCGAGCCCGAGATCCACGGGCTGGTCGCGCTCATGGAGATCCAGGCGTCCCGCATCCGTGCCCGCACCGGCCGCGACGGCGAACCGGTGCTGCTGATGGACCAGGACCGCCGGTTGTGGGACCGGCTGCTCGTCCGGCGCGGCCTCGAGTCGTTGGCCCGCGCCGAGGAGTTCGGCGGCTTCTTCGGTCCGTACGCCCTGCAGGCCGCCATCGCCGCCTGCCACGCCCGGGCCTCGGCGCCGCAGGACACCGACTGGCCCCGGGTCGCCGCGCTCTACCAGGTGCTGGGCCACGTGACGCCGAGCCCCGTCGTCGAGCTCAACCGCGCGGTCGCGGTCGGCATGGCCGAGGGGCCGGCAGCGGGGCTACGCATCGTCGACGACCTCGTCGCGGCCGGCACGCTGAGCACCTACCCGCAGCTACCAGCCGTACGGGGCGACCTGCTCGCCCGGCTCGGCCGCGCCGGCGAGGCCCGCGCGGAGTTCGCCCGCGCGGCGCAGCTCACCCGCAACGACCGTGAGCGGGGGATCTTCCTCGCCCGCGAAGCGGAGCTGTAACCCCCCGCCGATCTTGCACTTGTCATGGCCCATCTCGGGCATTTTGCCGAGATAACTGCAAGATCGGCGGGGGAGGGGGTCGGTCAGGTGAGTTCGGGCGCGAGGCGGCCGGGCGCCAGACCCGCGTCGCGGAGGGCCTCGGCGGCCGTGGGCCGGGCGCCGCGCACGTGGAAGAGCACGCCGCTGTCGGTGGCCACGTCGACGCCCGCCACGATCGCGCCCAGGCCCTCCGCGGCGATCGCGTGGGCGCGCTCGAGGTCGAGCACGACGCGGGCGGAGCCACTGTGTCGGATCGCGCGCACCAGCGCCTCGCGGAGCTGCTGCGCGGCTGCCGGGCCGAGGTCGCCGTGCACCTCGACGACGACTACGTCGAGGGTGTCTCGTTCTGTGATGCGCACGCTGCTCACGGTGTGGCACCTCCAGGGTCACCCCTCCGCTGGAAACGTAGCCGCCGCGGCGTTCCGGGCGCTACCCGCCGGTTCGCCGGCGGACCCGCCGATTCAGCTCGATGTCCACCGGCTCGTCGCACCGGCGCGATCTACGTGATCTCCCGGCGCGACGCCGTCACGGCGCACACCGTCAACGAGCCGCTCGAGCCGCGTACGCCCGCGCTCGCCGGCAGCCATTGAACCGGGAGGCGACAGTGCACATCGCACGGGGAGATCTGGGGCGGGTGCTGCTCGGCGCCGTCGCCGTCGTGGTCTCCGCGCTCGGCGTCCGCATCCTGGTGCCGGCCGAGGTGGAGGAGGAGTCGACGGTCCCCCGCCGCCGCGAAGGCCGTCGCGTTCGGCCTGTACACGTTGCCCTGCGTCGCTCGCCCGGGCCCGCTGCTAGGCCCGCGCGAGCAGCGCCGCCTCCGCGGCGGCGCCGGGACCGCGAGTCAGCGGCGGCTCGCCGCGGGCCCGGTCTGAGGCCAGCACGGCGGCGGCCGTCTCGGCCAGAGGCGTCGCCGGCAGGCCAGCCGCGCGGGCCTTGGCCGCGCTGCGCTGCTGCGTCGGCCACTGCGGCCGCGGCCGGTACAGCGGGAACCACGCCGGCAGGGCGTCGGCCGGCACGGGCACCGGCCGGACATCGGTGCCGGCGACCTCGGCGCAGGTGCGGACCAGGCCGCCCAGCGTGGTCGGCTCGGCCGGGCCGACGGCGTTGTACGCGCCGGACCGCCCGTCCTCGAGCAGCTTGGTGACGAGCCGGCCGAGGTCGCGGGAGTCCAGCACCTGGACCGGCTGGTCCGGGCTGCCGGGCACCGCGACGCGACCGCCGCGCGCCGCCCGGCGTACCCAGTAGGTGAACACGTCCTGCGGGTCGTACGGGCCGGCGACCTGACCCGGGCGGACGATTGTCGCCCGATCCCCGTACCGGGCGACGACGTCGTCCTCGCACGCGACCTTGCACCGCCCGTACGTGTCCTGGTTCAGCTCCTCGGTGTCGCGGACGGGTGGTTTGCGCGCGGCGTCCTCGGTCGCGCCCGGCCCGAGGTCGTCGGCGTACACGGCGTTGCTCGAGATGAACAGGTAGTGGCCCACCCGGTCGCCGAGTGCGCCCATCGCCTGGCGGACGTGACGCGGCACATAGCCGCTCACGTCGACGACCGCGTCCCACCCGCCCGCCGCGAGGGCAGCGTAGTCGCCGGTCTCCCGATCGCCGATCATCCGGGGGACGCTGGGGAAGAGGTCGGTGCCGGTGCGGCCGCGGCCGAAAAGCGTGACCTTGAAATCCCGCCGCAGGGCGTCATCGACGATCGCGCGGCCGACGAAGGCGGTGCCGCCGAGGACGAGGATGCGCACGTCGCGAGCCTACCGATCGACCGATAGTATGGAAGCCATATGATACGGCCTTCGTGTGAAGTCGGCCCGGGTGGACGGTAGCGCCGGGAGCCGTTGGGCGTCAGCGCGGGGTGTGCGGGTTGCCGGCGGTCAGCCGGACCCTGAAGCCGTCGCCCGAGTGGTCGAGCGCGACATGGTTGCACAGCTGGTGGCTGAGCCACAGTCCGAGCCCGCCGCCGCCGCTCGCCGCCGGCAAGAGGCCGGCGAACGGATCCGTCGGTCCGGAGCCGCCGTCGTGCACGGTCACCACGATCCGGTCGGGCGCCGCCCAGTAGCGCACCCGCACCGGCGGCCGGCCGTGGCGCAGCCCATTGGTCACGACCTCGCTCACGGCGATCAGCAGCCCGTCGAGGTCGTCGGGGGCGAGGCCCGGGTCGAGGTCGTGGATCGCGCGGCGGGCCGCGCCCGGCGACGGGTCGGTCAGCGCCAGTGCCGGCGGCTGCAGCTGGATCGGGTCGACCTCGACGGGGCGCCGCTCGCCCAGGAAACGCGGGGGCGGCGTGTAGCGGTCGTTGGCCACGTGCCCGTCCGGGGTGGCCGTGCGCGGATGGGTACGGATCACGTCGTCGAGGACGGCGCCCCGCGTGTTCATCGCGTCGTAGGCGCACATGCTCCACACGGGATAGTCGTCGTAGGCGTAGTTGATCGCCGACTCGTAGCGCGCCCACCAGTCCCAGGTCGAGCCGAGCGCCGTCGGCGGCACCTCGCCGATGATCCGGATCTGCCGGGCGCCGGCGGCCACGTGGTCGGCGAGTAGCCGCCGGTAGGACTTGATCGCCGTGGCCGGGCGGGCGTACACGTCGCCACCCAGGAACGACAGCGCCGGCACCGCCTCGGGCATCGCGTCGCGCACCAGCGCGGCGTTACCGTCGCCGAGCGCGACGATCGTCGGCTCCCCGGCCTCGACGCCGCCCCGCAGGAACGGCACGGCCACGTCGAGGAGGTCCTGCTCCGAACGGTAGAGGACGGCCTCGTGAAAGTAGCCGCGGTGCCCGGCGGCGACGCCTGATCTCATCCGGCGCTCTCCACGATGACGCTGTCGACACCCAGGAGGTCCGCGAGGTGGCTGGCACCGCGCGACGACGTGCGCAACACCGCGGTTGCGTCACGGCGCCGGGCGTAGTCGGCGACGTCGAGCACGGAGTGGTAGTCGATGAACCGCAGCTCTCTCGCGTCGAAGACCAGCCGTCCCGCGGTCGGCCGCAGGTCGGCGCGATCCAGCGCCAACGGGAAGAGCACCTCGGTGGTCATGTCGAGCTCGCCCGCGAGCGCGGCGGCACCGTCGGCCGGGGGGCAGGCGTGCAGCCGGAACAGGCCTACGTCGGTGTTGGCCAGCGGATGCATGCACACCAGCTGGGCGACCGTGAAGTCGGTGAGCGCGGCCCGGTCGTAGGCGCACAGGGCCGCGTAGGGCCGGTCGACCATGTAACGGTCGATGAGGTGCTCGCAGCGCGCGAACGCGTCGACCTGCGCGGGGGTGCGAACGAGCGCGGTGGCGTCGGCCGCGACCCGCAGGCCGGCGAGCCCGGCGGCGAGCGCGGCGTCGGTGAGCGCGGCGTAGATCCGGACCTGCTCGTACGGGTCGATCACCGTGTCCGGCTCGTAGACGCTGTCGGCCGGCACCACGCTCGCCGCGCCGCGCTCCTCGGCTTCGGTGAAGCCGTCTATCTCCCGCAGCCGGCGCGCGATGGGGTCGGTGGCGTCGGCGGCCGCGTAGCAGACCCGCTGGCCGGCGGCGAGACCCTCGCTCAGGAAGCCGACCACCTGGCCGGCCAAGGCCGCGCGGTCCTCGTAGGCCCAGCACAGGTGGTCGTGGCGCCCCCCGCCGGACGCCTCTTCCACCACGCCGTACGACCCCACCGGCCCAGGGTAACCCTCGCGGGTCAGCGGTTCACGGCCACGACCTGCTGGACGTCGCGACGCTCGACGGCCGCCGCCATGAGCGTCGGGAACTGGTCGGGTGTGCAGGCGAACGCCGGCACACCCAGCGCGCCGAGCGCCGCCGCGTTGTCGCCGTCGAAGTCCGGCGCGCCGTCATCGGAGAGCGCGAGCAGCACGATCACCTGGACGCCCGCGGCGGTGAGCGCGTTGACCCGGCGCAGCATCTCCTCGCGGACGCCACCCTCGTAGAGATCGCTGATCAGCACCAGGACCGTGTCACGCGGCCGGGTCACCAGCGTCTCCGCGTACGCGAGCGCCCGATTGATGTCGGTGCCGCCGCCGAGCTGGGTGCCGAACAGCACGTCCACCGGGTCGGCGAGCTTGTCGGTCAGATCGACCACCGCGGTGTCGAAGACCACGAGGCTGGTCCGCAGCGTGCGCAGCGATGCCAGCGCGGCCGAGAAGACGCTGGCGTAGACGACCGAGGCGGCCATCGAGCCGGACTGGTCGACGAGCAGGACCACGTCGCGCTGCACGGCGAGGCCGCGCCGGCCGTACCCGATCAGTCGTTCCGGCACGATCGTGCCCAGCTCCGGGCGGTAGTGGCGCAGGTTGGCCCGGATCGTGCGGGCCCAGTCGACGTCGCCGCGCCGCGGCCGGTTCACCCGGGCGGCCCGGTTGAGCGCGCCGGTCAGCGCCGACCGGGTGCGCTGCAAGAGCCGGCGCTCCAGGTCGGCGACCACCGTGCCGACGACCTTGCGGGCCGCGGCCCGGCTGCGCTCGGGGATCACCCGGTTGAGCGAGAGCAGGGTGCCGACCAGGTGGATGTCGGGCTCGACCGCGTCGAGCATCTCCGGCTCGAGCAGCAGCTGCGCGAGGTCGAGCCGCTCGATCGCGTCGGCCTGCATCACCCGCACCACCGAGGCGGGGAAGTAGCGGCGGATGTCGCCCAGCCAGCGGGCGACCCGCGGGGCCGAGGCGTTGAGGCCACCGCCCCGGCCGGGTCGCTCGTCGCCACGTCCAGCGCCCCGGTCGCGGTCGGCGTCGTAGAGCGCGGCCAGGGCGGCGTCGATCGCGGCGTCGCCACCGCCGAGCCGATGGCCGGTGCCCTCGCCGTCCGGCGCGCCGCCGAGCGCGAGCCGCCACCGCCGCGCCCGCTCCTCCGCCGCCGCCGCTTCGCTCACGCCCACACCTCGCCGATCTTGCATTTATCTCGTCGAATTGCCTGATTTGGGCCATGACAAGTGCAAGATCGGCGGGTCATCGGGGGCTCCGGCCGAGCAGCGCGGCCACCGTGGCGGCGACCAGGTCGCCGCGTTCGGCGTCGACGTCGTCGCGCGGCCCGCGGTCACCGGGGCCAGCCGCCTCGCCGAGCCGGACCGCGCGCTCGCCGATCTGCCGGCGCTGCGGCGCCGGGTATTCGCTGAAGGTGCGGCGCAACAGCGGCAACGCCTCGACGAACGCGTCGGACGGGATGCCGGTGAGCCACCCGTCGACGAGGCGCAGCAGGCGTTCGTCGTGGACGAGCAGCAGGCCGTCACCGGTCAGGAAGCCCTCGATCCAGCCCGCCGCGCGGGCCACCGGCACGCCGACGGTCAGGACCAGCCCCATCCGGCGTCCGGCCTCATCGACGTCGAGCCGACCGGCGTCGAGCAGCAGCCGGTTGACCCGCCCGGCGAGCAGGCCGTGCAGCCCGTCCCTCGTCGACAGCGCGGTGAGCACGTCGTACCAGCGGCTGGCGCCCGCCTCGTCGCCCAGCAGGGCGATGGCGGCGTGCACGGAGTCGACGCGGTCGCGCATCGCCGCGGCGGCCGCGTCGTCCAGGTTGGCGACGGCGGCCGGCAGGCCTACGCAGATCCGGGTGATGAGGCCGTCGGTGACGTGCCGCAGCGCCGGCAGGTCGGTGCGCCGCACGTCGCCGTAGCGCAGCGTGCGGGCCAGCGCCGGCAAGGCGTCCATCAGGTGGGCGACGTCGTTGTCGAGCGCCATCCGGTCGTCGAGGGCGTGCAGGATCGCCGGCAGGCCGTCGGGCAGCTCCGCGAGCAGGCAGCGCTCGACCAGGGCGGTGACGTCGGCGAGCGCCTTGGCCTCGCTCGCCTGCTCGGCGAGCCGAGCCGTCGCGGCGTCGCGGACCGTGGTGCCGTACGCGCTGGCCTCCACCAGGTCGACCGTGAACTCGGGCTGCCAGCCCAGCCGCCACGACTCCCAGAACGTGCCCCGGCCCGATCGGCTGGGCAGGGCGTGGCCCCACTCGACGCCGAGCAGCCGCAGCCGGTGCAGCAGGCGGCTGCGCTCGAGGTCGATGTCGCGGCGCAGGTCGAGGTCGATGTCGCGGGGCAGGGGGTCGGGTCGTAGCCGCAGCCGGCGCTGCGAGGCGTCGACATCGCGGGCGATTGGCACGCCGGGCGAGCGCCGCGGCGCTAGGCCCAGCCGTTCGCCGACGACCAGTCGGCGCTGGATCAGCTCGAGCCGCACCGCGTCGCCCTCGCACAGCACCGCGAGGGTGGCGTCGGTGACCTCGGCGAGGCCCGGTGCCGGGCGGCCGCGCATGGTGGCCAGCGCCTCCGCGAGGCGGACGGCCTCGATGACGTGGGCGCTGGAGACCGGGATGCCGTCGTTGCGAAGCACGGCCGCGGCGGCAATGAGCCAGCGGGCGACCGCCTCGCCGGCCGGCGTCACGAACAGGTGGTGGTACCAGCCGGGCGAGGCGACCCCGGCCCCGTACCCCTGCCAGGACGCCAGCCGGGCGTGCGTCCACGGCACCCACGTCATCGTCACCTTGGTCTTGGGCAGGCCGCGCAGGACGGCGTTGTCCGCCGCGGCGGTCGGCAGCGGCGGCTGCAGCGCCGGCACATGCCAGGCGCCGCAGACCAGCACGACCTTCTCGTGGTCGCGCGTCGCCGCGCGCAGGCCGGCGCGCATCGCCGCCTCCCGGCGCTCCTCCTCGATCCGCTCGGCCTCGGGCGGCGCCTCCGCGCGGGACCGGACCTCCGCCATCGCCTCCGCGATCGCCTCGAACGGGCGCAGCGCCGCGGCCAGCTCGTCGTCGCCCGGGTGGTCGAAGCGGTGCTCCACCACGTCCTCCCACCAGCGTTCCGGGTCGTCGTAGCCGGCGGCCTCCGCGAGCGAGCCGATGGGGTCGGTGCGGACGCCGTCGTCGGCGCGGCCGGCCGGCGGGTCGCCGACCGCGAACCGGACGGCCGCGGGCAGGTCGACGAACCGCACGGGTACCTCGCGGCTGACCGCCCAGCGCAGCGCCTGCCACTCCGGGGAGAACTCGGCGAACGGCCAGAACGACGCACGCAGGCCGCGCGGGTCGGGTCGCGGCGCGGCCGCGGTTTTCGGCGGCGTCGGGTAGCCGAGCAGGGCGACCGGTGCCCGGATGTCGTCGTCCGCGGCCAGCTCGGCCAGCCCGTCGGCCTCCGGGGGGCCCTCGATGAGGACGATGTCGGGCTGGTATGCGGACAGCACCCGGCGCACCGCCCGGGCCGAGCCGGGGCCGTGGTGGCGCACGCCCAGGAGGATCGGGCTCATGCGTCCCGGGCGGCCCGGTAGAAGTCGCGCCAGCCGTCGCGCTCGCGGACGACGGTCTCCAGGTATTCGCGCCAGACGACCTGGTCGGCGACGGGGTCCTTGACGACCGCTCCCACGATGCCGGCCGCGACGTCGAGCGCGCGCAGCTTGCCGTCGCCGAAGTGGGTCGCGAGCGCCTGACCGCTGGTGACCACGGAGATCGCCTCGGCGGTGGACAGCGTGCCGCTCGGCGACTTGAGCTTCGTGCGCCCGTCTTCGGTGATTCCGTTGCGCAGCTCCCGGAACACGGTCACGACGCGGCGGATCTCCTCGACCGCGGGTGGCAGCTCCGGCATCTCCAGCGCCCGGCCGAGCTGCTCGACCCGACGGGAGACGATCTCCACCTCCTCGTCGATGCCGGGCGGCACCGGCAGCACCACGGTGTTGAAGCGCCGCCGCAGCGCCGAAGACAGCTCATTGACGCCGCGGTCGCGGTCGTTGGCCGTCGCGATCAGGTTGAACCCCTTGCGCGCCTGCACCTCGCCGCCGAGCTCGGGGATCGGCAAGGTGCGCTCGGACAGCACGGTGATCAGCGAGTCTTGCACGTCGGAGGGCATGCGGGTGAGCTCCTCCACCCGGACGATCCGGCCCTCGGCCATGCCGCGCAGCACGGGGCTGTCGACCAGCGCCTTCCGCGACGGGCCTTCGGCGAGCAGCCGGGCGTAGTTCCACCCGTAGCGGATGGCCTCCTCCGGCGTGCCGGCGGTGCCCTGCACGAGCAGGGTGGAGTCGGCGCTGACGGCCGCGGCGAGGTGCTCGCTCACCCAGGTCTTCGCCGTGCCCGGCACGCCGAGCAGCAGCAACGCGCGGTCGGTGGTCAGCGTCGCGACCGCGACCTCGATGAGGCGGCGGGAACCGACGTATTTGGGGATGATCGGCGTGCCGTCGGCCGCGACCCCGCCCAGGAGGTAGGTCACGACGGCCGTGGGGGACAGGCGCCACCCCGGCGGCCGCAGGCGGTCGTCGCTCGCGGCGAGGGCCGCCAGCTCGGCGGCGTACTCCTCCTCGGCGTGGCGGCGCTGGACCGCGTCCGCTCCTGCGAGTCGCTCGGTTGTCACGTGTCCGTCTCCTCGGTCGGGCCGGCCGCGAGCTCGGCGAGCATCTCGCGGCGGAAGGTCAGGGCGGCGGCCATGTGGGCGACGGAGGCCACCGCCGCGTCACGCGGGTGTGCGTCGTGCAGCCGCTGGGCGAGGGCGGCGGCGCGCGGCGCCTGGCCCGGTGGGAGGCGCAGGGCCGCCAGCTCGCACACGGCGGTGACCCGCCAGGCGGCACCGCCGCGCGCGAGATGGTCGTCGAGGGCGCGGAAGACGGCGTCGGCGACCGCGGGCGGCCACGGGGCGGGGCAGCGCGCCAACACCCGGTCGACGCCGACGTCGGTGGCGCCGATCAGGCCGTCGCGCAGCGCGGTCGCCGCCCGGGCGGCCAGGTCGTCGACGGGCAGCGTCTCGTAGAGCGCCTCGAGCAGGAGGCGGTCGGCCGGCTGGCGGCGGGCCACCACCTCGGCCGTGAGCCAGTCGACCAGCGCCGCGGCCCACCCGCCGTCGCCCTGGGCCGCGGCCGCGCGCGCGAGGCCCCGGCGCAGGGTCGGCGCCCACTCGCCGGCGTCGCGGTCGAGCAGGTCGCGCGGCCACACCGGCAACGGCGTGCGGGCGAGGATCTCCTCCAGCCACCAGGCCCGCTCGCCGGTGCCTGCCGGCGGTCGCGGCGCGACGCCGTCGCGGCGCATGGCGCGGTCGCACCCGGCCGGGGGGTTGACCCTGAGCGTCGCCGGGTCCACGGCGGCCAGCGCGCGTGCGCTCATCCGCGCGGCGTGGGCGCTGTCGGGCAGCCGGGCGAGCAGGTCGAGCGCGACATCGCGCACCTGCCTCCGCCGGTCGTCGAGCGCCTGCTCGAGCAGCTGCTCGTCGGCCGTCGAGAGGTTGACCGCGAGGGTGCCGAGCAGCGCGGCGCGACCCTCCGGCGGCTCGGCGTCCCAGGCGGCGGCCAGCAGGGCACGGGCGCCGCCTGGGTCGCGGTGTCGCTGCGCGCCGAGGTAGGCCACCCGCTGGGCGGTCGTGCCGAAGTCCCAGGCCGCGGCGGCCGGGCGCGCCGGTTGGTCGCTGATGTAGGACCACTCCACGCGCTGGGCGGCCAGCCAGCCGGCGAGCGGGCCGGCGACCGGAGCCACCCAGGGGCGCAGCGAGCGGTGGCGCCGGGCCGCCTCGAGGAACGCCGGCACCAGCTCGGCCGGCACCCGGCGTCCCCCGCGTGCCGCGGCGGCCGACCACTCGGCGATCATCTCGACCCGGCCGGCCGTGTCGCGCACCGGCGACCCCGACCGGCGCACGCCATCGGCCTCGAGCAGGTCGGCGATCCGCGCGGCGGCAGGCCGGCCGAGCGTCGGCGTCTCGTCGACCGGAGCCGGTGGCGGCAGCGGACCGGCGGCGGCGAGCGGGAGCCCCGCGCGACGGCGTAGCGCGCGGGCGGCCACCGTGTCGAGCAGCGCGTCGGCGTCGGCTCCGCTGCGGGCCGTGCCGACCAGCGCGGCGGCGACCACGTCGGGCCAGGTCGGGGCGCTCACAGCCGGATGAGCCGGTCGCCGACCCAGGCGCTCAGCGGGCGGAGCCCGGTGGCCGACCACTCGCCGGCGACGGTCAGCGGCCGGCCGCCGGCCGCCGCGACCAGGCGCCAGGGCGCGCCGACGGCCGGATCGACCGGCAGGCCGCCGGTCTCGTCGTCGAGCGACCACGACCTGCCGGCCTCGACCGGCACGACGCCGTCGAGCACCATGGGCCATCGCTCGAGCCACGGGTCGGCGGCCAGCGCCTCGGCGTATTCGCGCATGGCCGCGTCGACAGGCAGCCGCCAGTCGACGCCGGTCAGCGGTGCGGCCGGCGCGTGGCGGTGCTTGATGAGCACGCGCACGTGCTCGGGGTAGAAGCAGAGGTCGGCGTCGAGCTCCGTGCCCGGCACGAGGTCGGTGCTGAAGACCTGGAACGGTCCGGCGAACGACAGGACGAGCGCCGCGCGGCCGGTGGTGGCCCCGCGCAGCCAGACCCGCCGCACGATGAGGTCGCCCTCGGGCTCGTCGTGGGCGCCGAGGATCTGCCAGCGATCGCGCACCGGCTCGGTGGCCAGCACGTTTTCCGCGCCGACCGGGATGCCGACGCGCAGCCGGAGCGTGGCGGCCAGCGCGGGCGGCAGGCTGTCGAGGCGCTGGAACCCGGCGGCCAGCAGGCGCAGCAGGCCCAGCTCCGTCAGCAGCCGCTCGGGATCGCCGGCGTAGTCGGCGAGGTTGCGCACCAGCCGCGCCGCGCCCGGTGCCTGCGCGTCGACGAGGCGCGCCGCCATGGCCTCCCAGTGGGCGGACCCGAGGCGGGACAGCCCGGCCAGGCCGCCGCGCAGCTGGTCGGCCAGCCAGCGGTCGAGTTCGGCGAGTCCGGCCGCGACGCGGGTCGCCCGGCGGGTGGCCGCCTTGTCGCTCGCCGCCCGGCCGCTGCCCTCCCCGCCGTTGCGGGCCACCTCCTCCTGCCGCTCGGCACGGGACACCGTTTCGGCGCGGGCCGCCTGCCACTCCCGCACCCATTGGGGCGCCGGCACGGCGGCGACCGCCTCGTCGGCCCAGCGAAGCAGCACGGACAGCGTGTGCTTGCAGGGGAACTTGCGGCTCGGACAGGTGCACCGGAACGCCGGCTCGGTGAGATCGACGCAGGTCTGGTAGGGCTGGACGTCGCTGCCCTGGCACAACCCCCACACGGTGGGCGGCACGTCGTCGGCGCTGTAGCCGACCTCGCACCAGGCCTTGTCGCCGGCCAGCGCACGCGCCGCCCGCTGCGCGGATGCGTCGGGCGCCAGCGAGAGCACCTGGTCGGCGCTCCAGCGGCGGACGTCGCTCACCACGGGCTGCGGCACAGTCCAAAAGCCTAATCATCGGGTACGACATCGCCACCCACCGCACTCCGCTGGGCCGAGTCGGGCCGGCCGGGCGCCGGCCGCCGCGGCGCCGGTCAGGGTGGCTGCGGGGGACGCGGTCGACCTGCGACACCGCGACGCCGTCCCGGTGTTCGATCACCCTCCAGAACCTGGCGCGTCCCGCGCCGGCTGTCGCGCCGTCGGCCGGACTGCGCCACCCGTTCGGCGTACGGTTTGCGTCTGTGACCGCTGGGGCCGCGACCACGCCGCTTCCGCCGCGTCCCGGTCCGAGCGCCCGGGTGTCGATCCCGCTGCCGCACGTCTCGCAGCCGCTGCAGCGGTTCCTCGCCACCGAGGCGGGCGGCGCGTTGCTGCTGCTCATCGCCGCGGTCGCGGCACTCGTCTGGGCCAACCTGCCGGGCGAGACGTACGAGGCGTTCTGGCACACGCCGGCCGCGCTCCGGGTCGGGGATTGGACGATGAGCCTCGATCTGCGGCACTGGGTCAACGACGCCGCGATGTCCGTCTTCTTCCTGACCGTCGGCCTCGAGATCAGCCGCGAGGTGACCGTCGGTGAGCTGCACAGCCCGCGAGCCGTCGTCGTGCCGGCGTTCGGGGCGATCGGCGGTCTCGTCCTGCCCGCGGTGATCTACCTGATCTTCAACGCGGGCGGCCCAGGCGGCCACGGGTGGGGCATCCCGGTGTCCACGGATACGGCGTTCGTGATCGGCGTCCTGGCCCTGTTCGGCCCCCGATGTCCGGACCAGCTGAGGCTCTTCCTGCTCACCCTGTCGATCGTCGACGACATCGGCGCGATCACGGTGATGGCGGTCTTCTACACCGAAGGCGTGTCCGTGCCCTGGCTGGTGGTGGCGGCCGTGCTGGTCGGGGTGCTGCTCGCGCTGCGCTGGGCGCGCTTCTGGCAGCTCCGTGCGTACATCGGCGTCGGCATCGCGCTGTGGGCGGCGGTGTACGCCAGCGGCGTCCACCCGACCCTCGCGGGCGTGCTCGTCGGCCTCCTCGTGCCGGCCACCCCGGTCGACCCGCAGCAGCGGGAGGGGTTGCGCTTCTACGGCCGCGCGGTCATCGAGTGGGCCGACGCCGCCCGCGCCCGGCTCGCGATCTCCGCCGCGCGGGCGACCGTGCCCGCCAACGACCGCCTGCAGTACGCATTGCACCCGATCAGCGCATACCTCGTGGTGCCGGTCTTCGGCCTCGCCAACGCAGGCGTGCGCCTCGACCCGCACACGCTGCACGCCGCCGCCCGGTCGCCGGTGACCACCGGGGTGATCGTCGCGCTGCTCGCCGGCAAGACGGTCGGCATCTCCGCCGGCGCCGCCGTCGCCCTGAAGGCCCGGCTCGGCGACCTTCCCGGCCAGGTGCGGTACGGGCATCTGATCGGCGGCGCCATGCTCGGCGGCATCGGCTTCACGATCTCACTGCTCATCGCCGACCTCGCGTTCGGCGACGACGTGTTGCGCGAGGAGGCGAAGATCGGCGTGCTGGTCGGCTCGCTGCTGGCCGCGGTGTTCGGGTCGCTCGCCCTGCGCTACCTCGGCAATCGGCTGCCGTTGTGCTCGATCGACGACCCGGCGGGCGTGCCCGCTCTCCCGAATGGACCCTGGCTGGACCCGACGAAGAGCCCCTAGCGCCGGGCGAGACCCAGGGCGCTGCGCAGCGCGCTCAGC
>DATDJX010000316.1:0-6803 GCA_036520275.1 Asanoa sp.
CACCGCGACGTCAAGCCGGAGAACGTGCTCGTCGCCGAGGCGCCCAGCGGCGGACCCGGCAACCTCGTGGACAGCGTGGTGAAGGTGGCCGACTTCGGGCTGGCGCGCGCCGTCGAGGCGAGCGCGGAGGACGAGACCGGCGGCCAGCTCATGGCCACCGTCGCGTACGTCGCACCAGAGCTCGTCACCGACGGACGGGCCGACCCCCGCACCGACGTCTACTCCGCCGGCATCGTGCTCTTCGAGATGCTGACCGGGCGGGTGCCGTACGACGGCGGGCCGCCCGTCGAGATCGCCTGGCAGCACGTCGACCGGGACGTGCCCGCGCCGTCGTCCATCGTCGCCGGCACCCCGCCCGCGCTCGACGACCTGGTCGTGCGCGCCACCCGGCGGGAGGCGCACGCGCGGCCCACCGACGCCGGCAGCTTCCTCGCGCAGGTGCAGGTCGTCCGCGACGACCTCGGCAACGCCAACGCCAACACGGCCGTGCTGCGGCAGGTGTCCGGCCCGACGGTCACCATGTCGGCCGTCCCCGCGGCGAGCCGGCCGGCCTGGGCGCGGCTGCCCGGCCAGCAGTCCGAGCCGCGGCGACCACCCGGCCGCGCCGCGGCCGCGGCCGGCCGCAGCGCGATCCGCGACGGCGCGACGCGCCTGATGGCCGGCTCGCGCGGGCGGACCGCCGTGGCCGCGGCCATCGTCGTGATCGGACTCGTCGCCGCCGTCGGCGGCTGGTGGTACGGCATCGGCCGCTACACGGCGGCGCCGCAGATGGTGAACATGACCCGGGCGGCCGCGGTGCAGCAGGCCCAGCAGGCGGGCTTCCAGCTGGCGTTCGGGCCGGCGCGGTACGACGAGCAGGCCGCGAAGGACGTCGTCCTGTCCCAGGACCCGCCCGCGGCGGGGCGGGTCGTCAAGGGCGGCACGATCACGCTGGTGCTGTCCCTGGGTCCGGAGCGCTACGCGGTGCCCGACGTGGTCGGCAAGCAGTTCGACCTGGCCAAGTCCGACCTGGAGAGGGACAAGCTGGTCGTCGTCAAGGCCGCCGAGGCCTACAGCGACACGCTGCCGGCGGGCGTCGTGGTCAAGGTCGTGCCCGACGTGGGCACCAAGGTCAAGCCCGGCGACAAGGTCGAGCTGACGCTCAGCAAGGGCAAGGCGCCGCTGTCCGTGCCCAACGTGCTGGGCAAGAACGTCAACGAGGCCCGGCAGATACTCGCCGGCATGGGTATGCAGCCGCTGGTCAACTACAAGCAGTCGGACAAGCCGAAGGATCAGGTCATCGGCCAGACGCCGGTCGACGGCACCGGCGTCGAGCAGGGCGCGGAGGTGAAGCTCGACGTGAGCGAGGGGCCGCCGATGGTGACCGTCCCGCCGGTTGTCGGGCAGCCATGCCAGCAGGCCAAGGCGCAGCTTGAGGGCCTGCAGCTGCAGGTGAATATCCAGGTCAACCCCAACGGCTCCGTCGCGGCGCAGAACCCGGCCGAGAACACGCCGGTCGCGCCGGGCACGCAGGTCGTGCTCGTATGCCTGTGAAGGCGCCGGCGACGGCCCAGCGCCGGCGGGTCGGTTCCCACACCCGGTCGGCGGGTGGATTGGCCAAGGCCGCGCTGCCCTATCTGGACGCGGCCGCCTCGGGGGCCGTTCAGGTCTACGTGTCCAACTCGCGCGGCTGGGCACTGCCGCTCGGCGACCCGGCCCAGGACGCGCAGTTTCGCGACTGGTGCGGCGCGCGCGGCCTTCCCGTCTTCGTCCACGCGTCGCTGCTGGTCAACCTGGGCTCGCCGACCGCGGCCACGGTCGAGCGGTCGGTCGAGGTGCTGGCGCACGGGCTGGTACGGGGCGCCGCGATCGGCGCCACCGGCGTCGTCTTCCACGCCGGCAGCGCGGTCGAGGCCGGCCACGTCGACGCGGCGATGAAGCAGGTGCGCGAGGCGCTGCTCCCGCTGCTCGACGGGGCCGCGCGCACCGGCGGGCCGGACCTGTTGGTGGAGCCCAGCGCCGGCGGCGGGCGCTCGCTCGCGTCGAAGGTCGAGCATGTGGCGCCGTACCTCGAAGCGGTCGACGGGCATCCGACGCTCGGCGTGTGCTTCGACACCTGCCATGCCTGGGCCGCGGGTCACGACCTGGCCCGGCCCGGCGGGATGACCGCGACGCTGGACGCCCTGGTCGCGGCCGTCGGTCCGGGCCGGCTCCGGCTGGTGCATGCCAACGACTCGAAGGACGCCTGCGGCTCGGCCCGCGACCGTCACGAGAACATCGGCAAGGGAACGATCGGCGAGGCCGCCTTCGCCGAGCTGATGCGCCATCCGGCGACCGCGGGCCTGCCGGTGATCGTCGAGACGGAGAGCAAGGACAACGGGCACGCCGCGGACATCGCGACGCTCCGGAGATTGGAACGAGGCGGCACCACCGCGTGAGACTGTCGGTGGGGCCACGTAGTCTCCCGCACGTGAGCGAGCCAACCCGCAGGCTCAGCAGCCCGGCTCGCGGGGTCCCGCAGCGCACCGAGGAGAGACCGTGAGCGACGGGTGGGACCACCGCCGATACTGCGACGCCGCCGAGGCCGAGATCGCCCGCTTCATCGAGGTGGCCGGTGGGGCCGACCCCGACCTGCCGGTGCCGACCACGCCGGGCTGGACCATCGCCGACCTCATGCGCCACCACGGCACCACCCACCGCTGGATGGCCTACCTCGTGCGCAACCGGGCTCAGGCGCGGGTGTGGTCGCGCGACGTGCCGGTCGACGTGCCGGCCGACCCGTCCGGCTACCCGGCCTGGTTGCGCGAGGGTGCGGCCCGGCTGATGCGCACGCTGCGCTCCGTGCCGCCCGACGCTCCGATGTGGACAATAGGGCTCGACCAGCACGCCCGGTTCTGGCCGCGGCGGGTGCTCTTCGAGGCCGTCGTCCACCGCGCCGACGCCGAGCTCGCGCTCGGCCGGGTGCCCCACGTCGACCCGGCCGTGGCCGCAGACGGCGTCGACGAGCTGCTCGCGATCCTGCCGTGCTACGACGACATCGCCGCGCGGATCGCCGACCTGTGCGGCGACGGCCGGTCGCTACATCTGTGCGACGGCGGCACGGGCTGGACGGTCTCGCTGCGCGACGACGGCTTCACCTGGTGCCGGGCGGCCGGTGCCGACGGCGCGTCCGTGACCGTGGAGGCCGACCCGACCCACCTGTTGCTGCTCGCCTACGGCCGGGTCGCCCTCACCGACCCGGGCCTCCAGGTCGCCGGCGACCGCGTCCTCCTCGGCGACTGGCTCACGGCGACGGCCTTCGGCTGACGGTCCGTCGCCCCCGGGGAAACCGGGGCGGCAGACGACGCACGACGGTGGACGAGCCCGGCGCCAGACGGTGGCCTGCCGATGACTCTGCCGGCGCTCGTCGCCCGTCGCCGGCGGGGCGGATCGGTCCGGGACTTGCCAATACCCAGTGTTTAGGGCAGCCTTACTGAGGTCAGGCTAAGCAACGGAAGGCCGCCTCATGTACGTCTGCATCTGCAACCGGGTCCGGGAGGGCGACGTGCGCTCCGCGATCCGCTGTGGCGCCCGCACCGAGGACGCGGTGGGCGACGCCTGCGGCGCCGGCACGTCGTGCGGCACCTGCCTCGACCGGATCTGCGATCTGATCGACGAAGAGGACGCCGCCGACACGCGGATGCCCGTCGCGGCCTGAGAGATCACGCACCGTAGGCTGCACCCATGTTGGGCGACGCTCGGGTCATCGAGTTCCTGAACGAACAGCTCACCGCGGAGCTGACCGCGATCAACCAGTACTTCCTGCACGCCAAGATTCAGGAGAACTGGGGCTACACGATCCTCGCCAAACATACGAAGGCCGAGTCGATCGACGAGATGCGCCACGCCGAGGTGCTCACCGAGCGGATCCTGTTCCTCGAGGGGCTGCCCAACTACCAGCGGCTGTTCGCCCTGCGGATCGGCGAAACGGTGAAGGAGCAGTTCGACTGCGACATGAAGATCGAGATCGAGGCCGTCGACCGGCTGCGGCGCGGCGTCGAGCACATGCGCTCGGTCGGCGACGTGACCTCCGCTAAGATCTTCGAGGACATCCTCGCCGACGAGGAGCACCACATCGACTACCTGGAGACCCAGCTCAGCCTCCTGCAGAAGCTCGGCGAGGCCAACTACCTCCAGAACGTCACGGAGCATCCGGACGCCGGATGAGAAGCATCGAGGTCCACCCGGTCGACGCCGCGCGGTGGCCAGACCTGGTCGACCTCTTCGGGCCCAGCGGGGCGTACTCCGGCTGCTGGTGCATGTGGTTCCGGATCCCGGGCGGCGAGTTCTCCCGCAACGGCAACGGCGGCAACCGCGCCGCCCTCGAGGACCTGGCCGCGAACGACGCGCAGATCGGTCTCATCGGCTACGCGGACGGGCAGGCGGTGGGCTGGGCGGCCCTCGCGCCCCGTGCGGCGTACACCCGGATCCTGCGCTCCCCCACCCTCAAGCCGGCCGACCAGGAGCGCGGGATCTGGTCGGTGCCGTGCTTCTTCACCCGCCGCGGCCACCGCGGCGAGGGCGTCGCCGAGGCGATGCTGGCGGCCGCCGTCCGGGCGGCGCGGCGCGGCAAGGCCGGCGCGCTGGAGGGATACCCGGTCGACACCGACACCGGGCCGGTGCCGCCGGCGGCCGAGCTCTACACCGGCACGGTACGGCTGTTCGAGCGCGCCGGGTTCGAGGTCGCGCGGCGCCCCGTGACCGGCCGGCGGATCATCATGCGCCGGGCGCTGTAGCGGTAGCACCGGCGCCGATCCTGCTCGTGTCATGGCCGATGGCGGGCAAATCGGCACGACAATCGCGCGATCGACGGGTCCGGCGGCCGCCGCGCGTCCACGGCTGTCGCACGGGGACGATCAAGCCCGGAAGACCGCCCGCAGTGCCGAGATCACGCGGTCGGTCGCCGCGTCATCGACGTCGAGGTGGGTGACGAGCCGCGCGCTGCGCGGTCCGAGCGGCTGGACCAGCACGCTGCGCTCGCGCATCGCAGCGACGAGCGCCCGGACATCCATCGTGGACTTCGACAGGTCGAGCACGACCATGTTCGTGCGTACCGGGGCGCCCAGCACGCCAAAGGGCGCGACCGCCTCGGCGATCCGGGCCGCGCGCGCGTGGTCGTCGGCCAGCCGCGCGAGGTGGTGGCGCAGCGCGTGCAGACCGCCGGCGGCGATGATGCCGGCCTGCCGCATGCCGCCGCCGAGCCGCTTGCGGATCCAGCGCGCCCGGTCGATCCGCTCGGCGCTGGACACGACCAGCGAGCCGACCGGCGCGCCGAGACCCTTGGACAGGCACACCGACACGGTGTCGAAGAGTCCACCGTAGACGGACAGCGGGACGCCGTCGGCGACGTGCGCGTGCCAGATCCGGGCGCCGTCGCAGTGCACGGCGATGCCGGCGTCGTCGGCGAGGCCGCGCAGGGCGCGCAGCGTGTCGAGCGGGATGACCGCCCCGCCGGCGAGGTTGTGGGTCTGCTCCACGGCGATCGCGCGGGTGTCCACGGTGAAGTAGCCGGCTGCCCGGATCATCCCGGCCACCAGGTCGGGGTCGATGCCGGCGCCGGCCGGGGCCCAGGTGCGCGAGGAGGCGCCGCCGTAGGCGGCCGCCGCCCCGAGCTCGTAGGTGACGACGTGGGCGTCGGCGTCGCAGAGCAGCTCGGAGCCGGGCGGGACGAGCAGCTGGACCGCGATCTGGTTGGCCATCGAGCCGGTCGGGGTGAACAGCGCGGCCTCGTGCCCGAGGAGCCCGGCCACTTCCGCCTCGAGCGCGTTAACGGTCGGGTCCTCGCCGTACACGTCGTCGCCGACCTCGGCCGCCGCCATGGCCGCCCGCATCTCGGGAGTGGGCCGGGTGACGGTGTCGGACCGGAGGTCGACCACGCCGTCACCCACGGAGCATCTCCGCCACCAGGAACGCGAGCTCCAGGGACTGCTGGGTGTTCAGCCGCGGATCGCACGCCGTCTCGTAGCGGCCGGGCAGGTCCAGGTCTTCGATGCCCTGGGCGCCGCCCAGGCATTCGGTGACGTCTTCGCCGGTCAGCTCGACGTGCAGGCCGCCGGGGTGGGTGCGCAGGCCGCGGTGCACCTCGAAGTAGCCGAGCACCTCGTCGACGATGCGGTCGAAGTGGCGGGTCTTGTAGCCGTTGGACGACTCGTGGGTGTTGCCGTGCATGGGGTCGCACTGCCACACGACCTTCTGGCCGGCCGCCGACACCTTCTCCACGATCGGCGGCAGGGCGTCGCGGACCCTCTGGTTGCCCATCCGGCTGACCAGCGTGAGCCTGCCCGGCACGTTGCCGGGGTTGAGCTTCTCGCAGAGTTCGATCGCCTGCTCCGGCGCCGTGCCCGGACCGAGCTTGACGCCGATCGGGTTGGCGAGGCGGGAGACGAAGTCGATGTGGGCGCCGTCGATGCGCCGGGTGCGCTCGCCCACCCACAGGAAGTGCCCGGACAGCCCGTACGCCTTACCGTCGGAGACCCGGGTGAGCGCCCGGTCGTACTCGATCGCGAGCGCCTCGTGCGAGCAGTAGAGGGTGACCGTGCGCAGCGCCTCGTCGTCGGTCATCCCGCAGGCGCGGATGAACGCGAGGGCGCGGTCGATCTCCCGCGCGATCGCCTCGTAGCGCTCGCCGGCCGGCGAGTCGCGCACGAAGCCCTTGTTCCAGTCGTGGACGGCGTGCAGGTCGGCGAGGCCGCCCGAGATGTAGGCGCGGAGCATGTTCATCGCGGCGGCCGAGTTGGCGTACGCGCGGATCATGCGCTGCGGGTCGGCGACCCGCGCCCCGTCGG
>DATDJX010000317.1:0-2333 GCA_036520275.1 Asanoa sp.
GGATGCGGTGGCACGGCACCACCAACGCGACCGCGTTCCGCGCGCATGCAGCAGCCGCCGCGCGCACCGCGTCCGGCCGCCCGGCGAGCGTCGCGAACTGCGCATACGTCACCGGCGCTCCCGGCTTGATGTCCCGCATAACCTGCCACGCCCGAGCGATGAATTGGCCGCCGATGCGCTGCTCAACCGGCACGTCGTCGAGCGCCGCCAGATCGCCATCGAAATAGGACCGCGCAGCGGCGCTCACGGGGCCGACATCGGCCGCCGGCTGCGTATCCTCACGAAGATCCGGATGTACGAGCGCGAGCAGTTCGCCCACCTCGCGGGTAAAGCCGGCGGCGCGCACGGCACCGGCGTCGCTGACGAGCGCCGTGTATGGCCCGATCGGGGTGTCCATCGTCGAGTAACGCAACATGTCGTCCTCCAGAAGACGTGGCGAAGGGACCCGCCACCGGACCGGCGGCGGAATTTCGGTGGTCAGGGAGTTGGTGGGGTTCATCCGGCCGGCCGAAGGCGGAGCGACGGGCCCGGGACCGTCGGAGGCGCTGTTAGCCGGCCCGCCACAAGCGGATGAATGCGTAGGAACGCCAAGGGCGCCAGCGTTCGGCGTGTGCCGCCAGAGCTCTCGGGGTGTCCGGAAGGCCGAGGGCCCTCGCACCGCGGCGAACCGCGAGGTCGGTGGGCAGGAACACGTCGGGGTCGCCGATCGCGCGCATCGCCACGTATCCGGCGGTCCATGCGCCGATGCCGGGCAACTCCGTGAGCCGCGCGATGGCCTCTTCCCGGTCGGCGCCAGGTTCGAGGTCGACCTTTCCGGACGCCATGGCCACGGCCAGTGCACGGATGGTCTCCCGACGAGCGACCGGCATCCCGAATGCGCTGTCCGGGAGGTCCGCCACCGCCGCCGCAGCGGGAAACCCGACCAACCCCGATCCGCCGCCTGCTCCGGGAGCGCCGGCGCCCGACGGGCCGGCTCCGGGAGTGCCGGCGCCCAACGGGCCGGCTCCGGCCTCGCCTCCACTCACACGCCCGACCGCGGGGAGATCGGGCGACGGCGGGTCGGTCCCGTCCCCGACGTCAAGGGGAGCCTTGGCCGCAGCCCCGCGGATCAGGCGCGTCAGAGTGGTCCTGGCGCTGGCTACGCTCACCTGCTGACCGACGATCGCCCGCACCGCCATCTCGAAAGCGTCCACCGAGCGGGGTACTCGTACCCCTGGCTCGACCTTGACGTACACCGCGAGCGCGGGGTCGGCGCCAAGCGTGCCGTCGATGGCGATCGGGTCGGCGTCGAGGTCGAGCAGGCGGCGGCAACGAGCCACCGCCGGGGCGAGGTCGCGCACGTCGGCGAGGTGCAGCGTGGCCGCGACCCACCGGTCGCCCGGCGTCAGCGCCACCGTCGCGGCGCCATGCGGCAGGTTCAACGCTCGCCGATACGTGACGCCGTCGCACTCCTCGATGTCGGGCAACGCGCGGGCGGCGAGGAACTCCAGCAGCGATGACGTATGCAGGGGCGCCCGATAGGCGAGGCGCAGGCTGATCGTGCCGGCACCGGACTGGGGTGCCGACCGCCGTGTGCGCAGCACGCTGGGCGGCTGCGCGTACACCTTGAGGATCGTGTCGTTGAACTGCCGAACGCTGCCGAAGCCGGCCGCGAACGCGATTTCGCCGAACCCGAGCTCGGTGGTCTCGATCAGGATGCGTGCGATCTGCGCGCGCTGCGCACGGGCCAGCGCGAGCGGCCCGGCGCCGAGCTCGGCGGTGAGGAGGCGGTGGAGGTGGCGTTCCGTGTAGCCGAGGCGGCAGGCCAGGCCGGGAACGCCGTCGCGATCCACGACGCCGTCGCCGATCAGGCGCATGGCGCGGCCGACGACGTCGGCTCGCACGTCCCACTCCGGCGATCCGGGCGCGGCGTCGGGCCGGCAACGGCGGCACGCGCGGAAGCCCTCCCGCTGGGCGGCGGCCGCGCTCGGGAAGAACCTGACGTTGGAGCGCTTTGGCGTCACTGCGGGGCAGGACGGCCGGCAGTAGATGCCCGTGGTCGTGACGGCCGTGTAGAACCAGCCGTCGAACCGCTCGTCACGGCTGTCCGCGGCGCGGTAGCACCGCTCGAAGTCCAACTCCATGGCCTCGAGTCTGCCCGCCCGGCCGCGTCGGCGGCGACGTCCCAGTCGGGGCTGCCGGGGGTCGCGTCGGGCAGGCATCGCTTGCAGGCGCGGTAGCCGGCGGCCTGGGCGGAGGCTGCGCTCGGGTGGAAGGTGACGTTGTGGAACGCCGGCGTGCGCGCCGGGCACGAGGGTCGGCAGTAGATGCCAGTGGTCCGCACCGCGGTGTAG
>DATDJX010000318.1:0-16352 GCA_036520275.1 Asanoa sp.
TGCTCGACGTGACGCTGCAGCCGGTCATGTTCGTGGTGATCTTCGTGTATCTGCTCGGCGGAGCGATCTCCGGCTCGCAGCACGCGTACCTGGAGTTCCTGCTTCCCGCGATCATGGTGCAGACGGTGATGTTCGCGTCCATCGCAACGGGGGTGAGCCTCAACACCGACATCGAGAAGGGTGTGTTCGACCGGTTCCGCAGCTTGCCGATCGCCCGGTCGGCGCCGCTGGTCGGCTCGGTCACGGGTGACGTCATCCGGTTCGTGGTCTCGATCGTGGTGCTGTTCGCGTTCGGCTACGCGATCGGCTTCCGGATCGGCACCGACCCGCTCTCGACGATCGCCGCGTGCCTGCTGACGATCGTGTTCGCGTTCGCGGTGACCTGGGTGTTCGTGCTGCTCGGCGTGCTGATGCGCAGCCCGGGCGCTGTGCAGGGCACCGCGTTCCTGGTGCTGTTCCCGCTGACCTTCGGCACCAACATGATGGTCCCGACCGACAGCTTGCCGGGTTGGCTGCAGTGGTGGGTGAAGATCAACCCGGTGGCCGACGTGATGGACGCCGCCCGCGGGCTGATCATCGGCGGGCCGGTGGCCAAGCCGGTCACCCAGACGCTGATCTGGGCGGTGTCGATCATCGTGGTGTTCGCGCCGCTGGCGGTGCGCGCCTACCGCCGCCGCGCCTAACCCCGGCGCGCCTAGCCCCGCCGCGCCCACCCGCCGCGCGTACCTCGTCGCGCCTAACCCCGCCGATCTTGCAGTTATCTTGGCAAATTGCCCGACTTGGGCCATGACAAGTGCAAGATCGGCGAGTGCAGCCGCCGAGAGCCCGCAGTTGCGCGCACCCCGCGGCGGGTCAGGCCGGGTCGACGAGCGCGAGCGCGTCGGCCCGGCCCAGCGCGTGGCCCCGCGCGTACGCCGCTTCGTAGGCCACCGGCCCCAGCGCCGCCCGCAGCTCGGCGGCGAGCCGTTCGGCGTCGGGGTTGGACCGGTCCGGGCCGCCGCGTAGCGAGTCGGAAGCGCCCAGCACCGCCGCGGCCCGCTCCCGATCGCCCTGCGCCGCCGCGATCGCGACCGTCACCACGGAGGTCAGCGCGATCACCGGCATGTCGCGGCCGTCGACGGCGAACCTCATCGCTTCGACAGCCAGCTCGCGCGCGGCGGTCAGGTCGCCGCGCGCCACGGCCACGTGGGCCATCCCGCCCCGCAGGATCGCCTTGAACTGCGGCACGGCGATCGGTGCGACCGCCTGTCGTTGCCACCCGGCCGCGTACAGCGCCGCGGCCTCGTCGAGATCGCCCTGCTGCCGAGCCAGGTCGGCGAGGAGGTTGAGCCCGAAGGCCGCGTTGCGTCCCTCGCGGTCGTCGGTGTGCTCGGCGACATAGCGCTCCAGCTCCTCCCGGGCGCCCGGATCTCCGGTGCGGATCCGCACCGACGCGAGCCACATCCGCTGGAAGCCCGCGTCGCTGTCGGGGTTGAGCTGGCGGAGCAGCCGCAGCGACTCCTCCAGGGCGCCGATGGCGGCCGGGAAGTCACCGCGCTTGGTGTACGCGTCGCCGAGCGCGGAGAGCACGTTGGCGAGCCCCCAGCGCTCGCCGATGGCGCGGAAGCCATCGGCGGCCGCCGTGAACTCCCGCAACGCTCCCTGCGCGTCGCCGTCGTTCTCCAGGATGTGGCCGCGCATCGAACGCAGCATCGCCCGTGTCCACGGATCCTCGCTCGCGAAGCCGCGCTGCACGGCAGCCAGCCCGGCGTCCCTGTCGTCGGTCAGCAAGGTCAACGCCGGCTCGATCAGCGGCAGGTAGGGATGGCCCGCCGGATCCACCTCGCGGAGCTCCTGAACGAGCACGTCGACGTTGCGCTGCAGCGCCTCGAGGTCGCCGGAGAAGGCGCTGTTCATGAGGTACATCGCGCGGATGACGACGCGGGTCGGGCTCGGCTCGGTGGCCACCTCCAGCACCCGGCCGAGCTGGGCGGCGGCCTGGGTGAAGTCGTCGTGGATCATCCACATCGAGCTGAGCGCGGCACCGATGCGCAACGCGGTGTCGGCGTCGTCGCTGTCGCAGGCGAACTGCAGCGCGCCGATCAGGTTGTCGCGCTCCGCCGCGAGCAGCTGGAGCCACTCGACCTGCTCACGAGCGTGCAGGTGGGGCTCCGCGGTCTCGACGAGGCGCAGGAAGTACGCCGTGTGCGCGGCGCGCACCGCCGAGACTTCGCCGCGTTCGGCGAGCCGCTCCAGGCCGTACTCGCGGATCGTCTCGAGCATCCGGTAGCGCCCATCGGCGGCTACCTGCACGAGCGACTTGTCGACCAGCGCGTCGAGGAGCTCGAAGACCGGCGTGCCGGACTCGGCCACGCCGCCCGCGCTCTCGGCGGTGATCGTCGCCGGAAAGACCGCGAGCCGCTCGGCCAGCGTGCGCTCCTCGGCGGAGAGCAGGTCCCAGCTCCACGCCACCACGGCGCGCAGCGTGCGGTGGCGCGGCATCGCCGTACGGCTGCCGCCGGTCAGCAGCCGGAAGCGGTCGTCGAGCCGGTCGGCGACCTGCTCGGGCGAGAGCGCGCGCAGCCGGGCCGCGGCCAGCTCGATGGCGAGCGGAAGGCCGTCGAGCCGCCGGCAGATCTCCACGACGGCAGCCACGTTGTCGTCGCTGACCGCGAAGCTCGGCCGTACGGCCGCCGCCCGGTCGCGCAGCAGCTGCACCGATGGGTAGGCCAGCGCGTCGACCGCGGCCGCGCCGGGCTCGGGCAGCCGCAACGGCGGCACGGGGCACAGCGCCTCGCCCAGGATGCCGAGCGGCTCGCGGGACGTCGCCAGGATGCGCAGCCGGGGGCACCGGGCGAGCAGGTCGTCGGCGAGCCGCGCGGCGGCCTCGACCACGTGTTCGCAGTTGTCGAGCACGAGCAGCACGTCGTCGCCGGCGAGCAGATCCACCAGGCGGCCGAAGGCGTCGCGCGGCGCCGGCGTGCGCTGCGCGGTCGCCTCCAGCACCCGGGAGTCGCGGCGCACGACGGTGGACAGGACGGCGCCGAGCACGTCGGCGGGGTCGGTGATCGGGGCGAGTTCGACCAGCCACGCACCGCCGCCGATGCCCTCGGCCAGCGCGGCGGCGGCGACGCACGCCAGCCGGGTCTTGCCCGCGCCGCCCGGACCTACCAGGGTGACCAGCCGGCTCTCGCCGGCCTGCTTGGCGAGCTGGGCCAGCTCCTCGTCGCGACCGACGAAGGTGGTCAGCGCCGCGCGCAGGTTGCCCGCCGACGGATGGCGGGTGGGCGACGGCGTGGGATCGCCGCGCAGCAGCGCCAGATGTGCCTCCCGGAGCTCGGCCGACGGGTCGACGCCCAGCTCGTCGGCGAGGCGCCGGCGGAAGTCCTCGTACGCGGTCAGCGCCTCCGCCGGCCGGCCCGCCGCGGCGAGGGCGCGCAGGCGCAGCACGCACAGCCGCTCCCGCAACGGATGGGCGGCCGTCAACTCCTCGAGCTCGGCGACGAGCAGGGCCGGGTGACCGAGGCGCAGCTCGGCCTCGATCCGGTCCTCCTGCGCGGTGAGGCGCAGCTCCGCCAGCCGTGCCGCCGGCGCCGCCGCATAGAAGGCGTCGGCGACGTCGGCCAGCGCGGGGCCCCGCCACAGCGCGAGAGCCTCGCGCAAGCAAGCCAGCGCGCCCGCCGGGTCGCCGGCGCGCAGCGCGTCCCGACCCTCCCGGGTGAGCCGTTCGAAGCGGTTGGCGTCGACGGCGTCCGTCGGCAGGTCGAGCCGGTAGCCGGTCGGGCCGGAGGGTACGGACAGCCACGGGATCGCCCGGCGCAGCCGCGAGACCAGCGACTGAACCGCGTTGGCGGTGTCGGCGGGCTGGGCGTCACCCCACAGCGCCTCGGCGAGCGCGTCGATGCCGACCGGGCGACCGGCCTCGAGGGCGAGGCGGATCAGCAGCGCGCGGAGCCGGGCGCCGCCCACCTCGACGGCGCGGCCGTCGTGGCTGACCTCCAACGGACCCAGGATCCCCACCCGCACGGGTACAACTGTCTCACTCATCGCTCCGCGACCCGGCCGCCGTCCACCTGGATGCGCCGGTTGACGTGCACGGCGTCGAGCATCCGGCGGTCGTGGGTGACCAGCAGCAGCGTGCCGGGATAGCCGTCCAGCGCCGCCTCGAGCTGCTCGATGGCCGCCAGGTCGAGGTGGTTGGTGGGCTCGTCCAGCACGAGCAGGTTGACGCCGCGGGCCTGCAGGAGGGCCAGCGCGGCCCGGGTGCGCTCGCCGGGCGAAAGCGAAGCCGCCGGGCGCATGACGTGGTCGGCCTTCAGGCCGAACTTGGCGAGCAGCGTACGCGCGTCGGCCGGCAGCATGGCGCCCGCGACCGACCGGAACGCGTCCAGCAGCGGCGCGGGTCCGAGGAACAGGCCGCGGGCCTGGTCGACCTCGCCGACGACGACACCCGGACCGAGATGGGCGGTGCCCCCGTCGAGGGGAGTACGGCCGAGGAGCGCGCCGAGCAATGTGGACTTCCCGGCGCCGTTGGGGCCGGTCACGGCGACCCGGTCGGCCCAGTCGATCTGCAGGTCGACCGGCCCGAGCGTGAAGCCGCCGCGGCGGACGACCGCGGCGCGCAGGGTGGCCACGACCGCGCCGGCGCGGCGTGCGGCGGCGATGGTCATCCGCAGCTCCCATTCCTTGCGCGGCTCCTGCACCGTCTCGAGCCGTTCGATTTGGCGCTGGGTCTGCCGCGCCTTGGCGGCCTGCTTCTCCGACGCCTCCGCGCGGAACTTGCGACCGATCTTGTCGTTGTCGGTCGACTTGCGGCGGGCGTTGCGGACGCCCTTGTCCATCCAGCTGCGCTGCGTGCGGGCCCGTTCCTCGAGCGCCGAACGGGTCTCGGCGTACTCCTCGTACGCCTCGCGGGCGTGCCGGCGCGCGACCTCGCGTTCGTCCAGATAGGACTGGTAGCCGCCGCCGAAGTGGTTGACCCGCCGCTGGTGCAGGTCAAGCTCGAGGATCCGGTCGACCGTACGGGCGAGGAACTCACGGTCGTGGCTGACCACGACGGTGCCGGCGCGCAAGCCGGTGACGAACTCCTCGAGCCGGCGCAGGCCGTCGAGGTCGAGGTCGTTGGTCGGCTCATCAAGAAGGAAGATGTCGTACCGGCTCAGCAGCAACGACGCCATGCCCGCCCGGGCCGCCTGGCCGCCGGACAGCGCGGTCATCGCGTGGTCGAGGTCCACGGCGAGCCCCAGGTCCGCGGCGACCGCCCCGGCACGTTCGGGAAGGTCGGCGCCGCCGAGGGCAAGCCAGCGCTCGAGGGCGGTGGCGTACGCGTCGTCGGCGCCCTGGCGCCCGTCGGTGAGGTGCTCGGTGGCGCGGTCGAGGTCGTGCTGGGCCCGGGTGACGCCGGTGCGGCGGCCGAGGAACGCGCGGACGGTCTCGCCGGGCGGGCGTTCCGTCTCCTGCGGTAGGTAGCCCACGGTCGCCGTGGCCGGGTTGAGCTGCACGACGCCGCGTTCCGGCGCGGTGATGCCGGCGAGGATGCGCAGCAGGGTGGACTTCCCGGCGCCGTTGGGGCCCACGAGGCCGATGGTGTCGCCGGGCGCGACGACCAGATCGAGGTCGCCGAAGAGCTGGGTATCGCCGTGCCCGGCGGCGAGGTCCTTCGCGATCAGCGTCGTCATGACCGGTCGATGCTATCCCGCGACCGCGCGCGGACCGGCACACTGGTGGTCATGGTGATCACGCTGGCGATCGATTGCGGCGGCGGTGGCATCAAGGCGTCCATCCTCGACGAGAACGGCACGATGCGGGCGCAACCGTTGCGCGTCCCGACCCCGTACCCGCTGCCGCCCGCGCTGTTCGTCAAGACGCTGAGCGAGCTCGGCGCGCGGCTGCGCCACGCCGACCGGGCGACGGTGGGGATGCCGGGGATGCTCCGGCACGGCGTGGTCGTGGCGACGCCGCACTACGTGACGCGGTCGGGACCCCGTACCCGCGTGGATCCCGCCCTGGTGACCGAATGGTCGGGGTTCGACGTGCAGGCCGCGCTGGCCGACGTGTTCGGCATGCCCACGCTGGTGTTGAACGACGCCGAGGTGCACGGCGCCGGCGTGGTCGCCGGCACGGGTCTGGAGCTGGTGCTGACCTTGGGGACCGGCCTGGGGTGCGCGATGTTCGACGGTGGGCTGCTGTCGCCGCACCTCGAGTTCTCGCAGGCCCCGGTGCGCTGGGGCATGACGTACGACACATACATCGGCGAGCATGAGCGCCGCCGGCTGGGCGACGCGTTCTGGTCGCGCCGGGTACGACTGGTGGTCGACGGCCTGCGGCCGGTGTTCCGGTGGGACCGCCTCTACCTCGGCGGCGGCAACTCGCGGCTGATCCGCCCGGAGCAGCTCGGCCGGATGGGTGACGACGTTGTGGTCGTGCCCAACACAGCCGGCATCGTCGGAGGCGTCCGGGCGTGGTCCTTGCGGCGGCCGTAGGGTTGAACCGTGGACCTGTTAGCCGAGTACCGCCGGGCGACCATGTTCTTCGAGGCCGGCGACCCGATCGGGGCCGCGCGGTTGCTTGAGCCGATCGTCGAGGCCGAGCCGGACAATTCGGGCGTGCGGACGCTGCTGGCACGCGCGTACTTCCAGTCGGCCCAGCTGTCGCGGGCGGAGGCAGAGCTGCGGGTGCTGATCGAACGCGCGCCCGACGACCACTACGCGCACCACGTGCTCGGCCGGACCCTGGAGCGGCAGGGCCGCCCCGGAGAGGCGCTGTCGCACCTGCGGATCGCCCAGGCAATGCGCTCCGACATCCCCGACTACTCGTCGGCCGTCGACCGGGTCTCCGCCAAGGTCGGTCGCGCGTGAAGCTCAAGCTCGACCTGCACGACGTCTTCAACCGGGGCGCCGACATCGACCGCGCGCTGCAGGGCATCATCGACGAGGCGGTGGCCAAGAAGGCCGCCGTGGTAGAGATCGTCCCCGGCAAGGGCTCGGGGGCGTTGAAGAAGCACGTGCTGCGCTTCCTCGACCGCAAGGACGTCAAGGGGCGCTATCACCGCGTCGAGAAGGACTCCAAGAACTTCGGCCGCCTGTTCGTCCACTTCCGCTGGAAGTAAACCTAGATGGCCTCTGACCTGCGGCGGGACGGTCTGGGAGCTGAGTTAGGCCGTCGTCAGGCCGTCGGCCGTTCCCGGCTCGTCGCCGAGGGCCCGGTCGATGGCCCGGTGGGTTCGGTTCTCGCTGGCGGGCAGTAAGCGCCTTGATGGACTGCCCCGCGTCCAGCAGCACGGAGGCGTAGGTGTGGCGCAGGACGTGCATCCCGCTGTGACGGTTGTCGGGAATGGAAGTCGCTCTAATGGGCTCCCTTCCACACCGTCGTGTTGAAGCCCGACCGTTTGATCGGCTCGTGCGTGGCCGGACGAGTCAAGGCCGCCGCCACCGCGACGCCGCCCACGAAGGAGAATCGCCGGACGTACGCCGTCGCGCGGCGTAACGTACGGCAAATGTGCTCGCGGGGGTGGGGACGTCATGAGTCTGGTCGGCGACCGGCGCAAGCATGTCGATGGACCGAGCCAGACTGGGCCGGGCCGGGCGGAGCAGGCCTATGGGGTCCTGTCCGACGGCCGGGAGTTCCTGCGGACCGGCTGGGTGCAGAACAGGTGGTACGGCGTGCGGCCCGGCGCCGCGTGTGCCTCATGGGCGCCGTCCTGCGTGCCGCCCCTGGCGCGACTCCTTCCCACCACCACTGGGTGAAGGGCAGAGCTGACGCCGGGCGAAACCCTGGGTTTCACCGGGTGTCATGACTGCCGACTTGCACGGGCCGGCGAGTCGCAAGGTCGCCGTTCTCGGACCGATCCCTCGCGACCTGATCGTCACCCACGCCGGTGAACGATTCGAGAAGTACGGATGCGTGTTGTACACGGCGGTGGCGCTCTCGGCGCTGCTCGATCCAGGCGACGCGGTCGTCCCCATCGCACACGTCCGGCGGCAGGACGAGGGTCCGATCAAGGAGATCCTGGGTGCATACCGGAACATCGACACCTCCGGGATCACGCCGTCGCACGACCAGGGCGACGTCATCGAGCTGCGCTACATCGAGCCCAACCGTCGGGTGGAGCACCAGACGAGCTTCATGAACCCGATCCTGCCGGCCGACGTCGACAAGGTTCTCGACGCCGACGTGTTTGTCTGTGTACCGATTACCGACTACGAGGTGGGCCAGCCGACGCTGCGGCACATCAAGGAGCACAGCCGGGCAACCGTGGTGCTGGACGCGCACGGCCCTACCACGACGTTGACCCGCAGCGGCGAGCGCCACCCGCGGGTGTGGGCGGACCGGGACGTGTGGCTTCCGTACATCGACATCCTGAAGATGAACCTCGAGGAAGCGAGCTCGACGTGGCTGGGTGAGTCGGCGGAGGTCACCGCCGATCCGCCCAGACTCACCCGCGACGAGTTGCGCGAGCTGGCCCGGCACTGTCTGGACCGTGACGTCGGTGCGGTATGCGTGACGCTGGACGAGCGTGGCTGCGTGGTCTTCTACCGCGATGGTTCCGGCGTGCTTGCGGAGGAGGTCGTCGATCGCATCGAGGTCGAGCACGTCGTGGACACAACGGGTGCCGGCGACTCGTTCGCCGCGGGGCTGGCCTTTGGGTATCTCGCGTACCGCGACTATGTCAAAGCCTGCCAGTACGGGAACGCGATGGGCGCCCAACGCTGCACCGGCGCGCAGCTGAACGTCTATCTGTCACGCGAGGAGACGGAACAACAGATCCTCGAGACGTACGGCCCTCGATCGTAGGAGGAGCGGCCAGCCATGAACGCCGATTTCGACGGTTCGGCAAGCTGGCGAGTCGTGGAGGACGGCTTCACCCCCGGGCTGGCGAACACCTACGAGACGCTCTTCACCACCGGAAACGGCTATCTCGGCACGAGGGGCTCGCTGGAGGAGGCGCACGCCGGTGCGTTGCCGGGCACCTTCGTGCGCGGTGTCTTCGACCATCACGACTCCGCGGTGATCGAGCTGGTGAAGGCGCCCGACTGGCTGGCGCTGGCGGTCGTGGTCGACGGGACCAGGCTTGACGTGAATTCGGCGTCGGCGGTCCACCATCGGCGGGTGCTTGACATGCGGGACGGCACGCTGTCCCGGGAGACCGTCTTCGAGGATGCCGAGGGCCGTAGGACCCGGGTCGAGACTGTCCGCTTTGCCAGCAGCGCGGACCAGCATGTATGCGGACTGCGGGCCCGGATCACGCCGGAGAACCACACCGCATCGATCACCGTCCATAGTGGTCTTGACGGCAGCTGGTTCAACCTGGATCGGCGGCCGATCTACACCGAGCCGCCGCCGGACGACCCGCAGATGAAATGGCACAAATGGGCCAAGTCCAAGCATCTCGACGAGGTTGAGCGCGCGGCGCTCCCCGACGGCATCTATCTGGAGACCCGCACGATCGACACCGGCATCACCGTCGGCTGCGCGGCGAGTACGACGGTGTCGGCGCCGGCCGAGTCCGAGGTCGCGCAGCGGTACAAGCACATCGAGCAGGTGTCCAGGGTGCAGGTGGCCGCTGGCGAGACGCTCACCGTGGAGAAGCTCGTCACCATCTACACGTCCCGCGACGTCCCCGCCGCGTCCGCCCGCCAGGCATGCCTGGACGAGCTCCACCGCCATACGACGGCCGGGTTCGCGACGTGCCAGGAGCGGAACCGCGCGGCATGGTCGGCCAAGTGGGCGGATTCCGACGTCACGATCGACGGTGACGCCGAGGCGCAGCGCGCCGTACGCTTCAACATCTACCACCTGCTCATCGCGGCGAACGAGTCGGATCCGCGTGTCAACATCGGGGCGAACGCCCTGACCGGTGAGCGCTATCGAGGCCACGCGTTCTGGGACACCGAAGTGTTCATGCTGCCGTTCTTCATCTTTACGCAGCCCGAGACGGCCCGCGCGCTGCTGCTCTACCGCTACCACACGCTCGACGGCGCCCGGCAGAACGCTCGCGAGACCGGGTTCCGCGGCGCGCGGTACGCCTGGGAGTCCGCCGACACGGGGGTCGAGACGACACCGAAGTGGACGGTGGACGGCGCCCACCGGATCTGGATGGGAGACGAGGAGATCCACGTCACCTCGGCGGTCGCGTACGGCCTTCTCGCATACGTCGCCGCGACCGGCGACCAGGCGTTGATGACCGACTACGGCGCGGAGATCCTCTTCGAGACGAGCCGCTTCTGGGCCGACCGGCTGGAGGCGATGCCGGACGGCCGGTACGCGCTCACCAGGGTGGTCGGCCCGGACGAGTACCACGAGCACGTGGACAACAGCGCGTACACCAACTACCTGGTGCGATGGCACCTGCAGCAGGCGGCCCGCGTCTACGCCGAGCTCGCGGTCGGCCATTCCCGGAAGCTCACCGACCTGTCGGAGCGCATAGGGCTCAAGCCCGACGAGGTGGAGGAGTGGCTCACAAAAGCCGAGCAGATCCGCCTGCCCACCCAGGACGACGACGGAGTGATCGAGCAGTTCGACGGGTACTTCGGGCTGGAGAGCCTGCCGGTCGCCCACGACGACAACGACATGCCGATGTATCCGGCCGGCTACCACCACTTCAACCTGGCGGGCACCAAGCTGCTCAAGCAGGCCGACGTGGTGATGCTGACCTACGTGCTTCCCGACGGGTTCTCCGACGAGCTCAAGCTGGCCAACTACGAGTACTACGAGCCGCTAACGCTGCAGAAGTCTTCGTTGAGCCCCGCCATCCACTCCATCATGGGTATCGAGGTCGGCGACCCCGGCCGCGCCGTCCAGTACTTCCGCCGGGCCGCATTCGTCGATCTCGTCGACAACCAGGGGAACACCGGGGAGGGCATCCACATCGCGTCGGCGGGCGGTACGTGGCAGATGATGGTCAACGGGTTCGGCGGGTTCCGGGTGCGACACGGCAGGATGACTTTCAAGCCCTGGCTGCCGACGGACTGGAACGCCGTGGACTTCCGGCTCAAGTGGCATGGCACCTCGCTGTCGGTGTCCGCGAGCCACACCTCGGCGACGTTCCTGTTGGTTCCGGAGGGCTCGCGCGAGACGATCATGGTCTACGGCAGGGAGGTCGCACTTCGAGGGAACACTGAGGTCGTAGTCGACCTGCCCCCGACGCGATCATGACGGGTCGGCGGGCATTGGGGACGGCCGCCGAGTGATCATCAATGTTTTGTGGAAACAGATTCAGATTGCCTGTCGGCCGCCTGCGACAAGGTAGACGTTACCGGGTGGGTCGAGGAGTTCGCGTGCGGGTTCGCGTCAATCGCGGCCCGGTTCGGGCGCTGGGAGCCTCGTCTGCAAGCCAGATCGTTCCTGCTCGGTGTGTTGTCCGATGTGGACGGCCGGTCGTGTTGGCAGCTGGCGGAGCACGCCGGAGACGTCTCGCCGCAGGCGATGCAGCGGTTGCTGGGTGAAGCGGTCTGGGACGCCGACGTGGTCGGCGATGATGTACGCGGCTATGTGATCGACGCGATCTTTCTTCCAATCCGCCGGTCGCTCTGCGGGCGCCACGCGCCCCACGATCTCAGGGCTGGAGGCGCAGCAGGACGGCGTCGCGGCCGGGGACGGTGCGGCTCACCCGACCGTCGAACGGCTCTGCTTGCCCAGTGCCGACGTCATGCAGTGCACGGACGTCCCCGGCAAGCGGCAGCCGCGCCGCGGTCACCGCGATCTCGCGCGGCTCCTCACCCCGGTTGAGCAGCACAACCGCGGCCCCGCCGTCGGACATCGGCTTGGCCCACACCTCGCCGGCGGCGCTTGGCCCGATCCGCTGCCCCTGCCGGCCGCCCCAATCCTGGTTCACCGCGATGACCTCCGGGTCGCACAGCAGGTCCCGGATGCGCTCGGACATCCGTCGCGGGTCGTTGCCGGCCATCAGCGGTGCGTTGAGCACCGCCCAGAGGTACATGTGCGCGCGGTTCTCCCCGTCGCTCAGCGACCCGTTGCCGACCTGCAGCATGTCCGGGTCGTTCCAGGCACCCGGCCGTGCGTACGGCGCCAGGCCCGCCTGCTGGTCCAGCGTCGCCAGGATCGACTCCCAGGTCGGAACCAGGTCGCCCGTGGTACGCCACTGATGCGCCATCCCAGGCGCCCAAAGCCACGGCTCGAACAGCCCGTACTCGGAAATCGCGTACACGATAGGGCGACGAACCCGGTCCAGTTCGCGCCGCATCCGGGCGAACGCGTTGACCGCGGCTAGCCCGTCGTTCAGATCAGCACCACACCAGTCGTACTTCAAGAAGTCGACACCCCAGCCAGCGAAGGTGTACGCGTCGAGCTCCTCGAACCCCAGGCTGCCGAGCGGATCGCCGCCGTAGCCGTCGTACTGCTGCGCGCAGGTCAGCGAACCCGGCACCGAATAGAGCCCGAACGCCAGGCCGAGCGCGTGGATCCCGTCGGCAAGGGCGGCGATCCCGTCCGGGAAGCGCTGCGGGTGCGCACCGAGCGTGCCGTCCGGTGCCCGGCGTAAGGCCTGCCAACAGTCGTCGAGTACCACGTACTGGTAGCCGGCATCGCGCATGCCGCAGTCGACCAGCGCCCGCGCGCACGCCAGAACCGCATCCTGGGTCAGCTCCGCCACCCGCGCCCGGTACGTCACGCTGTCCAGCATCCAGTTCCAGGTGTTCCATCCCATCGGCGGGCGCGACGCGAGCCCGGCGCTCTCGGGCCCCACGGTTGGCGGATCCAGTGATCGGGCCACGGCCACACATCCTCCCGCACGGCGTCGCACAGCGCAGCGGGTCCACACGCAGGGCGGGCGAAAGGCAATCGCCGAAGCTCGACCAGCCTCTCTCCCCCTGTGACCAACTACGGTCGCGGCCAACCGCACCGAGCTTGACCGTCAGCCCTCCCGACGTCGTCATTTACGCAGGCCAGGAAGACCCGCTGGCTACGTCAGCGTCAAGCTCTCCGGAGGCATTGCGCTGAACCGCTGGCTTGCCGGGCCGATGGTGCCCTACCTCGAGGAAATACCGGTCCAGCCCGGCCCCAGGCCGTCGAACGTCTACCAGCGGTACCCAACGATAACCGTTCGCGACCGACGTATGCCCAGGTCAGAAACAAGTCCGCACCCTTGGCCCTCCAGGTAGCCGTGCGGCGCTAATTCCGCTGGAAGTGACGCGAACACCTGCTCCCGGGGCGTGGCGCCGAGTCCATGATCGGAGTGGACGAGACCATCACTCTCTCGTCGTGCTGAGTCGGCCTAATCCCCGAGCGGAGGTCTGGAAGCGTGGCGGTCAGGATGTCGCTGGGCGCAGATGAATGAACTCGGTCACACCAATGATGGCCAGCAACGGACGAATCGCGGCGGGCACCGCGTGGCGGCTCGGGTCGCGGACCAGGCGCGGATCGGTCAGCCGTACGGTGCGCTGCCGCGTCTCCAGTTCGCAGCCACCGGCGGCCAGCACGTTGCGCGCCCAGTCTCCTACGCCGTAGGTCAGCGCGACGACGTAACCGTCCGGGGTCCGGAACACGTTGACCGGTGTGCGGTACCGGCGGCCGCTGCGGCGGCCACGATGTATCACGACGCCGAAACCGGGCAGCACGCGCGCGAGCGGAGCGAGTACCCGGTTGCTCGCCACGCGGTTGATCCTCGCCACCCGCCGGGGAATCACCACACATCCACCATATGCGATCGCCCGCATCCGCCGGCCCCCGACGGCCGGGGCCGTGATGATGGCGATGCCGCGCCAGCGGTCGACGAGCGCCGGATCCGACCAGACCGGATCGTGCCTATCTCAGTGTGGCGCCGCTCCGGCTGACGACGCGGCCGGACCTTGGGCCGGGCAACCGCGGGCATCCCGGTCATGAGGACGGCCCGGGCCGTGGTTGCAGGATCACGACTGCCGTCTGCGACGAGCGCAGAGCCGCATACGCATCCAGCCGCGTGTCGATGTCGCGCCACCTGGCCCACAGGCGCGATCGTTCCGGCCCGTCGGCCGCGGTTGCCCGCACCGCACGGGACCCGTCGACCAGATCGACCGTCGCGTCGGGCTGCGCCTGCAGGTTGAGCCACCAGGCCGGTTCGCCGTCGGCCCAGCCGTTCATCGCCAGGGTGACCAGGTTCTCGCCGTCCTCGAAATAGCCGACGATCACGTGGCGGTTCAGCCCGGTGCGGCGCCCGGTTGTCGTCAGGCGCAGCGTGCCCCACCTGTTGCGCTTTGGGCGCCACAGGCCGACCCGTCCGGCGGTGATGCGGTAGACCGCGCGGTGCACCGACCAGGCGAGACGGACGAACCATCGTGGGGGAAGACGCGCATTTCGCTCGCGTTCGTCGGACACAGCGCCCCTCCCTCGTTGTTCTTCTTACGGTGAGCCTAGGGGCCTGCGCCCGTCGGAGCGATTCACGCATCGCGTGGAGCGGGTGCGCGTCGCTGCCTCACTGCCCCGAGTTGGTGTGCAGAATCCGGTCTCGTGATCTCTACCGCGCCGGCGCCAGAGACGTGGACCGCGGGTCTCGACGGGGCGGCTGTTCGCTCGATCGCGGGCGGATGTTCTGGTTGTGGCGGAACACGTTGTCGGGGTCGTACCTGGTCTTCATGTCCACCAGCCGGTCGTAGACACCGGTGCCGTAGGCCTCGCGGATGCGGCCGGGATCCTCGTCCGCGCCGAGGAAGTTGACGTACACGCCCTCGCGGTAGCTGTCGAGGGCGGCGAAGAAGCTCTTGGTCCAGGCGATGTCCCGGTCCTCGTTGGGCCGCCACACGCCGTCGAGGGTGATCGCGTGTGACGCCTGTCGGTTCCCGAACGCGGTGGCGGCTTCGGGCACGCGGCCGACGGCGCCTCCCAGGTGGAACATGGCCACGTACGACCGCGGTGACGTGCATGCGAATGCGTGTTCGGCGATCACGTCGATCAGGTCGTCGCGAAGCTCGGGGAGGTACGTCGACTTCCAGTAATAGTTCCAGCCGTGCAGCACGGTGGAGTCGAGGGCGCTCTGGTGGTCCACGTAGGGCGTGGGTGCGATCAGATCGAGGAGGGGCCGCCCGAAGGTGCGTAGGGGCCGGAGCACAGCTTCAGCGTCCTCAACCGGTCCGACGTGGCAGGCGCCCACCTGGATGACCGGCCGCCAGTGCAGTTCGTCGGGGATGTCCGGTAGCGGCGGCGCGGTGCCGAATCTCACGACCGTGCCGAGCTCGTCTGGGGCGTTGCGCACGAAGTCGCGATCGAAGCGGAGGACCTCGTCGGTATCGCCTGCGTCCCAGAGAATGGGGCCGGCCAGGACGTCGGGTCCGACCGGGTGGAGCTGGAACTCGAACGAGGTGACCACACCGAAGTTGCCGCCTCCTCCGCGCAGCGCCCAAAAGAGGTCGGGGTGCTGGTCTTCGGATGCCCGCAGCAGTTCACCGTCGGCGGTCACGACATCGGCGGCGAGCAGGTTGTCGACAGTGAGGCCATGCTTGCGCATGAGCCAGCCGATGCCACCGCCAAGGGTTAGTCCTGCGACGCCCGTGTGGCTGACGATGCCGCCTGTGGTGGCCAGCCCGTGGGCCTGGGTCCGGTGGTCGACGTCGCCCCACAGGGCACCACCCTGCACCTGGGCCGTGCGGCTGTCTGGGTCGACCCGGACGGCCCGCATCGCCGAGAGGTCGATGACGATCCCGTCGTCGCACACAGCGGTGCCGGCCACGTTGTGGCCCCCGCCCCGTACCGCGATCTCCAGGTCGTGTTCGCGCGCGAAACGCACGGCAGCGGACACGTCGGCTGTCCCGCTGCATCGAGCGATCAGTCGCGGGTAGCGGTCGATGGCGCCGTTCCACACGGCTCGCGCGGTGTGGTATTCGGCATGGTCGGGCGTGATCCCCTGGCCCTGGAACTCGTCGATCTCCATGGTCGTCGCCTCCGCGCTCAGGTGGCCAACTGGTTGGTCGGTGTCGTCCCACCGACGGCTTCCATCGCACTACGGTGGGCCGCTGGCCGTGAAGTCAAGAAACTGGACTTCAAACCCGACCGTGGGTGGGTGACGATGGCGTCATGCGGACCTACGGCCAGTACTGCCCCATCGCCCGTGGTGCCGAGATCTTTGCCGAGCGTTGGACACCACTGATCGTCCGCAACCTGTCCCTGGGCTGCGGAAGTTTCAGCGAGATCCTGGTGGGTGCGCCGGGTCTGTCCCGCACCCTGCTCGCGCAGCGCCTCAGGCAGCTGGAACGGCTCGGCATCGTTGAGTCTGCATCCAAACCTGCCGGGCGCGGGCGCCACTACGAGCTCTCACCCGCCGGTCATGACCTGTTCAACGTCTGCGTGATGCTCGGCGAGTGGGGGGCACGTTGGCTCGAGATCGCCCCGGAGAACCTCGACCCATTCGTGGCTCTGTGGTCGATGTGCAACGCGCTGCGCCGAGA